>NZ_ANAD01000113.1 GCF_000341245.1 Nocardiopsis halophila DSM 44494
GGTCTGGGGTTCGAATCCCCATAGCTCCACCCGGTTTCGAAGGCGGCCGGGCACCCGACACGGGTGCCCGGCCGCCTTCGTTTCGGCCCCGGGGCCGGCCTCAGGGCGGATCCGCCGGCCGGTCCCCCTCCGGGGGCGGGCCCGTCGAGGCCCGCTCGACCAGGCGGGGCGCCAGGGTCGCGTGGCGGTCCTCGGTCCTGCCGCGCATGCGCTCCAGCGCCATCTCCACCGCCAGCCTCCCCATCACCGCGCGGGGCTGGTCCACGCTGGTCAGGCGGGGGCGCACGGTCTGGGCCAGGGCGGTGTTGTCGTAGCCCACCACCGACAGGCCGGCCGCGCGGCGCTCGTGGGCGGCGTCGAGCACCGCCAGCGCGGCCAGGTCGTTGACCGCGAACACCGCCGTAGGCCCCTCGTCGAGCAGCGCGGCGGCCGCGTCCGCGAACGTCCCCTCGCCCGGGCGCCGCACCAGAGTGTGCCGCTCCAGCCCCAGATCCCGCATCGTCTCCCGGTACCCCTGCAGGCGGGCGCGCGAGGCCGGGCGGTCCGACCCCGACAGGTGCGCCACCCGCTCGTGCCCGAGCCCGGCCAGGTGCCGCACGGCGGCCTCGGCGCCCGCGCGGTCGTCGTTGGCCACCGTGTCCACGCCCGGGGTGAACCGCTCGGGGCGCCCCACCATCACCACCGGGACCCGGCGGGCGGCTTCGGCGAGCGCGTCGGACTCCGGCCACGAGCTCACCGCGATCACGCCGTCCACGTTCAGCCGCAGTAGCGAGTCCAGCCGCTCGGTCAGCCGGGCCCGGTCGCGGCGCCCGTGCGCGAGCAGGACGGTGAGCCCCTCGGCGTCCGCCGCCTCCTCCACCCCCGCGACGACCTCGGTGTGGTAGGGGTTGGCCAGGTCGGTCAGCAGGACGCCCAGGATCATGGTGCGCCCCTGGACCAGGCTGCGGGCCAGGGTGTTGGAGCGGTAGCCGAGCCGGCGCGCCTCGGCCAGGATGCGCGCCCCGGTCTCCGGGTTCACGCCGCTGCCGCCGCGCAGGGCCAGCGACACCAGCGACTTGGACACCCCCGCCGCCGCCGCGACGTCCACGATGGTGGGGCGCCGTCCGCGGGTGCCTCCCGCCTTGCCGTCTGCTTCCACCCCGCCATTGTGGCCCAGGAGCACCGGCCCGCGGCGGCGGATTTGGAACGTTCCAAACGCGTTCCCCGTCCGTCTACCGGGCATCCGCCCCCTGGTGCGGAGCCCTGCCTAGCGTCGTCGGTGAGCGAAGGCCCGGAAAGGCAGGAATTCAGTGGAACCCGTCACCCCCGCCCTGCGGCACCGTCCCGACGCCCTCCTCCTGGACTTCGGCGGCGTCGTCTTCCAGACGCGCAAGCGCCCCGAGGGGCGCGCAGACGCCGCCCGCCACCTGTGCGCGGTCCTGGCCCGCGCCGGCCACGAGGCGGACGCCGCCGCGGTGCGCGCGTCCCTCGACGCGGGGCTGGCCGCCCTCAAGGACTGGAAGAACGCGGCGAGCCGCCGCCGCGTCCCCCGGGAGCTGGACCACCGCACCATCTGGACCGACTTCCTCGCCTCCGACCTGGACGGGCCGGCCCGCGAGACCCTGGCCGGGAGCGGGGCCCGGCTCCTGGCCGAGATGTCCCCCCTGCTCTCCGAGCACGAGGTGCGCCCCGGCATCGCCGACCTCCTCGCGAGCGCGCACGCCCTGGGCGTGCGGGTGGGCATGGTCTCCAACGCCCACTCCGGCCGCTCCCACCGCGAGCTCGTGCGGAGCGCCGGGCTGGAGGGGTACTTCGGCGTGCAGGTGTACTCCGACGAGGTCGGCATCCGCAAACCCCACCCCGAGATGATCCGCCTGGCCGCCCGAGCCCTGGGCACCGTCCCCGAACGGTGCTGGTACGTCGGCGACACCTGGGACCGGGACGTGGTGGCCGGTCGGCGGGCGGGGGCGGGCGCCGCCGTCATCACCCGCCACCACTCCACCGACACCCCGCCCTACCCGGTCCGCGCCGCCGCCGACGCCGTCTACGACACCCCCGAGGGCCTGGTCGAACCGCTGCGGAGCAGCGTGCCGCGCGGGCCCGTCGCCCCGGGCCCCTCCGCCCGGACCGCCGGCCGCCCCTCCCGCGGGCCCGGCGCGCTCCTCCTGGACCAGGGCGGTGTCATCGCCCTGTCCGAGCCCACCCCCGACGCCCAGGCGGCCTTCGCCGAGAGCCTGGCCGAACGCCTGGACCGCGCCGGGTACTCCGCCTCGCCCGACGAGGTCCTCGCCCTGGTCCTCGCCGGACGCGAGCGCTACCGGGCCTGGAAGGCGACCGCCGCCGAGGACGGCCGCGTCCCCGAGGTCACCCCGAGGGCCTTCTGGCACGACATGGTCGGCCGCGACCTGCCCCCGCACGCCCGGGCGTTCCTGTTCGCCGAGTCGGCCCAGCTCATGCTGGAGTACGCGCGCTCCAAGAGCCGTGCGCGGATGCGCAGCGGCGTGCGCGAGGTCCTGGAGGCCTGCGCCGGACGCGGTGTCCCGGTCGGCATCGTCTCCAACACGGTCTGCGGCCGCGCCGTGCGGGAGGAACTGGAGCGCTTCGGCATCGACGGCCTCATCGGCGCGCACGTCTACTCCGACGAGCTCGGGCGCCGCAAGCCCGACCCGCACACCGTCCGCACCGCCCTGGCCGCCCTGGACGCCGACCCCGCCACGTGCTGGTTCGTCGGGGACAAGCCCTGGCGCGACACCGCCGCCGCCCGCCGCGCCGGGGTCGGCACCTGCGTGGTGGTGCGCGGGGGATCGGCCTCCGACGAGCGGATCGACGCCGCCCTGGCCGGCCCCGCCGAGCAGCGCCCCGACCACGCCATCGACGAGATGGGCGACCTGCTCGTCCTGTGGGCGGACGCCGGTGCGCCCACAGGCTCCTGACACGGCCCCCTGATACGGCCCCCGGACCCGCCCCCGTCACATCACCGCGCGGAAAGGCACACACCCATGTCCGAACCGGCAGCCCCCGCCCGACGCTCCGACCCCCGCACCCGATCCGGCCCGCCGCAGCTCAACCGCAGCCAGAAGCTGATGGTCTTCGTGCTGTCGATGACCCTCTTCGGCCTCGCCAACATCCTCACCGAGGTCCTGCCCGAGATCCGCATCGGGCCGGTGGAGCTGTCGGTCTCCTACCTGGCGTTCGTCCCGGTGCTGATGGCCTCCCTGTTCCACCCGCTCTACGCCGCGCTCGGCGCGCCGCTCGGCGAGATCGTCTTCGTCGACCTGCTCATGGGCGACTTCTCCGGGATCGGCGAGCTCGAGGGCTACCTCCAGCTCTTCCTCGGCCTGTACATCGCGGGCTGCCTGGTGCGGGACCCGCGCCGGCGCGGCCAGGTGTTCACGGCCTCGGTCACCGCGGTCGCCGTCGACAAGCTCCTGTCCGCCGTGGTCGACATCGGCAAGGTCATGGTCGGGGTGGAGGACGCCGAGTACGTGGCCGGCCTGCCCGAGTCCATCCTGCTGCTGGAGGGCGTGGGATTCACCACCGACCTGGTCATCAGCGGCGTCCTGTTCGGGGCACTGCCCGCCATGGCCATGGCGCCGCGCCTGTACGGCAAGGTCGAGCCGCTGCTGGGAATGGCCCCCCGCGACCCGGCCCGCCCGGCCCCGCTGGCCGAGCGCGGCACCGGGGCGTTCCTGCTGACCGCGCTGCTCCTGGCCTTCGTGTCGATGATCGCGGCCTTCACCTCCGGCATCGTGGACAACTTCGGGGTCTGGGAGCCGGGGTTCATCGACCGGTACGGGCAGCGCTTCCTGTGGGTCGGGGTCTCGGCCGCCTGCCTCGTCCTCATCGCCCTGGTGGTGTCCGTGCGCTACCTGGTCCACGCGCGCCGCGAGCGCGCCGCCCAGGACGCCGGAGCGGGCCGAGGGGAGGGGCGGCGGTGAGCGCGGCCCCCGCGATCGAGGTCGACGGCCTGGCCTTCCGCTACCCCGGCGCCGCCGAGGACTCGCTCAGGGGCGTCGACCTGACCATCGAGCGCGGCGACTTCACCGCGGTCGTCGGCGGCAACGGCTCGGGCAAGACCACCCTGTGCAAGGCCTTCAACGGCCTGGTCCCGCACTACTGGTCGGGCGCCTTCGAGGGCGCGGTCCGGGTGATGGGCCACGACACCCGCGACCTGTCCGTGGCGGCCCTGTCCCACCTGGTCGGCTACGTCTACCAGGACTTCGGCAACCAGCTGGTGCGGCCCACGGTCCGCGACGAGGTGGCCTTCGCCCCGGTCAACTTCGGCCTGCCCGACCACGCCCGGCGCGTCGACGAGGCGCTGGAGGCGCTCGGCATCGCGCACCTGGCGGACCGGTACACCTGGCAGCTCTCCGGAGGCCAGCAGCACCTGGTCGCGCTGGCCTCGGTGATGGCCCTGCGCCCCGGGGCGGTGGTGGTCGACGAGCCGGTGGCCGAGCTGGACCCCGCGCGCGCCACCGGGATCTACGAGGCCCTGAGCGACCTCAACGCCCGGTGGGGCACCACCGTCGTCGTCATCGAGCACCATGCCGAGTTCGTCGCGCGGTACGCGCGCTCCGCGGTGCTGATGGCCGACGGCGCGCCGGTGTGGCACCTGCCCGTCCGGGAGGCCATGGAGCGCTCGGAGGACCTCGACCGGCACGGCGTCCCCGCACCGCAGATCGTGCGCGCGGTGCGGGAGCTCGCCCCCGGCGCGCCCGCGCCGCTGACCGTCGGTGAGGCCGCCGGCCTGCTGGGCGGCCGCGACGACCGGACGGTGCCGGCCACGGAGCCGCCGGCCACGGAGCCCGGGCCCGCGGCCGCGCTCACCGCGGCCGCACCGCCCGTCGCCGAGATGACCGGGGTGGGCCACGGGTACCGGGAGGTCGACGGGTCCCGGACCCGGGTGCTCGACGGCGTCGACCTCACGCTGCGCGAGGGCGAGCGCGTGGCCCTGGTGGGCGGGAACGGCGCCGGGAAGTCCACGCTGCTGCGCCTGCTCACCGGCCTCACCGCCCCCGGCACGGGCACGGTCGCGGTCGACGGCGCCGACACCCGGTCCGTGCGCCCGGCCGAGCTGGCCGACCGGGTGTGCCTGCTCTACCAGCGGCCCGAGCGGATGTTCCTCAAGGCGAGCGTGCGCGAGGACGTGGCCATGTTCCCGCTCGGACGGGGCCGGGAGGGCGCGGACGCCGAGGTCGCCGAGGTGCTGGAACGGGTCCGGCTGGCCGCCGTGGCCGACCGCGACGGCCGGCTGCTCTCCGGGGGCCAGCAGCGCCGCGCCACCCTGGCGATCGGACTGGCCACGCGCCCGTCCCTGCTCCTGCTGGACGAGCCCACCTCCAGCCTCGACACGGCCAGCCGCGACGCCGTCGTGGCGATGCTGGACGCGCTGGCCGGGACCATCCGGTGCACCGTGGTGGCCACCCACGACATGCACCTGGTCGCCGAGTGGGCCCAGCGCGTGGTGGTGCTCGACGGCGGCGGGATCGCGGCCGACACCGACCCGGCCGGGCTGTTCGGCGACCGGGCGCTGATGGACGCCGTCGGCCTGGTGCCGCCGCAGATCGTCCGGCTCGGCCTGGAGATGGGGCTCCGGCCGCCGCCTCTGTCGGTCGAGGAACTGGTGGAACGGGAGCGGGGCGCACTCGCCGGAAAGGGGGGGCCATGGGCACGCGACGTGAAGCGCTGACGGTGGAGTGGGTGAAGCTGGAGCTGCTCCGCACCGCCTACGCCACCCGGGGCGGGATGCTGGCCCGGCGCGACCCCCGCTTCGTCATCGGCTGGTACCTGGTGTTCGCGGTGGTGCCCTGGCTGACCCACAACATCACGGTGCTCCTGGGCCTGTTCGCGGTCTGCGCCGCGGCGGTGGTCCTCAGCAGGGTGGGGCCGCTCGTGCTCGGCCTGTTCCTCCTCGGGTTCGTCCTGGAGAGCCTGTACGTCCTGTTCGCCGCGTGGTTCTTCGACGGAGACGCGGCGACCGCTCTGGCCCTGGCCGAGCTCACCCTCAAACTGGCGACCGTCAGCCTGGCCAGCATGGCGGCCTTCGTGTCGCTGGACCCGGAGCGGCTGTCCGACGCGCTGCTGAGCCTGCACGCCCCGGCGATGCTGAGCTTCGGCGTCAGCTACGGCTTCCGGATGCTCCCGGTGCTCATGGAGGAGTTCCACACGGTCGTCGACGGCTACCGGCTGCGCGCCGCGCCGCCGGGACCTCGGGGCGTCCTCGGCTGGAGGGTCGTCCTCCGCACGGGGACGACGGTGGTCAACGCGTTCTACCCGCTCATCCTGAACACGGCCAAGCGCACGCGGACCACCGTCGAGGCGCTGGAGACCAAGGGGTTCACCTACGCGTCGGAGCACCCGGACGGGCGGCGCATCCGCCTGGCCTACCTCGCGGCCGACCGGTGGGACGTCCTGCTCATCGCCGCGACGCTGGCGCTGGTGGCGGCCTGCTTCGGCCTCGGCCACCACTGGCCGCTGTACGGGACGGCAGGCTAGGGCCCGGGGGCGGGGCGGCCGCCGGTCGTTCCACCCCCGGGAATCCGGTAGGATCGAAGCGTTGCCGCAAGGCACGCGGGGCTATGGCGCAGTTGGTAGCGCGCCTCCATGGCATGGAGGAGGTCTGGGGTTCGAATCCCCATAGCTCCACCCGATCGGCGAAGGCCCGGACTCCGAGTCCGGGCCTTCGCCGTTTTTCGCCGGTTCCCCGGCCGTGGTCCCCCGCGTCGCGTGCGCCCCACGGGTCCCGGACCGGATGGCCGGTACCGGCCTGTGGGACGGAACGAGCAGGGGACCGGTGTCGCGCCGCCCGAATCCGGGGAACCGGGAGGCGAGGGCGATTCGTCTTCCGGACAGCGGCCGCCCCGGCGGGCCGGGCCCGTGCACCAGCGCGGACAGGGGCCTACTGAGGGCGTCGATCGGAATGTAGTTTCGTTGTCGTCACCCATTGAGCAGAGGATGACCGTGACACCGAATCCCCCCGACCGGTCCCGCCTCACCGTACGAACCCTCCTCGCGACCGCGGCCCTGGTGTTCGCCGCCTGCGCCGGCCCCGTGGCCGCCGACTCCGCGCGCCCGGACGCGCCCGGGACCGGAGGCGAGCACTTCGCCGGCGCGCGCATCGCCGCGGTCGACTGGTGCGGCACGGGTGTCATCGGCGACCTCAACAGCGACCGCTCCCGAGGCCCGGCGGCCGCCCGCTGGGCCCCTGGCGCGCACGGGGCGGACGGCCCCGGGGGCGTGGCGGGCGAGCAGCACTTCCCCGCGCCGCCGGACGCGGGGGTCAGCAAGGTCTCCGTGGGGCGGGACGCGCTGGTCTCCGAGGCGTCGCTGAACGACGTGCACTTCTCCCCGTCCTGCGCGCGCCCGCAGGGCGAGGGCGACGAGGCCCCGGAGGGGGCCGGTCCGGAGGGCACGCGGGACCTGGCGGGCCTCTTCGGCGCCGACGACCTGGTCGTGGTCGAGACCGTGGAGTCGCAGGCGCGGTGGACCCCCGAGCGGGGGGCGTCGGCCCGGATGGAGGTGCACGGCCTGCAGGTGCTCGGCCACGACGTCGAAGTCGGCGCCGGGACCTACGAGCGCACGTTCACGGCCACGGGGCCGGACGGCCCGGTCGAGGTGGACTTCACGGCGCGCGCGTCGGTGACCGAACTGCCCGACGGGCAGTCGGAGGCCACCACGGCCGCGGCCGGACTGGACATGGAATTCGGCGTCACGGGCCCGGCGGCCGAGGGGCGGGAGCCCGAGGAGCGGACCTACCGCCTGGAGCTGGCCGACGTCAGCGTGCACAGTGTCCGCCCTGTGCAGGGCGGGCCGGAGACGCAGCGGGAGCGGGACCCCGAGCCCGGTGACGACCTGTCGCCCGGCGTCCCGCCGAGCCCGGGCGGCGGAGAGGAGGACGGCGACCAGGACGGCTCGGACGGCGGCTCGGACGGTTCGCAGGGCTCGGGCGGCTCGGGTGACTCGGGTGACTCGGGCGGCTCCGATGGCCAGGACGGCGCGGGTGATCGGGACGAGCGCGGCTCCGACCCCGGGGAGCACGGAACGGACGACGGACGCGGCGGTCAAGACGGCCAGGACGGCCGGGACGACGAGGGCGGAGCCGGCTCTTCGCAGGACGGCTCTCAGGACGGCGCGCCGGACGGCTCGCAGGACGACGGTTCGGGATCCGGCGCCGGGGACTCCGGTGACCAGGAGGGCCGCGACGGAGGAGGCGACGGGGACCCGTCCTCCGACCCGGGCGCGGAATCGGGCTCCGAGCGCACGCCGGACCGCGACGATGTGGCCATCGACCCGCAGGGGAGCGATACGGGGAGCCTTCCGGTGACGGGTACGGCCGTCCTCGGCATGGTGGCGGCCGGCCTGCTGTCCTTCGCCGCCGGAGCGGCCGCCCTCTTCCTGGGCCGCCCGAGGCGCTCATCGGCCCCGGAGGCCTGAGGGCGCACGACGGGACGCCCTGTGGGGCCAGGGCCGGACGGCAGGGCCGTGGCCGGGCCCTGAGGCGCGGCCGTGACGCGCCCCCGATCTCGGGGGCGTCCTCCGGGACGGCGGTCGCCGACCCGTGCGCCCGGTAGAAGCCGCGACGACCTGGGCATAACCACCGCCGACGGTCGAAGCACCGGCGAAGAGGAGACCATGATGTCCTTGACCCTCGGCGGTGGGCCGCTCAGCAAGCACCCGCCGGACACCGTCAACTACACGATCGAGTCGCCGCACCACGCGCTCTTCATGCAGCCGTTCCCGCGCCGCGTCCGGGCGCGCCTGGCGGGCAGCACGGTCCTCGACTCCGGACAGGGCTATCTCGTCCACGAGACCGGCCTGCTCCCGCAGCTGTACGTGCCGACCGAGGACATCCCGAGCGCGCGCCTGACACCGAGCGAGACCACCACCCACTGCCCGTTCAAGGGCGACGCCGTCTACTGGAACCTGAAGGCGGGCGACCGCACCGTCCAGGACGCCGTTTGGGCCTATCCCGACCCGCTGCCCGGCGCGCACTGGCTGCGCGGCCTGAGTGCCATGTACTGGGGAGCCGCCGACTCCTGGATGGACGAAGAGGAGGAGGTCCACGGCCACCTGCGCGACCCCTTCCACCGGGTCGACGCCCGCATGTCCTCCACCCTGGTGCGGATCCGCCACGGCGACCAGGTGGTGGCGCTGACGAGCAAGCCCAAGATCGTGTCCGAGACCGGCCTGCCGAACCGCTACTACATCCCGCCGGACGATGTGCGCCGGGACCTGCTGGTGCCGAGCGAGACCAGCGCCTACTGCCCCTACAAGGGCCAGGGCCGCTACTGGCACGTGCGCACCGGCGACGGCGGCCGGGTGACCGACGCGGCCTGGAGCTATACGGAACCGCTCAAGGACGGGCACGCCATCCGCGACCACTACTGCTTCCTGCACGACGAGCTGGAGACCACGGTCGAGCGGGCCTGAGAGGCGGGTGACCGGGGGAAGCCCCCGCGTCCCGGCCGACCGTACAGGTCGGCGCAGGCCAGGGCCCGACGGGGCGGTGCCGGGAGGCCGCCGGAGCCGCCGTCCACCGGTTCCCGGCGGCGGCCGCACGCGTCACCGGGGCGCGGTACTGTCGCATGCGTGCCAGAACTCCCCGACGTCCCGACCCTGCTCCAGACCGCCGTCGACGCGCTCGGCGGCTCCCACCGCGAGGGCCAGGCCCGGATGGCCCGGGCGGTCGACTCCGCCGTCGGCGATGCCGAGCACCTGGTGGTCCAGGCCGGAACGGGCACCGGGAAGTCGCTCGGCTACCTCGTCCCGGCGATCCGGCACGCGGTCGCCGAGGACACCACCGTGGTGGTCTCCACCGCCACCCTGGCCCTGCAGCGCCAGCTGATCGAGCGCGACCTGCCCCGGCTGGCCGCGGCGCTGGCCCCGAGCCTGGGCCGCGAACCGACCTTCGCCATCCTCAAGGGCCGCGGCAACTACCTGTGCCGCCACAAGATGTCCGGCGCCGGGGACGACGCCGACGACGGGTCCGAGCTGTTCGACCCCCGCCAGCTGTCGGCGATGGGCCGCCAGGTCAAGCGGCTGCACGAGTGGGCCGAGGAGACGGACACCGGCGACCGCGACGACCTGGACACCGGGGTGGGCGACCTGGCCTGGCGGCAGGTCTCCGTTGCGGGCAACGAGTGCATCGGCGCCGCCGCCTGCCCCTTCGGGCAGGAGTGCTTCGCCGAGCTGGCCCGCGAGGACGCCGCGTCCGCCGACGTCGTCGTCACCAACCACGCGCTGCTGGCCATCGACGCCATGCAGGGCCGCCACCTGCTGCCCGAGCACGCGGTGCTGGTCGTGGACGAGGCGCACGAGCTGGTGGACCGGGTCACCTCGGTGGCCGCCGCCCAGCTGGGGGAGCGGGCGGTGACCACGGCCGCCAAGCGCGCGGGGCGGCTGGTGGAGCCCGACACCGCCGGGCGCCTGGAGGAGGCCGCCGACGGACTTGCACTGATGGTCGCCGATGCCGAGCCCGGGCGCCTGGACCACCTGGACGAGGGCCTGGCCGGCGCCGTGGCGGTGGTGCGCGACGCCGCGCACGCCTGCATCACGGCGGTCAAGGGCGTCAAGACCGGCGGTGAGGACGACCCCGAGGGCACGGCGGCCCGCAAGCGCGCGCTGGCCGGGCTGGAGGAGGTGCACGACGCGGCCGAGCGCATCCTGGAGGCCGTGGAGCCGCCGCTGCGCGAACGCGGATCGGTGGTGTGGCTGGCCAAGGGGCCGCGCACCGCGCCGAGCCTGCACGTGGCTCCGCTCGGCGTGGGCGGCCTGCTGAGGGACAAGCTCTTCGGCGACCGGACCGCGGTCCTCACCTCGGCCACGCTCGCCCTGGGCGGGACCTTCGATGCCCTGGCCGGCCAGTGGGGCCTGGGCAGGGAGACGGTCCTCAAGGACGACGTCCCCGACCCCGACCTCGCCCCGGACCCCGAAAGCGCCGACGGTGAGCCGCGCTGGCGCGCGCTCGACGTCGGCTCGCCGTTCGACCACGCCCGCAGCGGCATCCTGTACGTCGCCCGGCACCTGCCCCAGCCGGGGCGGGACGGCCTCGACGAGAGCTACCTGGAGGAGATCGCCGGGCTCATCGAGGCCGCGGGGGGACGCACCCTCGGCCTGTTCTCCTCCATGCGGGCGGCGGAGAAGGCCGCCGAGGAGATGCGCGAACGGCTCGACCTCCCGATCCTGTGCCAGGGGGAGGACTCCACCGGCCGCCTGGTCGAGCGGTTCGCCGCCGATGACGGCGCGTGCCTGTTCGGCACCCTCTCGCTCTGGCAGGGGGTGGACGTCCCGGGGCCGTCGCTGCAGCTGGTGATCGTGGACCGCATCCCCTTCCCCCGCCCCGACGACCCGCTGTCCTCGGCCCGGCAGCGCGCGGTCGGGGCGCACGGCGGAAACGGGTTCATGGCGGTGGCGGCCACGCACGCCGCGCTGCTGCTGGCCCAGGGCACCGGGCGCCTGCTCCGGTCGGTGGACGACCGCGGCGTGGTGGCGGTGCTGGACCCCCGCCTGGCGACGGCGCGCTACGCCGGGTTCCTCCGGTCGAGCCTGCCGCCGTACTGGGGAACCACCGACCCGGAGGTGGCACGGGCGGCGCTCAAGCGCCTGGACGCCGCGGCCCCGTCGGCGGCCCGCCAAGGGGCCGAGGCCTGAGCGGGAACGCCGCGCGCGTCGCGTCCAGGAGCCGAAGCACGGAGGTGCGGGGCGCGCGGTCCCGGCTCGGCCGATCCGTCCCGGCGCCAGGTGCCCGGACCGGTGACGGGCAGGGTCTCTGGGCTCTGCGATCCTCGCGCCGGATCACGCGTCTCCCCACGCACGCATGCACGAAGCCGGACTCCGGTGCGCCCCGACCGGACCGCCGGGACGTACTGCCCGTAAAAAAGGGGCCCGGTCGCCGCATGGCCCGGGCGAGGGGGCGCGGCGCGGGCCGTGGGCCGACCGGGCCGGGGCTGAGGCGGCCCGTCGTCCCCAGGGGCGAGCGGACGGAAGGTTCCCGCGATGCGGACCGGCGGCCCGGGGCCGGCCGGAGCGGGTCAGAGCGGTCCGGCGGCGGACGCGGTCAGCGGCGGACCCGGTAGCCGAACAGGCGCACCGCGTACTCCGGGCTCTCCCCGTCCTCGGAGGCCTGGATGTGCCAGCGGTCCTCGTGGCCCCCGATCACCAGCTCGTTCCAGACCAGGTCGATGAGTTTGAGCCGGGCGCTCACCGCCGACTCCGGGTCGAGCACCACCGAATAGGCGCGGTCCGACAGGCGCTGGGTGACCATCCCCACCGGCTGGCCGTCCCAGATCGCCGGGACCGGGGCGTGCCCGATGTCCACGTCGCACTGGCGGAGCTGCTCGATCTCCTCCTCCAGCGCCTCCGCGGCCATCGCATCGTCCAGCTGGAGGGCCTCCTCCAGCTCGTCGCGGTCGAGGTCGTCGCGCAGGTAGGCGTGGTCGGTGCGGCGCCCGCACGTGCCGCAGAGCCGGCGGACCACGCACCGGGCGACCCCGTGGGCGGACTGCGCCTCACCGGTGCCCTGACGGTCGCTCACCGTGCGGATCCGGCCGCACTCGCAGCACAGGGCCGTGAGATCCTGCTTCATCCTTCAGTCCCCCTCCCACGGCGAGTATGCGATGGGAGGGCAGCGTTAGGGAACCGGTTCGCCGAAGGAGTTCCGTCAAACTTGTGCCGATCAATGACCAAAGAGTCATGGATCGCCCGAATCGCCCGGCCTTTCGTCCGGCCCTTCGTTCACCCCCTCGACCGGCGCGTTCACGGCCTCCGCCGCGCCGTCCGCCGCTCCGCCCGCCCCGGGGGCCGCGGCCTGCCGCGCGGCTGCGGGCGGGGTCCGCCCACCTGCGGCGCCGCCCCCGCCCCCTCCGGCCGCGGACGGGGCCACCGCCGCCTCCGCGTCCTGCTCCTCCTGAGAGCCGTCGAGCAGCGGGTGCCCGGCCACCTCGTAGCGCCGGATGTACACGCTCATGAACGCCTGCAGGCTGGCCCCGGCGGGCAGAGCCAGCAGGGCGCCGGGCGCGCCCAGCACCGCCGCCCCGGCCAGCACCGCGCCGAACGCCACCGCGGGGTGCATGTCCAGGGTGCGGGCGGTGATGCGCGGCTGCAGCACGTAGTTCTCGAACTGCTGGTAGACGGTGATGAACACGAGCATCCACACCGCCGGCCACACCCCGCCGATCAGCGCCACGACCACCGGCAGCGCCCCGCCGATGTAGGTGCCCACGGTCGGGATGAACTGGGACAGCACCCCCACCCACAGCGCCAGCGCGAAGGCGTAGTCCACGTCCAGCACCACCAGCGCCGCGAAGTGCGCCAGCGTGGACACCAGCGCCAGCAGCGCCCGGGAGTAGATGTAGCCGCCGGTCTTGGCGACCGCGATCTCCCAGGCGCGCAGCACCTCGCGCTGGGTCCGGGGCGGCAGCACCGAGCAGATGGTGCGCCGGAAGCGCGGGCCGTCCGTGGTCAGGTAGTAGGTGAACAGCGCCACCGCCAGGCCGTTGAACAGCACCGACAGCACGGCGGTCCCGGCGCCCCAGGCGTTCTCGGCCGCGCTGGAGGCCCACCGGTTGAGCTGGCCGCTGACGTCGGTGATCTCGGCCAGCAGCAACTCGGGCTCGAAGTCGGTGTTGAACGTGGTGTTGACCCAGCTCAGCAGTGCGCGGCTCATCGCGGGGATCTGCGCGGCGAACTCCAGGACCTGGCCGATCAGCATCGACCCCAGCACCGACAGGAACGCCACCAGCGCGCCCAGCGCCGCCAGCATCACGGCGGCGGTGGCCAGCCCGCGCGGCCAGCGGTGCTGCTGCAGCCAGTTCACCGCCGGCTCCAGGGCCAGAGCGAGGAAGAGCGAGATCACCAGCAGCAGGAGCAGCCCGCGCAGCTGGAGGAAGAGCCAGCCTGCGACGGCGAAGCCGATGACCGTCCAGACCGCCAGGATCATCGCGCGCGGCAGCCACGCGGGCATGCCGCCCTTGTCGGAGTCGGTCATCGGTGTGGGTTCGCCATCTCTTGCTCTGCTCGGTGGGCGCCTCCGCCCGGGCGGGCGGCCGTGGGGCGGGGGGTCAGTCGTCCAGCGACAGGCCGCGCTTGTTGCGCTGGGTCCAGTCGCGCATCCGCTGGGGATAGCCGACGATCTGGACATCGTAGACGGGGGCGGCCAGGTCCCGTGCGACCTTGCGGATCACGTCGGGCGAACCGACGCGCCGCCGGGTCCACTCCCCGTCGTGCGCGACCGCCACGGCGGTGGTCGAGGTCGCGAACGTCTCCGGCTCGACGAAGAACTCCACGCCCGTCCTGGACTTCGCGAACTCGATCAGGGTCTTGATGTCGGAGTCCTCGGCGGCTCGGTCGAAGCGGGCCTTCCCCCGCTTCCTGGCCTTGCGCAGTCCGAACCGGTCTCGCCATCCCATGTGCGTGTGCGCTCCCGTCGCCGTGCCGCCTGCGTGAGGGGCGTGTCGTCGTGCCGTGGGACCTACGCCACCGAGTCTATCCACCGGGGGCCAGGGCGTTTTCGGCGTTCTCCCCGCGCAGGCGTGACGGCGCTGCTACGGTCGGTGCGCACGACTGCGAGGGAGAGTGTGGCGTGACGCTGTGGACCTGGGTCGCCGAGACGTCGCGGCGCCTCCGTGAGGAGGGGCGCACCGAGACCGCCGATGCGGTGGCACGGCTGCCGCAGTTGGCGGCCGAGGGGGAGGCGGCGCGGATCCGCGCCCTGCTGCCGTCGGCGCTGCGCGCCGCGCGGGCCGACGCCGACGCGCTGCCCCCGTGGACCGAGGGCTACCTGAACCACTGGGGTCCGGCCGCGCGGGTGGGCCACCGCGGCGAGGGCACCGCCGTGCTGGACCTGGTGGAGGGCGCGCTGCGCACCGCGCACGGCGAGGAGGACGACGACGAGGACGCCGCGGCCTGCGGGCCGGCGGCCTGCGCCGCGCAGAACGTCCTGGACTGCTACGCCAACATCGACGGCCCGGGCCGCACGGTGGACCGCACCGCGCTGCTCGCCGAGGCGATGACCCACGGCGGGCCCGGTCGGCCGGCCTGGGAGGCCCTGGTGGTGGCGCACGCCGACATGCTCATCGACGACGAGCGCCCCGACGAGGCCGTGCGCGAACTTGACCTGCGCGCCGCCGAGATCCGCGAGGCCGGGGCCGAGGTGGGCATGGACTACGGCTTCGCCTATGTGCGCGCCCTGCGCTACCAGGAGCGCTACACCGACGCCCTGCTCACCCTGGACCGGCTGGAGGAGGGCGCCCTGCTCGCGGTCCCGGTGGGGGTGCCGCGCACGGCGGCGGCCCGGCGGATCCGGTTCGAGCGTGCGCGGCTGCTGGCGTGGCTGGCCCGGTCGGGGCTGAAGCCGCCGGAGGAGGCGCGGCAGGCGCTGCCCGAGACCTCCGAGGCCGACGCCCACCCGCGGCTGCGCAAGGCGTGGGTCGACGCCGCCGAGGACCTGGTGGCCCTGGGCGAGCTGCGCAACGACTGGCGCATCGGGGTGGCCCTGACGTCGTGGTCGCGCTACGCCGAGCGGGTGGGCGCGCACCGGCCGTGCGCCCAGCTGTCCATGGCGGCGGCGCGGCTGGCCGCGGCGCGCGACGCGCGGTGGGTCGCCGACTCCGCGATCCGCCGGGCCCAGCGGGCGCTGGGGCGGGTGCGCCGGGCGCAGGACCTGGAGATCGACCTGGACGAGGCCCACGCCATGGTGCGCTCGGTGCCCGCGGTGGTGCTCCCGGCCCCGGCGGAGGACCTGCTGGAGCGGTTGCGCGAGGAGCCGCGCGAGTCGGTGGACCCCGAGCGCCAGGCCGACCTGGTGGTGGCGGCGCGCGCCGAGCGCCCCGAGGACACCGCGCTGCTGAACGCGCTGGGACAGGTGGGGCGGACCCTCATGCTGGGCGACACGGCGGCCGAGCCCCAGTGGAACCACGTCCGGCGGGAGCCGACCGACCAGAAGGCGGCCCTGTCCCTGCTGGAGACGCTCCTCCACGACAACGACACCGCGGGCGTGCGCACCCTGGTGCGAACCCTGACCGAACCGGCCCCGGCACGGACCTGACCCCGCTGCCGAACGCCTCCAGGTCGGCTCCGGCGCCAGGTCGGCCGCACCACCGCCCGAAGGCGGGCCGACCGTTACCGCGCCCGGGGTCCGGGCGGGCCGCGTTGATCTCGGGGAAGTCGGCCTTGTACC
>NZ_ANAD01000114.1 GCF_000341245.1 Nocardiopsis halophila DSM 44494
GAAAGCGTGCCCGGTATGCCTGGAATGCGAAGCTTTCCCCTCCCTCTCGGAGGGGGAACGGCCCTGCGGGCGCGGTTCCAGGGCCGCCTTTCCGGGATCGGCACGGGAGCCGGCGGAAGCGGCACCACGGCGCCGGACACGGATACGACCCAACGCCGCGGCGACCCCGCCGCTCGGCAGGCGGGCCGGGGGGGGGGACCT
>NZ_ANAD01000115.1 GCF_000341245.1 Nocardiopsis halophila DSM 44494
TCGGCAGGCGGGCCGGAGTGGGGTACCTGCTGTTCCGTCGTTGCCGCTGTTCGCCCGGACCGCGAGGGGCCAGGCAGCCGACAAGCAGGGCTGGGGAAGCGCTCGGCTGTCCTCGTCGCCGCCGACCACCCCGACCCCTGGGGCGCTGTCGCCCGGAAGGCGGGCCGGAACATGAGCGCCTAGTCGGCCGATGGGCCCTTCGCCAGATAGTCGCCGGCGGGGTAGGCCAGGGCCGCCTTCGGCAGGTCGGAGGGGCGGCCGCTGGACAGGACGCGCAGGGTGCCGGTGGGTTCGGCGTCCGGGGCGGGCTCGGCGCCGATCCGCCGGAGCGTCTGGGCGGCCACCGCGTGCGCGGCGGTGAACAGCCGCGGGCGCCCTCCCAGCGCCGCCGTGATCTCCTCGTCCACCAGGTCGTAGTGGGTGCACCCGAGCACCACGCCCCGGACGCCGGCCGGGGTGCGCTCGGCGGCGTAGGCCACGGCCGCGGCCACCCGGTCCGGGTCGGCCGACTCCACGGCCTCGGCCAGGCCGACGCAGGCGACCGGGGTCGCCCGGCCTTCGGGGGCGTAGCGCTCGATCAGGTCGCTCTGGTACCGGCTCGCCGTGGTGGCCACCGTCGCCCAGACCGCGATCGGGCCNGCGGCACCGTGCCGATCACCGGGACCTCCGGCTCGAACCGCGAGCGCAGCGGCACCAGGCTGTGCACCGAGGCGGTGTTGCACGGCACCACCACCGCGTCCGGCACCCCGCCGGGCACCGTGTCGGCCGCCGCGACGGCGCCCGCGATGACCCGGGCGACCACGTCGTCGGGGCTGAGCGGGCCCCACGGCATGTGGTCGGGGTCCATGGACAGGATCAGGTCCGCGTCCGGCCGCGCGGCGCGCAGCACGGCGGCGGTGGAGAGCATTCCGATCCCGGAGTCGACGAGAGCAATGCGCACGGCATCCGATCATATGGCGCGCCGGATGGAGGGCGGGACACCAGGGCACATGCGGGGTCGCGGCGGAACCGCCCGCCGGGGCCCGGGTCTGTCGGGGGCGGGGCGGGCGAGGCGACACGCGCCGGGGGCCGCCGCGGCCGGATGTCGGCGGGGTGGGCGAGGATGCCGGACGGCCGCGGGAACGCGGCGGGCCGGTCCCGACCGGCCGGCCCCGGCCAGGGGGCGGATGTCCGATTCCCGCCGACGGCACGACGGTCGCGGGGCGTGCACGCTCCGGTTCGGGACGTAATTCCGTTGCGCATTCCCGGTTGAGAGAGTGGCATGGGGAACAGTGTCGCCCGCGCCTCACTACCGCTTGGTAGGCGTAGGGTTGCCGAGGGCCAGTCCGTCGTCCGCGGCGCACCGGGTGCGCCGGAAGAAGGGGAGTGAGCGTGCACCGTCAGCCTCCGCAGCGGGACTTCGCCGACCACGTCGCCGCCGTTCAGCGGCTCCGTCGGGATTTCGCGAACCTGCCCGAGGGCGCGCCCGTGCGGCTCGCCAAGCCCACGTCCAACCTCTTCCGGTTCCGCGACGACGGCGACGCCCCCCGGCTGGACGTCTCCGCCTTCACCTCGGTCATCTCGGTCGACCCGGTGACCCGCACCGCCGAGGTGGGCGGCATGACCACCTACGAGGACCTGGTCGCCGCCACCCTGCCGCACCGGCTCATGCCCACCGTGGTGCCGCAGCTGCGCACCATCACCCTGGGCGGCGCCGTCACCGGCCTGGGCATCGAGTCCAGCTCCTTCCGCAGCGGCCTGCCGCACGAGGCGGTGGAGGAGATCGAGATCCTCACCCCCACCGGCGAGACCGTGGTGGCCCGGCGCGACAACGAGCACGCCGAGCTGTTCTACGGCTTCCCCAACTCCTACGGCACCCTGGGCTACAGCCTGCGCCTGCGCATCCGGTTGGAGCCGGTGGAACCCTTCGTCCACCTGCGCCACCTGCGCTTCGGCAGCGCCAAGGAGGCCATGGACGCGATGGCCCGGATCGCCGCCGACTCCGAGCACGGCGGGGAGCGGGTGGACTTCCTCGACGGGGTGGCCTTCGGGCCCGACGAGGTCTATCTGACGCTGGCCTCCTTCACCGACAGCGCCCCCTGGACCAGCGACTACACCGGCCACGACATCTACTACCGGTCGATCCCCCGCTACGCGGGCACCGGGCCGGGCGACTACATGACGGTCGAGGACTACATCTGGCGCTGGGACACCGACTGGTTCTGGTGCTCGCGTGCCTTCGGGGTGCAGAACCCGACCGTGCGCCGGCTGTGGCCGCGCTCGCTCAAGCGCTCGGACGTCTACCGCAGACTGGTCGCGCTGGACCGGCGCACCGACTTCAGCCGGCTGCTCAACCACTACCGCGGACGCCCCCAGCAGGAGCCCCTCATCCAGGACATCGAGGTGGGCGTCGAGCGCGGCGCCGAGTTCCTCGACTTCTTCCACGACAGGATCGGGATGTCGCCGGTCTGGATCTGCCCGCTGCGCCTGAGCGAGAAGGGCACCCCCGGCGAGGGTGGCCACATCTGGCCGCTCTACCCGCTGAAGCAGGAGCGGCTCTATGTGAACTTCGGCTTCTGGGGCATGGTCCCGATGAAGCGCGGGCAGCGCCGCCACCACCACAACCTGCTGGTGGAGGAGGAGGTCACGCGCCTCGACGGCCACAAGTCCCTCTACTCCGACGCCTTCTACTCCGAAGAGGAGTTCTGGAGGCTCTACAACGGCGACGCCTACGACCGGCTCAAGCGGACGTACGACCCGCAGGGGCGGCTGCTGGACCTGTACGCCAAGTGCGTCGGCAACAGGTGAGGCGTCCAGCGAGGACGAGGACGAGGTCACGCCTGCCCCGGGGGTAAAGGGGCCGACGTGCCGCGACGAAGGGAACGAACATGCGGCTTGCGGAGATCTTCGAACGCGTCGTCGGGCCCGACGCGCCCGTGGGGTTCCGCGCCTACGACGGCAGCACGGCGGGCGACCCGGACAGCGACACCACCCTGGTGGTCCGCAGTCCGGTGGCACTGAACTACATCGCCCAGGCGCCCGGCGCCCTGGGGCTGACCCGCGCTTACGTCTCCGGGCACCTGGACCTGGAGGGCGACATGTACACCGCCCTCAAGCGGATGAGCGACCTGGTCTTCGACGACGGCCTGCGCCTGTCGCCCCTGGAGCTCGCCCGGATCGCGGCGGGCATCGGGTGGGTCAAGTTCGTCAACCGCGTCCCGCCGCCCCCGCAGGAGATGCGCCGCACCCGCCTCTCCGGCCGGGGCGGCCGGCACAGCAAGGACCGGGACGCCGAGGTCATCCACCACCACTACGACGTGTCCAACGCCTTCTACGAGCTGGTGCTGGGCCCGTCGATGACCTACACCTGCGCGGTCTTCCCCAGTGAGGACGCGACCCTGGAGCAGGCCCAGTTCGACAAGTACGACCTGGTCGCCAGGAAGCTCGACCTGCGGCCGGGCATGCGCCTGCTGGACGTGGGCTGCGGCTGGGGCGGCATGGTGCGGCACGCGGCCAAGGAGTACGGGGTCAAGGCCCTGGGCGTGACCCTGTCCAAGGAGCAGGCCGAGTGGGCGAGCAAGCGCATCGCCCAGGAGGGCCTGTCCGACCTGGCCGAGGTCCGGCACATGGACTACCGGGACGTGCCCGACGAGTTCTACGACCGGGTCAGCTCGATCGGGCTCACCGAGCACATCGGCAAGAAGAACGTGCCCGACTACTTCGCCGGCCTGTACTCCAAGCTGAAGCCGGGCGGTCGGCTGCTCAACCACTGCATCACCCGCCCGCGCAACGACCTGCCGGCGATGGTGCCCGGCGGCGTGATCAACCGCTACGTCTTCCCCGACGGCGAGCTGGAGGGCCCGGGCTGGCTCCAGGCACAGATGAACGACGCCGGGTTCGAGATCCGCCACCAGGAGAACCTGCGCGAGCACTACGCGCTGACCCTGCGCCACTGGTGCGCCAACCTGGAGCGCAACTGGGACGCCGCGGTGCGGGAGGTCGGCGAGGGCACCGCGCGGGTGTGGCGGCTGTACATGGCCGGCTGCGTCCTGGGCTTCGAGAAGGACGTCGTGCAGCTGCACCAGATCCTGGGCGTGAAGCTGGACGGCACCGACGCGCACATGCCGCTGCGCCCGTCCTTCACCTGAGGGCGCTCCCTCCTCTGAGGGAACGCGACACCCTCGCGCCCCCGGCCGTACTGCGCGGCCGGGGGCGTTGCGGGATCATGGGGTCATGCCGGAAGAAGCGAGCGAGGAGCGGCTGCGCGCCGCAGAGAACGCCGTCGTCCTGATCGATGCCTATGTCCGCTCCGACCGCGACGCCCTGTCGGAGGCGGCGGCCCGGATCCAGGAGGAGGGGGACACCGGGACGGTCACCTCCGAACTGCGGGTCTTCGCCGCCTTCCTGACCCGCCGGGTGCAGGAGACCGGGGTGTCCTACCGTCCCGCCGACTCCCGGGAGGCGGTGGCCCGGACGGTGGCCGACCTGCTCCCGCCGGAGCTGGAGTTCGCCGTGGTCACGGCCTGGGAGGCGCACTCGGTCGGCGAGGAGGAGGCCGCCGAGCGCCTGTCCAACGGCGACCCCATGGTGCAGGTGCACATGCTCGCCGCGTTCTGCGCGGGGGTGGGCCGGGCCGTGTACAAACCCGCCGAACTGGTCTCCACGCTGCGGATCGCGGCGGGGATCGAGGGCGGCGCCGCGGGCGGCGGAGGGGAGGACGGCGACCAGGACACTTGACACGCGGGTGGTGCGTGTAAAGAGTGTGGGGGAGCCCACCCCCGTCGGAAGGCCCCCGCATGCTCTCCACGACGCACCCGGCCGAGCCGGCCGACATCGACCTGTCCTCGATGAGGTTCTGGAGCGCTCCGCAGCACGAGCGGAACGCCGCCTTCGCGCGGCTGCGCGAGCGCCCTCCGGTCTTCTTCGCCGAGCCCGACGCCGGGCCGGTCCCCGCGGGCCCGGGGTACTACGCCCTGGTCCGGCACGCCGACGTGACCGAGGCCAGCCGCAACCCGGAGGTCTTCGCCTCCGAGCCCAGCGCCATCTCCATCCCCGACATGCCGGCCGAGTTCGCCGAGTACTTCGGGTCGATGATCAACATGGACGACCCGCGCCACGCCCGGCTGCGGCGGATCGTCTCGCGCGGGTTCACCCCGCGCATGCTCGCCCGGCTGGAGGACGACGTGCGGCGCCAGGCCGAGCTGATCGTCGACGACCTGCTGGAGAAGGGCCCCTGCGACTTCGTCTCCGAGGTCGCCGCGCGGCTGCCGCTGGCCATCATCTGCGACATGATGGGCATCCCGGAGAGCCGCCGCTCCATGGTCTTCGAGAACTCCAACGTGGTGCTCGCCGGCAACGACCCCGACTACCTGGGCGACGACGCCGAGACCGCGATGGCCCGGCTGCTCAACGCCGGGGCCGAGCTCAGCGGCCTGCTGGGCGAGCTGGCCGAGCTGCGCCGCCGCGAGCCCGCCGAGGACCTGACCACCGCCCTGGCCAACGCCAACATCGACGGCGAGTCGCTGACCGACCAGGAGCTGGGGTCCTTCTTCATCCTGCTGGCGGTGGCCGGCAACGAGACCACCCGCAACGGCATCAGCCACGCCCTGACGCTGCTGACCGAGCACCCCGACCAGCGCGCGCTGTGGTGGTCGGACTTCGAGGCGCACGCCCCCGCCGCGGTGGAGGAGGTCGTCCGCTACGCCTCACCGGTCAACTGGATGCGCCGCACCGTCACCCGCGACCACGAGATGAACGGGGCCCGCTACCGGGCGGGGGACAAGGTCCTGCTCATCTACTCCGCGGCCAACCGCGACCCGGAGGTCTTCACCGACCCCGACCGCTTCGACATCACCCGCTCGCCCAACCCGCACGTCGGCTTCGGCGGCCCCGGCCCGCACTTCTGCCTCGGCGCCCACCTGGCCCGCAGGGAGATCACCGCGATGTGGCGCGAACTGCACCGCAGGGTGCCCTCGGTCCACGCCGCCGGGCCCCCGGAGCGGCTGCTGTCCAGTTTCGTCAACGGGATCAAGGAGCTGCCCTGCGCGTTCTGAGGCACCGGCGGCCCCCGGCGCAGTAGTGTCGTGGCCCGCGGCGCTGCTGTGGCGCCGGTCATAACATCCGTGTGACTTTTCTTCACAGCTCACCCGAGTGTGCGTAGTTTTTCTACCAAGTCCACCCCGGGGGCCGTGACCGGATGGGAGAGCGCCGATGCAGCCGATGATTCCCCGCACCGCCGCGGTACTGACCGCCCTGGCACTGACCGCCGCCGGATGCGGCGGGGGAGGTGACGACGAGGCGTCCGAGGGCCTGCTCGTGTGGATCATGGAGGGCACCAACCCCGACGCCACCGCCTACTTCGACGCCGTGGGCGAACGGTACGAGGAGGAGACGGGCACCCCCGTCGAGGTGCAGTTCGTGCCCTGGGCCGACGCCCACGACCGGTTCACCAAGGGCATGGCCGGCGGCACCCTGCCCGACGTCGCCGAGCTGGGCACCACCTTCACCCCCGAGTTCGCCGAGCTCGGGGCGCTGGCCGACCTGACCGGGCAGGCCGGGGACACCTCCGCCTACAACGAGGCCCTGGTCGAGGCCGGCACCTACGACGGGTCCCTGTACGGCATGCCCTGGTACGCGGGCGTCCGGTCGGTCCTCTACCGCACCGACGTGTTCGAGGAGCACGGCCTGGAGGTCCCCGAGAACTGGGACGAGCTGCGCGAGACCGCCGTCGCGATCTCCGAGGCCGAGGAGGACATGGTCGCCTTCCCGGTGCCCGGGGACGCCGCCTACTCGGTGATGCCCTTCGTGTGGGGCGCCGGCGGCGGCATCGCCGAGCGGTCCGGGGACCGGTGGGAGGGCCTGCTGACCTCCGAGGAGTCCCGCGAGGGCCTGACCTACTACACCGACCTGGCCCTGGAGGACGGGGTCTCCAGCACCGGCGCGGCCACCTGGAAGGAGACCGACGTCCAGGACAACTTCGTGGACGGCAACGTCGCCATGGCCATCTCCGGAAGCTGGACGCCGCGGGCCATCAGCGAGGCCGACCCCGAACTGGGCGAGAACCTGGGCGCCTTCCCCATCCCCGGGCCGGACGGCGGCTACAGCCCCTCCTTCCTCGGCGGGTCCCACCTGGGCGTGTTCGAGGGCGCCGACACCGAGGCGGCCTGGTCCTACATCGAGCTGCTGACCGGCGACGAGTTCGCTCGGCGGTGGACCGAGGAGAGCACCTACTTCCCCGGCAAACAGGCGCAGATCGAGGCGCTGGCCGACTCCGAGGACCCGCTGGTCCGGCCGTTCGCCGAGCAGATCCTGGAGGCGAGCCGGGCCGCCCCCGTCTCCCCGAAGTGGGGCGAGGTCGAAGGCGCGCAGGTGCTGCCCGGCATGGTCCAGTCGGTGCTCAACGGCGACGCCACGGTGGAGGAGGCCACCGAGACCGCGAACACCGAGATCGAGGACACCCTGAACCAGGACTGACGTGACCGCGACGACGACACCGGGGCGGTCCGGCGCGGCCGCCCCGCGCCCCCGCCCGCTGCTGACCCGGCGCCGCCGCCGCGCCCTGCTGCCCTGGGCGCTGCTGGCCCCCGGCCTGGCGGTGCTGGCGGGCCTGCTGCTCTTCCCGCTCGGCCGGGTGCTGTGGCTGTCCGTCCAGGACTACGGCCTGGACAACATCCTCTCCGGCGAGACCGACTACATCGGCCTGGACAACTACGCCGAACTGCTCTCCGACGGCTACCTGTGGCGGGTGGCGCTGCCCAACACCGCCCTGTTCGCGGTGGTCGCGGTCGCCGCCACCGTCGCCTTCGGCACCCTGGTGGCCCTGCTGCTGGCCACCCTGCGCCCGCTCGCGCGCACCGCGGTGATCAGCTGCGTGATGATCGCCTGGGCGATGCCGGCGGTCACCGGCACCTACGTGTGGATCTGGATCTTCGACGTGGACCGCGGCATCGTGCGCCAGGCGCTCG
The DNA here is from genome assembly GCF_000341245.1 of Nocardiopsis halophila DSM 44494. GTDB lineage: Bacteria > Actinomycetota > Actinomycetes > Streptosporangiales > Streptosporangiaceae > Nocardiopsis_A > Nocardiopsis_A halophila. The sequence goes on from NZ_ANAD01000115.1 coordinate 7,944, forward strand.
AAGCCCTCGGCCTGCTCGGCCCGGAGGGACTGAACTGGTTCGCCGACCGGGTGCTCTTCTACGGCATCGTCACCCTCAACATCGTCCACCACGGCTTCCCCTTCGTCGCGGTCACCGTGCTCGCCGGGCTGCTCACCGTCCCCCGGGAGCTGCACGAGGCCGCGGTGATCGACGGCGCCGGGGCCTGGCAGCGCTTCCGCCACGTCACCCTGCCCGTGCTGCGCCCGGTGTTCGCGGTGGTGACCATCCTGTCCACCATCTGGGACTTCAAGGTCTTCGCGCAGGTGTTCCTGATGCCCGGCGGGGACGGCGCCAACCGCCAGGTGCTCAACCTGGGGGTCTGGTCCTACCTGCAGGGCATCGTGCAGCGCGACTACGGCATGGGTGCGGCCGTCGCGGTCCTGCTGACCCTGCTGCTGCTCGCCGTCACCCTGGTCTACCTGCGCTCGATGTTCCGCGAGGAGGAGCTGCGATGACCCGCCGCACCCGGTGGAGGTGGGCCCAGGGGGTCGCGGTCGCCGCCCTGCTCGCCTTCACCCTCTTCCCGGCCTACTTCATGGCGGCCAGCTCGCTGGCGCCCGCGCGCAGCGTCACCGGCACCGAGGCGCTGCTGCCCTCCGAGCCGACCCTGGACAACTACCGGTACGCCCTGGCCGAGGCGGGGTTCCTCACCTACCTGGGCAACTCCCTGCTGGTGGCGGCGGTGACGGTGCTCGGCAGCGCGCTGCTGGCGCTGCTGGCGGCGGTGGCCGTCTCCCGCTTCCGGTTCCGGATGCGCACCACCGTGCTGGTGATGGTCCTGGTGGTGCAGATGGTGCCGCTGGAGGCGCTGGTCATCCCGCTGTTCCTGCAGGCCTCCTCGCTGGGCATGCTCAACTCGCTGCTGGGGCTGGCGGTGGTCTACATCGCCCTGTCGCTGCCCTTCGCCATCTGGATGCTGCGCGGCTTCACCGCCGCCGTCCCGGTCGAGGTGGAGGAGGCCGCCTACATCGACGGCGCCTCCTGGCCGCGCATGTTCTGGTCGGTGCTGCTGCCGCTGGTGGCGCCGGGCCTGGTGGCCACCGGCATCTTCTCCTTCATCACCGCCTGGAACGAGTTCCTGATCGCCTTCGCGTTCCTGGACGACGAGGGCTCCTACACGGTCGCCGTCGGACTGCGCCAGTTCTTCGGCCAGAACACCACGGATTGGGGGGCCATGATGGCCGCGTCCACGGTGATCACGATCCCGGTGATGCTCTTCTTCCTGTTCGTGCAGCGGGGCCTGGTCGCGGGCCTGGTCCAGGGGGCGGTGAAGGGATGAGCCGTGCGCTGGAGGAGGCGGCCGCCCGGGTGCTGATGCCCGGCTTCCTGGGGACCGCGCCGCCCCCGTGGCTGCTGGAGGCCTGCCGCCGCGGGCTGGGATCGGTGCTGTACTTCGCCCAGAACCTCGGCGGCACCCCCGCCGCCCTCTCCCGGGAGCTGCACGGCGCCCGCCCGGCGCTGCTCATCGCCTGCGACGAGGAGGGCGGCGCGGTCAGCCGGTTCCACCCGGGCGGGGCCTCGCCGCACCCCTCGCACGGCGAGCTGGGGGCCGCCGGGGACACCGCCGCCACCCGGGCGACCGGGCGCGCCGTCGGCGAGCTGCTGCGCGCGGCCGGGGTGGACGCCGCCCTGGCCCCGGTGGTCGACGTGGCCTGCGACCCGGACAACCCGGTGATCGGACCGCGCGCCTTCTCCGACCGGCCCGAGGAGGCCGCCGCGCACGGGGCGGCGTTCACCGAGGGCCTGCACGACGCCGGCCGGGCGGCCGCCGCCAAGCACTTCCCGGGCCACGGCGACACCCGGACCGACTCGCACGTGGGGCTCCCAGTGATCACCGCCGGGCAGGAGCTGCTGCGCACCCGGGAGCTGGTGCCCTTCACCGCGGCCGTGCGCGCCGGCGTCGACATGGTGATGAGCGGGCACATCGTCGTCCCGGCGGTCGACTCCGCCCCGGCGAGCGTGTCCCGCCGCTGGTACCGGCTGGGGCGNTGCGCGGGGAGCTGGGCTTCGACGGGGTCGCCGTCACCGACGCCCTGGACATGAAGGGGCTGGCGGTGCACACCGGCGAGCCGGACACCGTGCGGGCGGTGGCGCGCGGGGCGGTCGGGGCGCTGGCCGCCGGGGCCGACCTGCTGTGCCTGGGCAACCCGGCGACGGCGGGCGGCACGGGGGAGGAGGCCTACCGCGCCGCGCACGCGGCGGTGCTGGAGGCGGTGGAGTCGGGCGCGGTTCCGCGCGCGCGGCTGGACGAGGCGGCAGGGCGGGTCGAGGCCCTGGCCGCGGTGGTGCACCGCTCGCCCCCGTCTTGACCCTCCCGTGCGCCTGGGCGACAGTGGGCCGGATGGACACCGCCGGTGCCGGGGACCGCTCCGCTCAGGACCGGGCCCCGGGGGACGGGGCCCCACCGCAGGGGCCCGCCGAGGACGACCACCCGATCGAGCCGGAGCCGCCCTGGCCCAGGAGCCCCACCGGGGTGCGGATCCGCTGCAACCGCTGCGCCGAGCCCCGCCACTTCGCCGACCGGCACGCCGACCGGCCGGACGGGAACGGGCCCGGCCCGCACTGCGCCGTGTGCGGGCGGCGCATCGAGTACCGCTGCACGGCGTGCGGGGCGCCCTGGCGGCCGCTGTCCTGATGGCCGCCGGGCGCCCCGCACACCGCCCGCTCAGCGCAGGTCGCGCTTGAGGATCTTGCCGGTGGCGGTCATCGGCAGGGTGTCGCGGAACTCCACCAGGCGCGGGTACTTGTAGCCGGCCAGCCGCTCCTTGGCCCAGGCGACCAGTTCCTGCTCGTCCAGCTCGGCGCCCTCCTCGCGGACCACGTAGGCCTTGATCTCCTCGCCGTGCGACTCGTGCGGCACCCCGACCACCGCGACCAGGCTGACCGCCGGGTGGGTGAGCAGGACCTCCTCCAGCTCGCGCGGGTAGACGTTGTACCCGCCCCGGATGATCATGTCCTTGGACCGGTCGATGATGAAGTAGAAGCCCTCCTCGTCGCGGCGGGCGATGTCGCCGGTGCGGAACCAGCCGTCCTGGAGCACCTGGGCGGTGGCGTCGGGGCGGCCGTGGTAGCCCTTCATCACACAGTGCCCGCGCACCGCGATCTCCCCGGGCCCCTCGCCCTCGACCTCGTTGAACTCGGGGTCGACCAGCTTCATCTCCACGCCCCAGACGGGTCGGCCGATCGAGCCGGTCTTGGCCTTGACCTTGGGGTTGTTGAAGGACACCACGGGGGAGGTCTCCGACAGCCCGTAGCCTTCCAGGATCTCCACGCCCAGCCGCTCCTTGACGTTGCGGGCGAGCTCGGCGGGCAGGGCCGCGCCGCCGGAGACCGCCGTGTGCAGCGTGGAGGAGATCTTCTTCAGGTCGTGGTCGCCCTTGGCGCCCAGCAGCCCCCAGTACATGGTGGGAACGCCGCCGAAGGTGGTGACGCCCTCCCGCTCCATGGCCGACAGCGCCTCGTCGCCGTCGAAGCGCGGCATCAGCACGATCGTGGCGTGCCGGTACAGCGCGGTGTTGAGCTGGGTGGTCTGGCCGAAGATGTGGAACAGCGGCAGCACGGCCAGGAACACGTCGTGCTCGGCCTCGCCGAACAGCGAGCTGGAGCAGACCGCGTTGTAGAGCAGGTTGTTGTGGCTCAGCTCGGCGCCCTTGGGCGTGCCGGTGGTGCCGCTGGTGTAGATGATGACGGCGGTGTCGTCGGCCTCGGTGCGCACCGAGGTGAAGGTGCCGGGCTGCCCCTCCAGGGCGGCCCACAGGGTCTCGGCGCCCGGGAGCGTCGACTCCTTGGCACCGGGCTCGGCCGGCAGGTCGATGTAGACCTCGCAGGAGTCGACCTGCTCGAAGGCGGAGCGGGCGCGCTCGCCCAGCGGCAGCTCGGGGGTGCCGGTGAAGGCGAACAGCGCCTTGGCCCCCGAGTCCTCCAGGTGGTAGGCGATCTCCCGGGGCGTGAGCAGCACGTTGAGCGGGACCACGACGGCCCCGGCCTTGAGCGCGCCGAAGTAGACGAACGGGAAGTAGGGCGTGTTGGGCGAGGCCAGGGCGACCTTGTCCCCGGGCGCGACGCCCCGCGCGACCAGCAGGTTGGCGACCTGGTTGGCGATCATGTCGACGAGCGCGTAGTTCAGGCGCAGGTCGCCGAAGACGAGGCATTCGCGCTCGGGCGCGTTCCGGGCGCCGTCCTCCAGCAGCACGGACAGGTTGAGCATCGCGTCTCCCAAGGGTGCGAGAGGGTGTTCCCGGTCACTTTTTACCGCAGGGTAACTTGCGGTGCCTGCACCGGGGGCCCACTCGCGGCCCGCTAGCCCTGCTCCCCGTCGGCCCGGGTGAGGGTGGTGCTGCTCGGCTGGGAGGGCGTGTCGCTCAGCCCGATCTCCGAGACCCGCCAGCGGTCCCCGGCCACGTCCAGCTCGCCGCCGAGGGGTAGATCGTGCTCGACGGCCTCCCCGCCCTCGGGGACCACGGAGATGGTGACCTGGGGGTCGTCGCCGGCGCGGTGCCCGGTCATCTGCACCGCCGCCATCGTCCCGGAGGCGGACTCCATGTTCACCGACGTGCCCTCGGTCAGCCGCACCCGCTCCTGGTTCTGGCCCAGGTCCGGGGCGGGGCCTTCGACGGAGGCGGTGTCGGTCTCCGCGTCGCCGGCGCAGGAGGCGGCGCCCAGGGCCACTGCGGCCGCCAGCAGGGCGGAGGGCAGGGCGCGGACGGCGCGGCGGACGGGGGTGGGGGTCATCGGGGCGCTCTCCAATTGTTCGGCGGCGGCGGGCGCGCGGGGACGGCGGACGGTGCCGTCGACCGGACCGCTCACGGGCGGCCCGGAGCGGGCGCGCCGGGGGCGGCCACGGGTCGCCGCCCGCTGAGCATTGTCCCACCGGCCCTCAGGGCCCCGGGGCCGATCCCCCTCAACGAAGGGGTTTCCGGTTGGTGACAGCGCGGTCACCCGGTGCCCGGGCGCGCCGTTCCCGCCCCGAATGTCGGCACCGGCGCCTAGGCTCGGCCCCGCATCCGCAAACCCTCGGATCAGGCGTGCGGAGGCGGGGTCCACCGGGGGCGCGGTGGACCCCGCGGCGCCCGCCCGTCATGGCGGGGCCCCTTCCCCGATCGCGCTAACCTTGGAACCGAGGAAGATCCGGCTGGAGACGGCGCGGACCGTGCGGACCCACCGCACCGGGCGCGCCCGGTGCGGCCGAGGCGGCCGCACCCGGCGGCCAGGCGGAGCGAACCGGTAGAGGGACTATTCAGCGATGACAGCGGTTGAGGGAGACCGGGTGGCGGGCGACGTCTACGACGCTCGCGCCCTGCAGGACAAGTGGCAGGCCCGCTGGGCGGAGGACAACCCCTTCACCGCCTCCGAGGACCCGGGCGATACCCGTCCGCGCCGCTATGTGGTGGACATGTTCGCCTACCCCTCCGGCGACCTCCACATGGGCCACGCCGAGGTCTACGCCATCGGCGACGTCATCGCGCGCTACCACTTCCAGCGCGGGGACAACGTCCTGCACCCGATCGGCTGGGACTCCTTCGGCCTGCCGGCCGAGAACGCGGCCATCCGCAACGGCACCCACCCCGCCGAGTGGACCTACGCCAACATCGAGACCCAGGCCGAGTCGTTCCGGCGCTACGGGATCTCGGTGGACTGGAGCCGGCGCCTGCACACCAGCGACCCGGAGTACTACCGGTGGAACCAGTGGTTCTTCCTCAAGTTCTTCGAGCGCGGGCTGGCCTACCGCAGGGACGGGCTGGTCAACTGGTGCCCCAAGGACCAGACGGTGCTGGCCAACGAGCAGGTCGTGCAGGGCCGCTGCGAGCGGTGCGGGTCCGAGGTGGTGCGCCGCAGCCTCAACCAGTGGTACTTCCGCATCACCGACTACGCCCAGCGCCTGCTGGACGACATGGACCAGCTCCAGGGCAAGTGGCCCGACGAGATCCTGACGATGCAGCGCAACTGGATCGGGCGCTCGGAGGGCGCCGACGTCCGGTTCGCCATCGAGGGGCGCGAGGAGCCGGTCACGGTCTTCACCACCCGGCCCGACACCCTCTACGGGGCGACCTTCTTCGTGGTGGCCGCCGACGCGCCGCTGGCCGAGGAGCTGTGCACCGAGGACCAGCGCGCGGCCTTCGAGGCCTACCGGGCCGAGGTCGCCAAGCTCAGCGACATCGAGCGGCAGTCCACCGAGCGCGAGAAGACCGGCGTGTTCCTGGGCCGCTACGCGGTCAACCCGGTCAACGGCGAGCGGATCCCGGTCTGGGCCGCCGACTACGTCCTGGCCGACTACGGCCACGGCGCCATCATGGCCGTGCCCGCGCACGACCAGCGCGACCTGGACTTCGCGCTGAAGTTCGGCCTGCCGGTGCGCCCGGTGGTCGACACCGGCGAGGAGGACCCGTCCCAGAGCGGGCTGGCCACCGCCGGAGAGGGCACCCTGATGAACTCCGGGCCGCTGGACGGCCTGGCCAAGAGCGACGCCATCCCCCGGATCATCGAGATCCTGGAGGAGCGCGGCACCGGCACCGGGACCGTCAACTACCGGCTGCGCGACTGGCTGCTGTCCCGCCAGCGCTTCTGGGGAACGCCGATCCCGATCGTCCACTGCCCCGACTGCGGCGAGGTGCCCGTCCCCGAGGAGCAGCTGCCGGTGACGCTGCCCGACGACATGCGCGGCTCCGACCTGGCGCCCAAGGGCATCTCCCCGCTGGCGGCCGCCGAGTCCTGGGTCAACGTCGACTGCCCGCGCTGCGGCGGCCCCGCCCAGCGCGACACCGACACCATGGACACCTTCGTCGACTCGTCCTGGTACTTCCTGCGCTACCTGTCGCCGAACCTGGACACCGCCCCCTTCTCCGAGGACGCCGTCAAGCGGTGGGGCCAGGTCGACCAGTACATCGGGGGCAAGGAGCACGCCACCCTGCACCTGATGTACGCCCGGTTCTTCATCAAGGCCCTGCACGACATGGGCATGGTGGACTTCACCGAGCCGTTCGCCCGCCTGCTCAACCAGGGGCAGGTCATCAACCGCGGCAAGGCGATGTCCAAGTCGCTGGGCAACGGGGTGGACCTGGGCGCCGAGATCGACACCTACGGCGTGGACGCGGTCCGGCTGACCATGCTCTTCGCCGGCCCGCCCGAGGACGACATCGACTGGGCGGACGTGTCCCCCGGGGCGTCGCTGAAGTTCCTGGGCCGGGCCTTCCGGGTGATGGTCCAGGCCGGCGAGGCCTCCGCGCCGGGCACCGACCCCTCCGCCGGCGACCCGGAGCTGCGCAAGGCCACGCACCGGGCCCTGGCCGAGATCACCGCCGCTGTCGAGGACCACCGGTTCAACGTGGCCATCGCCCGCATGATGGAGATGGTCACCGCGGCCCGCAAGGCCATCGAGAACGGTCCCGGCGCCGCCGACCCGGCGGTGCGCGAGGCCGCCGAGGCCATCGCCGTCACGCTGTCCCTGGTCGCGCCGTACGCGGCCGAGGAGGGCTGGGAGCGGCTGGGCCACAAGGGCTCGGTGGCCGTGGGCAACTGGCGCGACGCCGACCCGGCGCTGCTGGTGCGCGAGGAGGTCACCGCGGTAGTGCAGGTCAACAGCAAGGTTCGGGACAAGCTGCAGGTCCCGCCGGACATCGACGAAGGCGAGCTGGAGCGGCGCGCACTGGCCTCGGAGAAGGCCCGGGCGTTCCTGGAGGGCAAGACGGTGCGCCGGGTCGTGGTGCGCGCGCCCAAGCTGGTCAACATCGTCGTGGGCTGACCCGTGCGCGGCCCGGAGGAGCTGTGGAGGTCGGCGCCGCCCGCCGGGAGGTGGGCGGCGGCCGGAGGCGCCGTGCTGGTCATCACCGGCGTGGCGGTGGGCGCGGCGCAGCTGGCCGAGAGGTCGGGGCCCTCGGCCCAGGCGGGGCCGGAGGACCGGTTCAGCGCGGCGCCCGAGTGCGCCTCGGTGCCCGAGGAGGCGGTGGCCGACCTGGTCGACGAGGCCTCGCTGGACACCTCCGGCGGCGGGCTGATGCCCGACTCCGACGCGGTGCGCTGCGCCTGGACCTCGGTGGGCACCGACGCTGCGCCCCGGACGCTCCAGGTCGAGTTCCGGGCCCACTTCACCGACGCCTCCGGGGACACCACCGGGGCGGCGGCCGCCGCCGGCGCGGTGGCGGCGCTGGAGCCCTTCCAGCGGGGTGAGGTGGTCGCACCGGCCGCACTGGGCGAGGGCGCGCTGCTGGGCAGGGCGAGTCCGGCCGGGTCCGCGGGCGAGGCGGTGTTCCGCGACGCGAACCTGGTGGTGCGGGTCGTCTACACCGGCGCAGGGGACCCCGGCGGCGGCGCCATGGACGAGGGGCGGGCCCGCGAGGGGGCCGCCGAGGCCGCGGAGGCGATCGCCGCGTCGCTGTGAGGCCCGCGCGGGGCCGCGGTGGGACCGTTGTGAGCAGGGCCGGGGAGGGAACCGTTCCCGGCCCCGCGTGCATCGGAGTCCCCGATGCCAGGAGAGCCCGCGGGGCGCCGACCGAGACCGGGACTAGGGGAGTCGTTCATGGACCGATCACAGGAGCCGGACCAGGCCCCTGAGGGGGCCCCTGGCCAGGACGGTGCTCCGGAACCCACGGTCGGTCCCCGGGAGGGCGCAGAGCCCGCAGAGGACGCGGCGGCCCCGCGAGCCGGTTCCCAGGAGGAGTCGGCCGCGGTTCGGTCGGAGCCGCAGGATGGTGCTCCGTCGGGCAGGGACGAAGCCCGGGAGGATGCTCCGGTTCGGGGGGCCGGTTCCCGGGAGGAGCAGTACAGGGCCTCATCGGGACCGCAGGCGGCTCCGGCCGACGCCGCCCCTGTCCCCGAAGAGGCCCCGGGCGGCCCGTTCCATGGAGGGCAGGGGGGCGCACCGGGCGGAGCCCCCGGCGGGCACCCGAGACCTCACCACGGGCCCGCTCCGCAGGCCGGAGCGTCCCAGGCGGCTCCCGGCTCCCAGGTCCCGCACCCGGGCCAGCAGGGGAGGCCGTACCCGGGTCACCCGCAGCCCGGGCCGACTCCGCCCGGACCACCTCCGGCGGGGCCCGTCCCGTCCGGCCCTCCGACCGGTCCGCCGCCGGGGAGCCCCCCTCCGGGGGGTCCGCACACGCCCCCTGCACCCCCGCCGAGCGTTCCGCCCGCTGTGGCCGGCGAGCCGCGCTCCAGCCGCGGGTGCGCGATCGCGGCCGTGACGGCGCTCGCCGCCACCGCGCTGGCCCTGCTGGTCGGCGGGGTGTGGGCCGTGTTCGCCCTGACCGGTGGGGACCCGGGCTTCGAGGAGCTGCCCGAGTGCGCCGCCGCCGAGGGGGAGACCCTCGACGGGCTGGTGCCCGAGCACGAGGCCGAGATCGATGAGGGCATCGGCGGCCTGCCCGAGCCGCAGCGCCAGGGCGTGCAGTGCCGGTGGGCGACCACCGAGGACTCGCCGCACACTCCGTCGGCCGCGCGCGTGGTCCTGGTGCGCACCGAGGCCGACGCGCAGTCGTCCGCCGAGGAGGCGGCCGCCGGGCTGCTGGAGGGGGCTTCGGAGCGGCGCGACCGCACAGCCCTGTCGGGCCTGGGCGACGAGGCCTACTCCTGGTTCGAGCAGGAGAACGGCCCCCTGGGGTGGGGCTGCGTCGGGGTGCGCAAAATGAACCTGTACGCGGAGACGTGCTACACGTCGTCCGCCGACTTCGAGGGGACCGAGCCGGTCTCCGAGGCGGACATGGTCGACGGCGCGAAGCGCCTGGCCAAGGACCTCCAGTCCGAACTCGACGCCGAACTGGAATAGCCGGGTACGAGGCGGGGGCACTTTCCGAGCCGGGATATCCGGGAACCGCGAAGGGGGTCCCACGTCCGCCGGAGTGCCGTGGTTTCCGTCCGACCGGTCCAGCGCCGTCATTCCGGACATGGGGCGGGCCCGAGCCGCCTTCGGAGCTCCGACCGGCGCCCCAGGGGGCGTTGTGCGAAGGCCTCGACCTCGGTGTCCAGCTCGGCGCAGATCCGCGAGACCTGGGACTCGGAGACGCCGGTGGCCTGCGGCCGAGCACGCCTGAGCGTGGGTTCGACACCCGTACCGGCCGGTCCGTGCGGGGAAGTACCGCCACTCCGACCGATGTGCCTGTGCCTGTTCGATGGCCGCAGGAGGAGCCGACCGTCGGCGGTCGGCCGCCGGGTCGTGTCCGCTGGGGTGGTGGAGCTTTCGGCCGGGTCCTTGTGAGCGGCGCGACCGCTGCGGCGTGGTCGGCGCCCCCGCCCCGGGTGCGCACCCCCTTCCTTGTCGTTGATCTCGGGGGAGTCGGGGGAATACCGGCGAGCATTACCCCGACTCTCCCGAGATCAACGGGGTGTCGGTGCGGGCGGCCGGGCCCGGAGGGGGCCACCACGCCGGCGGACACGACCGGCCGAGGGGAGCCCGCGCACACCACCGTGCTTTGAGGCGGCCCCGTGAGCAGGGGTCAGAGCGTCCGGTCGAGGAAGTCCTCCACGGCCGGGGAGACCTCGTCGGCGAAGGGGCGGTCGGCGTCGGGGACCACAGCCCCGGGGCTGTCGTCGTACTCGCGGAACACGTGGTCCGCGCCCTCGATGTCGACGCGTTCCACACCCGGGCGCCCGCCTTCCTCCAGGCCCTGCACCAGTCGGTCCACCTCGGCGCCGTCGACCTGGGAGTCCTCTGTTCCCCACAGGACGAGCGCGGGCATGCCCTCTGGAAGGTCCGAGGCCAGCTCCTTCGGGTCCAGGGCGTCGATCTCCCGGAGGAACTCGGCGTTCTGCTCGCCGAACAGTCCCGCCAGCGCAGGGTCCAGGTCCTCGGGCGGGTCCTCCCCGGCCCGCAGCCGGGCGGTGGACACCCGGGCGTCGGAGAGCAGCTCCTCGGCGTCGCTCTGCTCCATGCCGCCCTGGGCCTCGGCGCGGCGCAGCTGTCCCGTCAGCTGCCGGTCGATCAGGTCCAGGTAGCGGGTGCCCGGCGGGGCCGCGAGGACCAGGCCGGCGGGCTCCGGGCCGTCCAGGGCCTCGGGGGAGCGCAGCGCGAACAGCGCGCCCTCGCTGTGCCCCAGCACCAGGAGCCGGGACGGGTCCACCTCCGGCCGGGCGGCGAGTTCGGCGTAGGCGGCCGCCACCTGCGCCTCGAAGTCGTCGAAGCCCACGACCGCGTCCTCGTCCCGGGAGCCCGCGCCGGTCTCGCCGCTGCCGAGCTTGTCGTAGCGCAGGGAGGCCGCCCCGGCCTCGGCCAGCACCCGGGCGAAGTTCAGGTTGGTGTCGGCGTCCGGGCGGGCCGGTGCGTTGCCGTCCCGGTCGGTGGGGCCGCTGCCGGAGACGATGAGGACGCCGGGCACGGGCCCGTCGGCGTCCGGGGGCAGGGCGAGGGTGCCGTGCAGGGTGTCCGGGCCGCTGGTGAAGGAGACCTCCTGCTCCACGGGATCGGCCCCGGGCGGGGCGGCCCCCTCGGCCCCGCCGCCCGGTCCGCACCCGGAGGCGAGCAGCGCGGCGGCGGCCGCGACGGCGGCGGCGCGCAGGGGGGAGCGGGTCGGGGCGACGGAGGATCGGCTCGGCATGGACCCCACCGTATTGGCCCCGCGGGCGCGTAGCGGTCGGCAGGGCCGCCCGCGCCGGGGCCGTCCGCGGGGCTGCGCCGCGGCGCGGCCGTACGGGGGCGGTTTCGTCAGGTGCGGGGACGCGGGCAGCAGGGGCGTCCGTGGGGGCACTGGACCGTGTGGGGTCCGGCGTCGTCCTGTCGGCGTTCGGGGGGCGTCCGTCGGGTGCGGGCGAGGGCGGGCGGCAGGGGGCGAGGCGTGCGGACCGGGCCGCTGTGGCGGTGCTCGGGGACGTCTCTGTCGGATACCGATACGGCGACGGCCCCGTGACGACCGGGGGTGGTCACGGGGCCGTTCCGAAGAGAGGCGAAGTCGTTATGCGGCGCGGTGCGGCGCCGTCGGTGCGGCCACAGCGGCTACATGCGCCGCATCACGGCCACGACCTTGCCCAGGATGGTGGCCTGGTCGCCGTCGATCGGCTCGTAGGCGTCGTTGCGCGGCATCAGCAGGACGTGGCCGCCCTCGCGCCGGAACACCTTCACCGTGGCCTCGTCGTCGAGCAGGGCCGCCACCACGTCCCCGTTCTCGGCCACCGGCTGCTGGCGGACCACGACCATGTCGCCGTCGGTGATGGCGGCGTCCACCATCGAGTCCCCGACCACGGTCAGCACGAACAGCCGCCCCTCGCCGACCAGCTGCCGGGGCAGGGAGAACACGTCCTCCACCGACTCCTCGGCCAGGATCGGGCCGCCCGCCGCGATCCGGCCGACCAGCGGGACGTGGGCCGAACGGGTCTCATCGGCGCGGGGCTCGCCCTCCAGCTCGTCCCAGGAGCGCACGGGCGGCTGGCCGGGGATGCGGATCTCGACCGCGCGGGGGCGGTTCTGGTCGCGGTGGAGGTAGCCCTTGCGTTGCAACACCTTGAGTTGGTGCGCGACACTGGAGGGGCTCGACAGACCCACGGCGTCGCCGATCTCCCGGATCGACGGCGGGTATCCGCGCTGCCGTACGTAGCGGTGGATGCAGTTGAGGACGCTCTGCTGGCGAGCCGTCAGCGCCGGTGCGTCCGCCTGCGCGCCCGTCGCCTCCGCCGGGACCGGCACCGGTCCGAGCGCCTCCGCGCCGTCCCTGCCCGATCGGGGTTCCTGGGTTCGGTGCTTCTCCTCCGGCACGGCCGGCCTCCTCGGCGGTCGGTGGTGGCGTGTTGGGCGTCGGGGGGCTCGCGTCCCGACCGTGGCACGTCGGCGCCGACGGCCGCGACCGCGTCCCCGGTGCGCCGCGCCGATGCCGAAGTGAGACACGTCCAACGGTAGTGCCTGCTCACGGCGATATCAAACAAACGTTCGAGATGGTGATGAAAAAATCCGGCCGTTGCGGTATTAGTCGAACATCAGTTCTAAACGACTGGTGTTCGAAGGGGGCGACCATGTCCGAACCCTCGCCTGACCCCAGAACCGCGATCCCGCGTCCGAGGAGGCCCGACGACGGGCCCGTCCTCTACGACTGGGCGGTGGAGGTGCCCGAGTGGAGGGCCCGCCCCGTCCGGTCCTCCGCGCTTTCCGCGCTGCCCGAGCTCCCCCTGGAGCCCGACGGGCCCGCGCCCGGGGAGGCGGCCGCCGGGTCCCTGCCCGGCCCGGACCCGCGCGCCCGCCCCGTCGGCGCCCGCGCCGCCGCCGCGCTGCGCGGCCACTGGGCCGGGCTGAGCCGGCGCGGCCGCGTGGCCGTCCTCTCACTCGCCTCGGCCGGCGCCGGTGGCGCGCTGTCGCTGGCCGTGCTCACCTCCGCCGCCGTAGGGGCTCCCGCCTCCGCCTCGGCTGCCGGGGCGGTCTTCGGGGGCGGCGCCGAGCCGACGGTGGTCGTGCGCGACGGCGATACCCTGTGGGACATCGCCGAGCAGGCGCGTCCCGGCGAGGACGTGCGCCGCACCGTGCACGAGATCGTCGAGCTCAACGGACTGCGCGGGCCCGAGCTGCGCCCCGGCCAGGAGCTGCGCCTGCCCGCCCGCTGACCAGGGGCGCCTGCCGCGCGACGACCGCCGACACCCGGGGACCCGGAGGGTCCCCGGGTGTCGTTTCCCACGGGCCTGTCGGCGCCCGGGGCCGACACGCCCGGGTCGGTGTCCCGGTTCGCCGTCCCTGACCTGCGGATCCGTCGCGACCCGCCGCGGGAGGGCTTGCGCGCGGGCGCGAGGCGCTCGTAAGTTGACCACAAGATCTAGTGCTCGCCGTGGAAGAATCAGCCTAGAAGTTGTGCTTTAGTAGGTGACGGTTCTTCGGGGCGACCCGCGCCGCACGCGCGGTGGGCCCCTTCGGTGAGCGCGCGACTCCCGTGGAGGCGGCCCGCGCACGGCGGGGCGCCCCGCGATCGGGAGCGGCGACGGGGATTCCTGCGGGAGAGACGACTGGGAGGCGTGTCGGCATGCACTGTCCGTTCTGCCGCCATCCGGACAGCCGGGTGATCGACAGCCGGTCCACCGACGACGGCTCGGCGATCCGCCGCCGCCGGACGTGCCCGGAGTGCGAGCGGCGGTTCACCACTCAGGAGACCGTGCTGCTGATGGTGCAGAAGCGCTCGGGGGTGACCGAGCCCTTCTCCCGCAGCAAGATCGTGGCGGGCGTGCGGCGCGCCTGCCAGGGCCGCCCGGTCACCGAGGACGCCCTGGCGGTCCTGGGGCAGCGGGTGGAGGAGGAGATCCGCTGCCGCGGGGTCGCCGAGATCCCCGCGCACGAGATCGGACTGGCGATCCTCGGCCCGCTCCAGGAGCTCGACGAGGTCGCCTACATGCAGTTCGCGTCGGTCTACCGGGGCTTCGAGTCCCTGGCCGACTTCGAGAACGAGATCGCGCGGCTGCGCTCGGAGCGCGTCGGGGGCATCGAAGGCGCCGAGGGCGCCGGGGGCGCCGCGCGTTCGCAGGACACCCAGGACACCCGGAACGCCGAGGACGGCGGGGACACGGCGCGCGCCGTCGCCTCCGCCGAGCGGTAGGGCCGGACGGCGGCCGAGGGCCCGGTCGGGCGGGCACGGCACGAGAAGGGCCCGGCGGCCCGCCGCGCACGGCGGGCGGCCGGGCGATGCGACACGAGGGCGAGAGCAGGGGGAGCAGAATGACCGAGACCACCGGCGCGACGACGCGCAAGGGTGGCGGAGGCCGGCGCAAGGGCCTGAAGATGCGGCGCGTCTTCACCACGCCGGGCGTCCACCCTTACGACGAGGTCGAGTGGGAGCGCCGCGATGTGGTCATGACCAACTGGCGGGACGGCTCGGTGAACTTCGAGCAGAAGGGCGTCGAGTTCCCCGCCGCCTGGTCGATGAACGCGACCCAGATCGTCACGAGCAAGTACTTCCGCGGCGCGGTCGGCACGCCCGAGCGCGAGTGGAGCCTCAAGCAGCTCGTGGACCGGGTGGTGGGCATGTACACCCGCACCGGGCTGGAGCACGGCTACTTCGCGAGCGAGGAGGACGCCGAGGTCTTCGACCACGAGCTGAAGTACGCGCTGGTGCACCAGCTGTTCAGCTTCAACTCGCCGGTCTGGTTCAACGTGGGCACCGCCTCCAAGCAGCAGGTCTCGGCCTGCTTCATCCTGTCGGTGGACGACACCATGGAGTCGAT
The DNA here is from genome assembly GCF_000341245.1 of Nocardiopsis halophila DSM 44494. Classification (GTDB taxonomy): domain Bacteria; phylum Actinomycetota; class Actinomycetes; order Streptosporangiales; family Streptosporangiaceae; genus Nocardiopsis_A; species Nocardiopsis_A halophila. Next base: position 23,073 of record NZ_ANAD01000115.1, read on the forward strand.
CCTCGACTGGTACAAGGAGGAGGGGATCATCTTCAAGGGCGGTTCCGGGGCCGGGGTGAACCTGTCCCGCATCCGCTCCAGCAAGGAGCTGCTGTCCTCCGGGGGCACCGCCTCGGGCCCGGTGTCGTTCATGCGCGGCGCCGACGCCTCGGCCGGCACCATCAAGTCGGGCGGCGCCACCCGCCGCGCGGCCAAGATGGTCGTCCTCGACGTCGACCACCCCGACATCGAGGAGTTCATCGAGACCAAGTCGCGCGAGGAGCACAAGATCCGCGCGCTGCGCGACGCCGGCTTCGACGTCGACCTGGGCGGCGCCGACATGTTCAGCGTCCAGTACCAGAACGCCAACAACTCGGTCCGGGTCTCCGACGCCTTCATGCGCGCGGTCGACAACGGAACCGACTTCGGCCTGCGCTCGCGCACCACCGGCGAGGAGACCGGCACGGTCGACGCCAAGAGCCTGTTCCGGTCGATGGCCAAGGCGGCCTGGGAGTGCGCCGACCCGGGCGTCCAGTACGACGACACCATCAACGACTGGCACACCGCGCCCGAGAGCGGCCGGATCACCGCCAGCAACCCCTGCTCGGAGTACGTCCACTTGGACAACTCCTCCTGCAACCTGGCCTCGATCAACCTGCTCAAGTTCCTCAGGGACGACGACACCTTCGACGTCGAGGGCTTCTCCCGCCTCACCGAGCTGGTGATCACGGCGATGGACATCTCCATCACCTTCGCCGACTTCCCGACCGAGAAGATCGGCGAGACCACCCGCGCCTTCCGCCAGCTGGGCATCGGCTACGCCAACCTGGGCGCCCTGCTCATGGCCACCGGCCACGCCTACGACTCCGACGGCGGCCGCGCCGTCGCCGCGTCCATCACCTCCCTGATGACCGGCACGGCCTACAAGCGCAGCGCCGAGCTGGCCGGCGTGGTCGGGCCCTACGAGGGCTACGCCAAGAACGCCGACGCCCACAAGCGGGTCATGCGCAAGCACGCCGCCGCCAACGACGACCTGCGCACCGTCGGGGCGATGGACCGGGAGATCGCCTCCGCGGCCACCGACGCCTGGCAGCAGTGCCTGAAGACCGGCGAGAAGAGCGGCTGGCGCAACGCCCAGGCGAGCCTGCTGGCCCCGACCGGCACCATCGGCTTCATGATGGACTGCGACACCACCGGCATCGAGCCGGACTTCTCCCTGGTGAAGTTCAAGAAGCTGGTGGGCGGCGGCTCCATGCAGATCGTCAACCAGGCGATCCCGCGGGCCCTGAAGAACCTGGGCTACCAGCAGGAGCAGATCGAGGCCATCGTCGAGTTCATCTCGGAGAACGGCCACGTGGTCGACGCCCCGGGCCTGCGCCCCGAGCACTACGAGGTCTTCGACTGCGCGATGGGCCGCCGGTACATCAAGCCGATGGGCCACGTGGAGATGATGGCGGCGGTGCAGCCGTTCCTGTCCGGCGCCATCTCCAAGACGGTGAACGTGCCCGAGGACGCCACCGTCGAGGACTTCGAGCACATCTACTTCGAGGGCTGGCGCCTGGGCCTGAAGGCGCTGGCGGTCTACCGCGACAACTGCAAGGTGGGCCAGCCGCTGTCCACGGCCGCCTCCGAGGACAAGGCCGCCGACAAGCCCGAGCCGGAGATCGTCGAGGTCGAGCGCCCGGTGCGGCGGCGCCTGCCCAAGAAGCGCCCGAGCCAGACGGTGTCCTTCAGCATCGGCGGCGCCGAGGGGTACATCACCGCCGGGTCCTACCCGGACGACGGCCTCGGCGAGGTCTTCATGAAGCTCGGCAAGCAGGGGTCGACCCTGGCCGGGGTGATGGACGCCTTCTCCATCGCGATCTCGATCGCGCTGCAGTACGGGGTCCCGCTGGAGACCTACGTCGAGAAGTTCACCAACATGCGGTTCGAGCCGGCGGGCATGACCGACGACCCGGACATCCGCATGGCGCAGTCGGTGGTGGACTACATCTTCCGGCGGCTGGCGCTGGACTACCTGTCCTACGAGGAGCGCGCCGGGCTGGGCGTGCTCTCGGCCGAGGAGCGCCGCGCCCAGGCGGCGGGGGAGGACCCGGCGCAGGTCGCGGCCCAGGTGGAGTCCTACTCCCAGTCGGCCGCGCTGGCCGGCCGCACCACCCAGGAGCGCCCGGCGGTCCGCGAGGAGCGCGAGGAGCGCCCCGAGCCGGTGAAGCCGAGCGAGGGCTTCGTCGCCGACGCGCCGCTGTGCGTCACCTGCGGCACGAAGATGCGCCCGTCCGGCACCTGCTACGTCTGCGAGGGCTGCGGCTCCACCAGCGGCTGCAGCTGATGTAGCGGCGGAGCGCGGCTCCCTGAGCGGGGGCGTCCCGAATGCGGGGCGCCCCCGCTCTCGTGTTCCTGTTCCCTCGGGTCCCCGTTTCCGGGACAAGTGGTAGGACCATCAGTACGATCACGGGTATGGCTGCCGATTCCAGAAGCAGAGCGGGGCGGACCGCCTCCGAGGCGCAGAAGAAGCGGATCAAGAAGGCCCAGCGAAAGGCGTCGAGCGAGCGGGCGCCGCGAGAGAAGAAGGAGAGGGAAGAGCAGAAGGCCGGAAGCGCGCCCATGCGCAAGGTGAGCGTCACCCTGCCCGCGGAGCTGACCGATGCCGTGCAGGACCGCGTGGGGCGCGGACGGTTCAGCAGCTACGTGGCGGACGCCGTCGCACGGCAGTTGGAGCATGACCTCTTGATCGAACTGGCGGATCAAATGGACAAGGAGTGCGGCCCCGTCCCCGAGGAGCTTGTGCGGGAGGCTGAGGCCGAATGGCCGGACGTCTGATGGCCCGGGGCGGCACACTTGTTCTCGACAGCGAAGGACTGGTCAAGCTCGCCGCCCGGGACGAGCGTGCGCGTGCCCGTCACAAGGCCGTGATCGCGCGGGGCGGGCGCGTTGTGGTCTCGGCCGTGACCCTGGCCGAAGTATTGCGCGGTGCTCGGCGTGACGCCGCTGTCCACCACGTTCTCAAGCACATCACTCTGCGCGATGTCACTGAGACGACGGCACGGCGTGCAGGTGAGCTGCTCGGGTCCTCCGGCCTGTCGGGCCACCGTTGCACCATCGACGCGCTGGTCGCCGCGACCGCGCTGGGCGAGGAACGTCCGGTCGTCCTGTTGACCAGTGACCCCGACGACATGGGCAGACTCGTGGAAGAGCCGGACCGCCCCAAGGAGCGCAAGGCCATCGTCGCGAAGGTCTGACGCACTCTGCTTGTACCTTGATTGGAGTCACCTCGGCACGGGTAACCCACGGTCACCGATCGAAAGGTGGCCGCCATGCTGATCGCCGAGCTCCTTCGCGCCAAAGGCTCCGACGTGGTGACGGTCCGGCCCGACACCCCGGTGTCGGAGCTCCTCGACCGGCTCGCACGGCACAACATCGGCGCCGTCGTCGTCGCCGAGGCCGGCAAGGTCGCCGGAATCGCCTCCGAGCGCGATGTCGTGCGGCGCCTGGCCGAACAGGGGGCGTCCCTGCTCGACCGGCCCGTCTCCGAGATCATGACCAGGGCCGTCATCACCTGCAAGACCTCCGACACGATCGACGCGCTGACCGTGCTGATGACCGAGAACCGCGTCCGCCACGTCCCCGTGCTCGCCGCGGGCGCCCTGGTGGGCATCGTCAGCATCGGCGACGTCGTCAAGAGCCGCATCCGCCAGCTCGAACTCGACCGCCAGCAGCTGGAGGCCTACATCACCCAGGGATGAGTTCCCCGCCGGAGGAGTCCGACCCGCCGGAGCGCTCGCCGAAGGCCCAGGCCGCCGCTGCGGTCCCGGCGGTGACGGCCAGCACCGACGGCCAGGAGCCGATCTTCTTGGCCAGGGGGTGGCTCAGTCCGAACGCGCCCAGGTACACCCCGGTCAGCGCGGCCGCCCTGCGCGGCCCCGCGCCGCGCCGCCACGAGGCGTAGGCGGCGGCGCCGCACGCGGCCAGCACCACGCCCCCGAGCGGGCGCACCCCGGTGGCCCGGGCGGCGGTGTAGCCGCCGACGAGTCCGGCGGTGGTGATCACGGGGCTGGGAACCGAGGGCATCGGGCACTCTCCTCACGCTCGGGTGCGGCGGCACCGGTCGGCGCCGCCCGGGACCGCTCGGGACCGCGCGGCGCCGTGCGTTGCCGCGCGTTGCCGCGGCGCGGTCCACCGTGCCCACGCTATCCCTTCCGTCCCCGAACGCACCGGAGTGCCGGAGGGGTTGTCCCCGGTACCGGAACGGGGAAGGCTCCTCCATGTGACACTCTTCCTCGGACGATCGGACCTGCTGGGCGTGTTCGACCTGCACGCCTGCATCGACCGGCTGTGGGACGGCTTCACCGCCGGGGCCGCGCCGGTCGAGGCCCAGCGGGTGCGCACCGAACTCCCCGGGCCCGGCACCGCCACCGCGCTCATCCCCGGGCTGCTGCCCGGCGTGCCCGCCTACTCGGTCAAGGTCAACGCCAAGTTCCCCGGCGCCCGCCCCGCCCTGCGCGGCGTGGTCTGCCTGCACGACCTGGGCAGCGGGGAACTGCTGGCGCTGCTCGACTCGGCCACCCTGACCGCCTGGCGCACCGGGCTCTCGGCCGCCCTGGCCGCGCACACCCTGGCCCGCTTCGACGCCGAGGTGCTCGGCATCGTCGGCTGCGGCGCCCAGGCGGGGCTGTTCTCCCGCGGCATCATCGGCATGCGCCCCGTCTCCCGCTTGGTCGTCGCCGACACCGACCGCTCCCGCGCCGAGGCCTTCGCCCAGCGCTGCGCCGAGGAGTTCGGGGTGCCGGCCACGGTCGCCGAGGACGCGCCCGCGGTCGCCGCCGAGGCCGACATCGTCCTCACCGCCACCTGGTCGCGCACCCCGCTGCTGAGCGCCGCCGACGTGCGCCCCGGGACCCAGGTGACGTCGCTGGGCGCCGACGAGCCGGGCAAGGTGGAGCTGGCCGCGGACCTGCTGCGGGCGGCGCGGGTGGTCGTCGACGACGCGCGTCTGGCCTTGTCCTCGGGGGCCGTGGGCAACGCGGGGCTGGACGCCTCGGCCATCGACGCCACCCTGGGCGAGGTGCTCGGCGGGACCGCGCGCGGGTCGGCCGGGCCGGACGGGGTGGGGGTGTACGCGCCGGTGGGCGTGCCCTGGCAGGACCTGGCCCTGGCCTGGTACGGCTACCGGGCCGCCGCCGACCGCGGCACGGGCACCGCCCTTGACCTTCTGGCCTGAGAAGCGCGGCCCGACCGGCCCGAGAGCACGGACCGCGGACCGTGGGCGCGCGGTGTCCGGGAGCGGCCCGTGCCGGCCCATGTGACGCGCCGCCCCTGCCGGCCGCCCCTGCCGGCCCGGTGCGCCGGGGCCCGGGCGGCTCGGGGCTCCCCGCGGAGCCTCGGAGCGCCCCGCCCCCATGCGCCCCTCCGAGGTGCCCCTCCGACCTGCGGTTGCGCCGCGCGCCGCGCCGCCAGGCCCGCCTCCCGGTCCGATACCCGATGGTCACCGGCAAGAGAGCGGTCCGTCCCCTCTCTTGTGGGAGGATGCGGCCACTTCGCTTCGGACGGTGGAACCGCCGCGGCAGCACCGGCGTCGAATCCGCAGGTCCGACAACACCAAAGGAGTCATCACCCATGTCCTTCGCACAGACGGTGCGGGGGGCCGCCGCGAGCGTCGCCCAGGGGGGCGACCCGCGCGAAGCGGTCTCCGACGCACTCCGCGAGGGGGCGGAGGGGATCGGGCTCGATCCCAACGACTTCCTCGCGGCTCGGGACCAGGGGGCCTCCACCGGCACCCGGATCGAGCAGAAGAGCACGTCCCTCAACAACACGGGCGAGGCCCTGAACCGCAGCTCGTTCGAGCGCGGCGCGAGCGGCCCGGTGCACGTGATCTGCCCGATGGTCATCCCGCGCGGACGCACCTTCTTCGCACTGCTGCCCTCGATCCTGCTGGCCGTGGTCGGCCTGCTGGGCCTGGGCGCCACCGCCGCCCTCTTCGGCTTCGCCCTCAACCCGTTCTTCGGCCCCCACTACTGGGTCGTCCTGATCGCCTTCACCGCGTTCATGTGGTGGCGCCAGGGGATGGTCATGGTGCCGGACGGGTGCCAGGCGCTCATCACCCGCTTCGGCAAGCTGGAGCAGATCGTCGGACCCGGCCGGGTCACGCTGCTCAACCCGTGGAAGCGCGTGTCCTACATCGTCAACACCACGCGCGAGTACCCCTTCAACGCGCCCATCCGGGAGGCGCCGACCAAGAGCGGCGTCAAGGCCTCGGTCGACCTGTTCGTGCAGTTCCGCATCGAGGACCCCGAGCAGTTCATCTTCGTGCTCGGCGCGGTGCAGGGCTTCCAGGAGAAGCTGAACAACGCCATCAGCGAGACCACCCGCAGCCTCATCTACGACCAGCAGGCTGCGGACATCTACGACATGGTGGGGGAGAACACCGCCCGGCTGCTGGAGAACCTGAACTCCCAGTTCCTGCCGGCGGTGCGGCTGACCAACGCCAACATCACCCACGCCGAGCCCTCCAGCCAGGAGTACCGGATGGACCTGGCCGCCACCGAGATGGTGCGGGTGGCCAAGGAGGCCTACACCTACGAGTACGAGCTCCAGCTGCGCAAGGAGCAGAACGAGGGCGACCTGAACAAGGAGCTCGCCTCGCTCAACGAGACGCTGTCGGCGATCCAGGCCGACATCGCCCAGTACCAGGCGCAGATGGACACCGCCCTGGAGCGGGAGACCAACCGCGCCCGGGCCGAGGCGCGCCAGCGCTTCGTCGAGGCCGAGAGCACCGCCCACGCCAACGCGGCGCTGCTGGAGGCCCAGGCCCTGGACATCCGCGCCGTCAGCGCGGCCGAGGCCCCCGAGATCCTCGACTACCGCTACCAGCAGGAGCTGCTGGACCGGCTGGGGGGGGTCCCCCNACGGCGACGAGTCGAGCGTCAACTTCCTGCGGGTGGCCCAGAACATCATCGGCGAGACCCAGTCCCAGCTGTTCTCCGACGAGGACATGCAGGCCGTGCGCACCCGGATGGACGAGATCTCGGCCCGCATCGCCGAGCGGGAGTCCGAGATCGAGGCGCTGCTGCAGGAGGAGCGCACCACGGTCTCCGCGCCCGACCCCGAGGAGCACGACGTGCCGGGGGAGGACCGGGTCGAGGAGATCCGCCGCTCGGTCTCCGATGAGGCGGTCACCGAGCGCATCGAGGAGACCGTGGCCGACGAGCCCGGCGCGGAGTCCGAGGCCCCGCCGGCCGCCCCGTCGGCCGCGCCGCAGGAGACGGACCCCTCCGCCATGCCGCCGCCCGCCGGGCCGCCGCACACCGCACCTCCGCCCCCGCCCTGGCCGCAGCCGGGGACCGACGGGCCCGGACCGCAGGGAGGCCGCTAGATGAACCAGCCCACGCACGAGCCCCAGCGCGGCGGCTCCTCCATCAAGGAGTCGCTGGCCTCCTGGGGCGACATCGCCCGCCTGCTGCGCGGCGGCGACCAGGGCGCCCTGGTGCCGGTCGTCATCCCGCGCGACGGCCGCGGCCTGAAGTGGACCGCGCTGGTGTGGCTGGCGCTGTACCTGCTGCTGGCCGCCCTGATCGTGACCGTGCTGGCCCAGCCGCTGCTGATGTGGCTGGCGGTGCTGTTCTTCGTGGTGGCCCTGGGCGCCCTTGCCCTGGGGCTGCTGTGGTGGTGGCGCTCCTCGATCGTGGAGATCGAGCAGGGCACCGTCGGCGTGCTCACCAAGTACGGCGCGGTCGCCGGCACGCTCGACCCGGGCCGCCACTACCTGTGGCACCCCTGGTCGCGGGTGGACTTCGTGGTGGACACCTCCACCGAGATCCCCTACACCGCCCCCGTGCTGGCCTGCCCCACGCACGAGAACGTGCCGCTGAAGTCGATCGAGTTCTTCCTGAAGTTCCGCATCGTCGACGCGGTGGCGTTCGTGCGCACCATCGGCGCCAGCAACTTCGACCTGGTCCTGTCCAGCGCGGTGCAGGACGCCATCCGCCAGCGCAGCCGGCGGGTGCAGACCGAGAGCGCCTACGACCTGCGCGGCTCGGACGTGGCCGACATGCAGGACCTGCTCAACCGGCAGCTGCGCCGCTACGGCGTGGAGATCCGGGGCTGCAACATCCCGGACGTGCAGCTGCCCAACCAGTACCAGCAGCACCTGGCGACCCGGGAGCGGGTGGCCAAGGAGCTGGTCGCCTACGAGCAGGAGTGGGAGCTGACCCGCAAGCGCCGCATCGACACCCTGCTGATGGACATCGAGCGCTCCAAGAAGACCCGCGACGCCAAGATCGTCGAGGTCAACGCGGCCCTGAACAAGGCCCGCAAGGACGTGGCGCAGATGCTGGAGGAGCAGGAGACCGAGGCCCAGCGGGTGCGCCACGAGATCGAGACGCAGGGCCGCGGCGACCTGGTCGCCGCGCAGAACCAGGCCAAGGCCCAGCGCCGGCTGGCCACCTCCTACCGGGACAACCGGGCGGTGCTCCAGTACGAGCTGGCGCGGCGCCGCCTGGAGGTCGGCGCCAAGCTGGCCGAGCACGCGCCGCAGCCGGTGGTGGTGCGCACCGACGGCGCCTCCGGCGACGCCTCGGCGCTGTCCACCCTGATGCTGGCGCAGATGCTGCCCGACCTGGCCGGGCGCCGGCGGTCCGTGGGCGCGGGCGGCGGGTCCGAGGCCGCGGGCGACGCCTTCACCGAGGCCCAGGGCGCGGTGGCGGCCGCCGCCGGGCGCCAGCAGGACATGGCCCGCCGGTTCCAGAAGGACCAGAAGCAGGCCATGAAGGAGCAGTTCGAGAACGGGGAGGGCTTCGAGGGGCGCGGCGGCCGCGGCTGACCCCGCTCCGGGCCCTGCGGTCCCGCGCCGCACCGCCCCGGACGCCGGACGCGTTTCGGCCCTCCCGCCCGACGGGCGGGAGGGCCGAACGTTGGTCCGCGCATTACCCCCGTTTGAATCCGGCGCCTGTAGTGTCGGAGGCATCGGGGGGAGATTGTTCCCGGATTCCCACCGCCTCTTCGGCGGGATCGGTCGAATCCGGGAACAATTGTTTTGCGGGGGTGTCCGCCCCGGGGCGCCTCAGGCCGCCTCCACCAGCGTGCGGTACCCGCTGTCGATGTCGATTCCGTGGCGGGCGGCGATCTCCACCAGATCCTCGATCTCGGCCGCCTGCGCCAGGCACAGCTCGTCGTCGCCGCGCGCGTGCGCTCTGCGGAGCGCCCGCGTGGCGTCGTAGATGCGCAGGTGCAGGGTGGTCAGGAACTCACTCATCGCCGGTACCCGTCCCTTCCGGGCAAGTCCTTCTCCGTTGTTCGCACCACCATTACTACCGACGCCGGATAAAGCGCAGGTTAGAGGCGCGCAGATGGCAGAGAAAGGCGCCGGTGACATAGGACACCGGCGCCTGGGGAACCCGGGATCAGTACTCGGTCCAGGAGTACCAGTCGTCGGTGATGTGCTCGTAGACGCGATTGCCGTGGCCGGAGACGAAGACGCCCTCCTCCAGCGGCTCGGTGCTGTAGGCCAGGCCCGAGCGGTCGAGCAGGCCGGCCCCCTGCACCCCGTAGAGCGTCGTCCCGTCCCCGAGCACGCCCACCGAGGTGAGCGGGTACAGGCCCGCCCAGTCCCCGTTCATCGGGATGGTGGTGGAGCCGTCGGCGGTGGCGCGCACCTCCAGCAGCTGCTCGGCCGAGGAGGCGACCCGGCCCTGGAGCGGGACGTCGGCCAGGGACAGCACGATCGCGGCCGCCGCGACCAGCGGCGCGGCGATCCAGCGCATCCAGTAGCGCCGCACCATCGGCCGGGCGACGCCCATCGCGATGCCCAGGCGCAGGGCGCCCATCGCGGCCAGCACGGTGCCGCCGCCCATGCCCAGGACGAAGGCGGGCAGGTGGCCCCCGGGCACGCTGTCCTCGTAGAGCAGGACCAGGCCGATGACGGCGCAGGCCGGCAGGTACAGCCGACCGGGCGGGCGAGAGGACCAGGAGACCAGGCGCCGGCCCAGGGTGGGCCGGTGGGCGATCTGCAGCAGCGGCGCCACCGGGTCGTCGCCGGTGTGCGGCGCCGAGCCCTGCGCCGGTGACGGACCCTGTTCGGGAACCGAAGCGGTCATGGAGCGCGTTCCCCCAGGAGGACGAGTGGACTCGCACGCGGCCGGGGGAATGGGCCACCGGCGGCGCGTCAGGTACGTGACGGCCGCGACGCCGCGGCCCGCCCCTCAGGATACGGGAGCGGCGGCGCCTCTTCGGGCCTTCGGGCGCATCCCGGGCGCCCGATTCCGCGCGCCGCGGGCGCGCCCCGGACCCGGCGCACCCGGCCCGCCCCGCGCCGGGCGAGCCGGTCCAGGCCGTAGCGGCCGGGGACGAGGACGGGCAGCAGGCAGGCGGCGGCCAGCAGCGCCAGCTGGGCGGCGGTCGCGTCGGCCGGGACCCCGGGCAGGTCGGTGCGGCCCGCCCACACCGCCCCGGCCCCGGCCGCCGACAGCGCGGCCGGCAGCCCGCCGCTGACCGGCAGGGGCCACCCCNGCCAGCTCCACATAGGCCAGCGCCTCGCCGGCGCCGCCCGGCGGGCCCAGGGAGAGCCGCCGCACGGCCTGCTCGGCGAGGACCCACGCGGCGCCGGCGCGCACCGCCAGCACCCCCGCGTCCCGGAGCCGCCCGGCCGCTCCCGTGCCGGCCGGTCCTCCGTCGGCGCTCCGCATCGCCCGACCGCCCCCTTCACCGTCCCGGTCGCCGGTCCCCAGGGAAACTACCCAAGGTGATGGCCGATGGCTCTGCGTCACACGCGGGGTGCGGCGAATCTTCCGGGCGGAGTAGGGTGGGCTGCCGTGGCAGCCTCGACACCGACCCCGGGCCCGAAACGGCGCGAAGCGGTCCCCGCACCCGACTACCGGCTGGAGCACGAGCTCGCCGGGGGCGGTGCGCGCACCGTGGCCGGTGTGGACGAGGTCGGACGCGGCGCGTGGGCCGGACCGGTGGTGGTGTGCGCGGCGGTGGCCGACGGGAGCGCGCCGCCCGAGGGGCTCACCGACTCAAAGAAGCTGACGCCCAAGCGCCGCACGGCCATGGCCGAGGCGCTGGAGCCGTGGGTGGCCGACCACGCCGTGGGTCGCGCGGAGGCCGAGGAGATCGACGAGCTGGGCATGACGGCGGCCCTGCGCCTGGCGGCCCTGCGGGCCCTGGAGGGACTGCGGGAGCGGCCGGACGCGGTGATCCTCGACGGCCGGCACGACTACCTGGGGCCGCCGTGGCCGGTGCGCACCCAGGTGGGCGCGGACCTGGCCTGCGTGAGCGTGGCGGCGGCGTCGGTGCTGGCCAAGGTCCACCGCGACGCCTGGATGGCGCGCCTGGAGGAGGAGTGCCCCGGCTACGGCTTCGCGACGGCGGCGGGCTACCCCTCCCCGGTGCACCGGGCCGCCCTGTCCCGACAGGGCCCGACCCCCTACCACCGGGTGAGCTGGTCGTTCATGGACGACCTGCCGGACTGGTCCCACCTGCGCAAACCCAAACCCGGCCCGGCCGGCCAGACCGCCCTGCTCTGAGGGGCGGGGGAGCGGTCCCGCCGAGCGGACGGGGGCGGCGTCGCTGCGTGGGCAGGGGCGATGGCGGTGACGACGCGGGTGGACGCCCGACCGGGCGCGCCTGGCAGGCGCCGGGCCCGCCGCCCGGTGGCACAGGTCGCCGACACGCGGCGGCACGGTGGCGCGGCGCTGTCGGCCGCTCGGACGGTTCACGGCGGGGCGGTTCCTACGGATTCCGGGCCGAGCGCACCGCACCCGTGACGGCGACCCGGCCGACCTGGGGGGGGAGCCGCACATCGGCCCTGTCCGTTGGTGCGCTGGCATCTCCGACCGCCCCATCCGCCCAGGTGAGACATGGGCGCTCCACCGAGAGGCTGGAGTGGTGCCGCCCTCCGGGCGCATGGGCCACAGTGCGGTCCCCTGACGGGTGGCCTTCGGCCGCGCGAGGAGCGGCGGTCACGATCGCGGGTCGTGGCGCCTTCCGGGGCCGCGTCTGCCCGGCCCCCTCCTTAGGGCCCCCGACCGGGCACGTCCGCCGTAGCCGGTTCCGGTGTACTCAGCCGGTCGCCCGTTTCTCCCTTCTCCTTGCGGACACCGTCGTCCTGGCCGCCTATACGGCCGGTACCGGGCAGTGCCGCCCGCCGCTCCGTGGAGGTGCGGGGCCGTGCACCGCGTCTCCTCTGTGCGCTCACGTGTGCGCTGACGGCGGCCCCTGGGACGGTTCCCCGCCCCGGCCGGTGCCTGCGGTAGCGTCCTCGGGCGGCGACACGCCGGGCGGGTGCGGGGGCAGGCTGTTCTCCCGCCCCGGCATTCGCGGCAGTATGGGACGGACCGCGGAGGCGACGGGATGAGGGAGGCACGGGTATGCCGCGCGAAGACCGGTCCCGCTCGGCCCGCACGGGGACGGGGGGCTCCGCACTGCAGCGCGCCCGGGCCGCCTACCGCGCCCGCCCGCCCAAGACCCGGCTGGTCGCCGCCCTTGCCACGGTGACCGTGGCCGCGGTCGCCGCCTTCATCGCGGGCGTCCCGGTCCTGACCGCGGTCGCCGCGGCCGTGACCCTGCTGGCGGTGGTCGCCGCCCTCATGCACTCCACCGACGCGCTGGCCACCACCCTGGTCTGCGTGGGCTGGCTGGTCCTGGCCTTCTTACTCCTGCAGATCCCCATCCCCGTCGCCGACCGGTCGGTCCTGCTCCTGCTGCCGCTCATCCCCCTGCTGGTCTCCCTGGCCGCCTCCCGCATCCGCGAGTTCCCCGCCTGGCACACCACCCTTCTCGCGCTGCTCGTCGCGCTCATCGCGGGCATGGGCACCGGGCTGGCCGGGATGATCGCCGGAGGCGCCCCGCCCGCGCTCGGCCCGCTCACCGCCGCCTGTGCGGCCGGCGCCGCCCTGGTCTGGCGGGCGGTGGCCGCCTACCGGCTGCGGCGCGGCATGGTGCAGGTCGGCGGCGGCCCCCCCGCAGGCGGGGGACGGGGCGGCGGAGCCCCCACCGGGCAGGGGGGCGCGCAGCCGCGGGTGCGGGCCGGCGGCCGGCCCGCCGCGGGGGGGGNCCAGGCCCTGGCCCGCCTGGAGAACATGATCGGCCTGGACCCGGTCAAGCAGCAGGTGCGGGCGATCGCCGCCTCCATCGAGGCCGCCCGGCTGCGCGCCGACGCCGGGTACGCCGTCGACCGGCCCCTGCGCCACCTGGTCTTCTCCGGCCCGCCCGGCACCGGCAAGACCAGCGTCGCGCGCACCCTGGCCACCGTGTTCCACTCCTTCGGTCTGCTGCCCACCGCCCGGGTGGTCGAGGCCCAGCGCGCCGACCTGGTCGGCGAGTACCTGGGCGCCACCGCGATCAAGACCAACGCCCTGGTGGACAGCGCCCTGGGCGGGGTGCTCTTCATCGACGAGGCCTACTCCCTGGTCAACGAGGGCGACGGGCAGCCCGACCGGTTCGGCAGCGAGGCCGTGCAGACCCTGCTCAAGCGGGCCGAGGACGACCGCGACCGGCTGGTGGTGATCCTGGCCGGCTACGAGGAGGAGATGGACCGCCTGCTGGCCTCCAACCCCGGGCTGGCCTCGCGCTTCTCCACCCGTGTCACCTTCCCCAGCTACACCTGCGAGGAGCTGCGCCGCATCTGCGAGCACCTGTTCTCCGCCCGCGGCGACCTGCTCGACGCCGACGCGCTGCCCGGGCTCCGGCGCCGCCTGGAGGAGGTCGAGCAGCGCGGGGCCGTGGACGAGCTCGGCAACGGCCGCTTCGCCCGCTCCCTGGTGGAGAAGGCCGCCGAGGCCCGCGACGTGCGGGTGGTCACCTCCGGCGCCGGCGACACCCCCGGCCCGGACGACCTGGTGACCGTGCGCGAGCCCGACATCGCGGCCGCCTACGAGGAGCTCACCGGCCGCCTGCCCGGCTTCGGCGAGGCCCCCGACCTGGAGGGCGCGCTGGCCGAGCTGGACGAGATGATCGGCCTGGAGCCGGTCAAGCGCCAGGTGCGCTCGATCGCCGCCCAGCTGCGGGTGGTGCGGCTGCGCGAGGAGCAGGGGCTGCCCACCCAGCCGCCCATGCGGCACTTCGTCTTCTCCGGTCCGCCCGGTACCGGCAAGACCAGCGTCGCCCGCGTGCTGGGCCGGGTGTTCGCCGCGCTGGGCCTGCTCACCCGTGCCGACGTGGTCGAGGCCCAGCGCTCGGACCTGGTCGGCGAGCACCTGGGCGCCACCGCCATCAAGACCAACAAGCTCGTCGACCGGGCCCTGGGCGGGGTGCTGTTCGTCGACGAGGCCTACGCCCTGGCCAACCCGGGCTACAGCGGCGGCGACGCGTTCGGGGCCGAGGCCGTCCAGACCCTGCTCAAGCGTGCCGAGGACGACCGGGCGCGCCTGGTGATCGTGCTCGCCGGGTACCCGAAGGACATGGACCGCTTCCTGGCCAGCAACGCCGGGCTGGGGTCGCGCTTCAACGTCCGGGTGGGCTTTCCCAGCTACACCCCCGACGAGCTGTCGGCGATCGCCGACGCCGTGGCCGCCCGCACCGGCGACGCCTTCGACGCCGACGCCCGCGAGGACCTGCGCAGCATCTTCGGGTACGTGTGCGAGGAGGGGTGGATCGACGAGCTGGGCAACGGCCGCTTCGCCCGCTCGCTCTACGAGAAGGCCTGCTCGCACCGGGACCTGCGGGTCGCCGAGGAGCTGGGCGAGGCCGCCACCGCCGAGGAGCTCACCCGGGTGACCAGTGCCGACCTGCGCTCGGCCTACGCCGAGATCACCCAGCGCTGACGCGGCCCCGGCGGCGCCGGGGCCGCCCCTGCTAGGGTCCGCTCCATGAACGCACCCAGCGCCCCCATCCGGGAAGCCGTCATCCTCGCGGGGGGCCAGGCCACGCGCCTGCGCCCGTACACCGACACCCGGCCCAAGGCGATGGTCGAGGTCGCCGACCGGCCCATCATCGACTACCAGCTGGAGTGGCTGGCCGGGCACGGGGTCGAGCACGTGGTGGTCTCCTGCGGCTACAAGGCCGAGGTGCTGCGCGAGCACCTGGCGGCGCGCACCGACGCACCGGAGGTCACCCTGCTGGTGGAGGACGAGCCCCTGGGCCGCGGCGGGGCGCTGCGCTACGCCGCCACCGGGCTGCGCGACGGACAGGCTCCGTACTTCGCGCTCAACGGGGACGTGCTCACCTGGTTCCCGCTGGACGAGTTCACCGCGTTCCACCGGGCCAAGGGCGCCACCGCCAGCCTGGCCCTGGCCCAGTACCAGACCAGCTGGGGCATCGTGGAGGTGGACGACGCCGGGACCATCGGGGGCTTCACGCAGAGCCCGATGCTCCCGTTCTGGATCAACGCCGGGGTGTACATCTTCGAGGCGGCCGCCACCGGGCTGCTCCCGGTCAAGGGCGACCACGAGTCGACCACCTTCCCCCGCCTGGCCGAGGAGAGGCGCCTGGCCGGGTACAGGATCGACGGGTTCTGGCGCGGCGTCGACACCGTCAAGGACGTGAAGGAGGCGAGCGAGCAGATTCCCGGGCTGCTCGCCGAGCGGGCCTGAAGGGCGGCGTCGGCCCGCCCGGCCTGGTCGGCGTCCCGGTCCTCCCGGTCGCCCGGCTGTCGGCCCGGGTGCGCCCGGCCGCGGGGCGGAACGGGTGCACGGCCCCTGCGGGAAGGGGCCGACAGACCGGGAGGTAGGCTCGGCCGCGATGACGAACGATGCCGCCCTCGCCACCCTCCCCAACTTCCGCGATATCGGCGGGTACCGCACCTCCGGCGGTGCCACCGTGCGCCGCGGCCTGGTGTTCCGCGCCGACGCCCTGGCCCGGGTGGACGACGGCGACCTCGCCGCCCTGTCCCGCTTCGGGCTGCGCCAGGTGCTGGACCTGCGCACTGCCTACGAGCGCACGGCCGAGCCCGACCGGCTCCCCGACGGCGCCGAGTACGCCGTGCTCGACGTGCAGGGCGACCACGCCACCGGCGGCAACCTGGAGCGCCTGCTCACCGACCCCCGTGCCGCCGCGGAGGCGCTGGGCGGCGGGGGAGCGGCCGCGTTCATGATGGAGGTCAACCGGGTCCTGGTGACCGAGCAGGACGCCAACACCGCGTACGCGGAGCTGGTCCGGCGCGCCGCCACGGGCCCGACCGCCGCGGTGTTCCACTGCACCGCCGGCAAGGACCGCACCGGCTGGGGCGCGGCGCTGCTGCTGAGCCTGCTCGGCGTCGACCGCGACACCGTGTTCGAGGACTACCTGGCCAGCAACCCGCGGATGGGCCGTCTGCGTCGGGGGATGCGGCGCCAGGCCGAGCGCAACGGCGTCGACGGCGACCTCCTGGAGCCGATCATCGAGGTCCGCGAGGAGTACCTGGCCGAGGCATTCGCCCAGGTGGAGCGCGTCTACGGCTCCTTCGACGCCTATGTCTCCGAGGGGCTGAAGGTGTCGCCCGACCTGGTCGGGACCCTGCGCGACCGCCTCCTGGAAGGCTGAGCGGTCCCCCGACGTCCCCGAAGGAACCGGGGCGGCGGTCTCGCAGTCCCGAGGCGTCGGGAGGCCGAGCCCGGTCGTGTCCGCTGGGGTGGTGGAACTGTCGGCCGCGTCCTTGTGAGGGGTGCGACCGCTGTGGCGTGATCGGCGGCCCCGCCCCGGGTGCGCGCCCCTCCTCGCCGTT
>NZ_ANAD01000116.1 GCF_000341245.1 Nocardiopsis halophila DSM 44494
CCCGGGGGCGGCGAACCTTTGGGCGCCCCGGCAGAAGGCGTCCGCTGGGGTGGGTGACTCTCGGCGACCATGGCGACCCTCGGTGGGCGGCTTTCGGCCGCCTGGCGGCCGCGGCGATGGCCCGCCGGAAGTGACACCACTCCGACGGATACGACCTCTGCCGACGGGCGGGGCTTCGGTCGGGACTCCGAAGGAGGGACGGGCCCCGGTTCGGAGCCGGGGCGATGGTGCTGACCCACTCGGACGTGAACGGCACCACTCCAGCGGACGTGACCCGCCACCGGTGCCGCCGCTGTCGTCCGTCGCCGCCGTCGTCGCCGGAGAGCGCCGGCGGGGCCGCCTACAGCTCGTTCAGGCGTGTGACCAGGGCGTCCGGGGCGGTCGAACGGTCGGCCCCCTCCAAGGCACCCATCAGGGCGCGCAGCACCTCCGGGCGGCTGACGCCGCGGTCCAGCAGGCGCTGCGCGGCGGCCCACAGCTCGGGCGGGTCCCCGTCCCACAGGCGCTCGGCCAGGCGTTCGTGCGCCGCCAGCTCGGCCTCGCCCACCGCCCGGTCCGCCTCCCGGTCCGCGGACCGGGAGGGCTCGGCGCGCCTGGTCCCGGAGCGGGCGGAGCCGGTCGGGTCCGGGGCGGGTCCGTCCCCGCACGAGGAGCGGCGGCGCGTCCCGGCACGTCCCCCGTCGACCGAGTGGCGGCCCCGCGGCCGCCCGGCCGGGTCGTCGATCTCGCCGAAGTGGTCCAGCTTCAGCAGCGCCCGGCGCCCCTCGGGCGTCGAGGGGTCGAACGCGCCGTCCGCATCGTCCAGCAGGTCCCCCGCCAGCAGCGGGAACGCGAACATGCGCCGCGGCAGCGCCTCCAGGTCCCCGTCCGGGAGCAGTCGGCGCACCTCGCTGCGGCCCAGCCCCAGCGCCTCGGCCGGGTCCCGGTAGGTCTCGGTGAACGGCTCGATCGCCTCCCACAGCGCGTCCAGGGACGCGCCCACCGCCGGCTCGGGCAGCCCCCAGCGCGGCCCGGCCCACCGGATCCAGGCGCCCAGCACGTGCGGCATCGCCTCGCGCTCCTCGCGCAGCAGGACCACCCGCCGCGGCAGCCACGTCAGCAGGAACGCCTCCACCTTGCGCGGGCTCACCCGCAGCGGCCGCCCGCCGTCCACGTCGCACCCGTAGGCGATGATGTGGTCCACACAGCGGCTGGCGGCGTAGGAGTCCGACAGCTCGGCGGCGGTCTCGGAGGCCAGGAAGCGCGCCGCCAGCACTGCCCGGTCGTCGCGCCGCCACACCGGCTCCTGGGTGGGGCGCCCCTCCCGGGGCAGCGCCCGCATCCGCGACCGCAGCAGCGCGTGCACCGAGCTGAGCGACCCGCCGAGCAGGTCGTCGCGGCGCGCGGCGGTGAGCCGCGCGGGCCGCGTGCCGCCGCCCGCGACCACCCGGTCCGTGCGCCGCATCGCCGCCTCGAGCAGGGTGCGCGCCCGGCCCGGGGCGATGCGGGCGAACACCGCCATCGGGTCGCTCCCGGCCGCGGCGCGGGCGTGCTCCAGCAGCCGGCCCACCTTGCTCGTCACCCAGGCGTCCCGCAGCACCCCGCCGGCGTTGTGGTCCACGACGGCGATCAGCGCGTGGGTGGCCTCCGCCTCGTCGGGCTCCTCCGCGGGCGCCCCCGGCGCCCCGTCCTCCGGGGCCTCCCCGCCGTCCGCGCGCCGGAAGGTGCACACCAGCTCGTCGACGTCGCCGAACCGGTCCCCGGAGCGGTAGGCCGCCACCGGCCGGGCCGCGCCCAGCTCCCGCACCCACGCCGGCAGCGCCATCCCCTGTTCGGCCAGGGCCAGCGCCCCCTGCCGGGCCAGCTCCCTGCGGTGCTCGGTGGGGCCCAGCGCGGCGATCCCCGAGAGCAGGACCAGCCCGGCCGGGCTCTGCGAGGCGGCGGCGCGGGCGATCAGCCCCTCGCCCAGGTGGCGCTCGACGTCCTCCCCGCTCATCCCCGGCATGCTCCGGCCCCACCAGGCGCCCAGCATCCGGCTCAGCGCGAGCTCGGCGTCGAGCGGGTCGCGCATCGCCAACAGGGCGCGGGCCACCCGCAGCATCTCGTCGAAGACGGGCTCCGGTGCGGCGCCGGAACCCGGGGGAAGGGGAGGTACGGACACCTGACCGAGCCTAGGGCACGTGTCACCGCGGCACGCCGACGATGGACAGGACCGGGCGAGGCGCCTCGTGCGGCGGGCGGCGGTGCGCCGGAGCGCTCCGCCGTGCCGGACCGGGGGCGGCGCCCGTCCTCGGGCGCCGCGGCCGGTTCAGCCGAAGGTGTCGTGGTCGGGCAGGCGCGGCGGCGCGAGCCGGCCCGACGGGGGCTGGGACATCACCATGGCCTGAAGCCGCTCACGCGCGACCCGCTCCACCAGGACCGGGGTCGCCTGGAAGCCGAGGTGCTCGGCGCAGTTCCAGGCGTCGCAGACACAGCGCTCCACGAATCTCGGGGACAGGGAGCCGAACTCGTCGTTCAGGCGCCGGGCGACCTGTTGCAGCCCGGTCGCGGGAAAAGTCTGGAGCATCCTCGCTCACGCCTCTCGCCGGCGGTGGTCGGACGGTGACCACCATCCATTTCATCCGCGCGTGAGGGAGTGTCAAGACCCGTCAGGGCAGACCTTGCCCAGGCTTTAAGCCCCTTGGGCCAACCCCTGGGGCCCCCGGGGCTCGGGCGCCGGAACGAGGTTTCGGGCATGGCGGTCGGGACCACGGTAGGGACCGGGGGCCGTGCGGTGCACGGCACCGCCCGCGGCGTGGCGGAAAAAGGGAGTCCGAAAAGGCGGCGGGGGGAAGGCGCGGGGACGAGGGACGACGTATCATCTGTCCTCTGCCGTCACCCCCGAGTTTCCACCGCGACCCGGCCCCGCCGCCGTGATGTGGCCTATGCTGTGGCGGTGGTGGCGACCGCGCCGCACCGCCCACGGGCGGGGCCGCCCGCTCCGTCCGCCACCGAGAACGGCACGGCCGGAGAAGATGAGCACGTATTTTCCGGCGCTCGCGCGCGCGAGCCCCCGTCCAACGGGGGAAGGACCCCCGGAGGTGTCACTGGTGAGCACCGAGACGTCCGTTCCGCTCCCTCGCATGTCCGGACTCGGCCCCTCGGACTCGGCGCTGCTGGACACGATCCTCAAGGAAGCCCCGATCGGCTTCGCCCTGTTCGACGCCGCCTGCCGCTTCCAGCGCGTCAACCCGACCCTGGCCGCCGTCTACGGCGTGGCCGAGGAGGAGTGCCTGGGGCTGCGCCCCGCCGACGCGCTCGGCCCGGCCGACGCCGCCGCGCACGAGACCGCCCTGGCGGCGGTGCTGACCGGCGACCGCGACCTGTGCAGCGAGCACCGGTTCCCGGCGGCCGGCGACGGCGACGGGCACTGGGCGCTGTCCTGGTTCCCGGTGCACGACGGCGCCGGGGACACCGACGGCGTCGCGCTGATCGCCGTCGACCTGGGTGAGAAGAACGTGCGCCGGCGCACCGAGGAGCGGTACCGGGCGCTGCTGGCCGCCACCAACCAGGTGGTATGGACCGCGCGCACCGATGGCGAGGTCACCGAGGACTGCCCCGAGTGGCGCGCGGTCACCGGCCAGTCCCTGGAGGAGTACGTGGGCCGGGGCTGGTTGGAGGCGGTCCACCCCGACGACCGCCCGCGGGTGGAGCGCGCCTGGGACGACGCGGTGGCCGACCGCACCCTGTTCGACGAGACCTTCCGGGTGCGCACCCGGTCCGGGGACCACCGCCACTTCCGCTCCCGCGCGCTGCTGATCAACGGCGAGACCGTCTCGGAGTGGGTCGGCCACAACACCGACGTCACCACCCAGCACGAGGGCGACGAGATGCGCCAGCGCCTCACCCAGCAGCTGGGCGAGGCGGCGCTGCGCACGGTGCGCCTGCAGAAGGCCACCGCCGACCTGGCCGAGGCGCTCACCGTCGCCGAGGTGGTGCAGGCCATGGCCGAGATCGGGCGCTCCGCGGTGGGCGCCGACCGCACCGGCGTCGCCGAGCTCGACGACGGGGGCACCCGGCTGCGGGTGATCGGCGCGTCCGGGGTCCCCGAGCGCGGCCGCCCGGCCGGCGCGGGCAAGGACGCCCTGATGGGGCTGACCGTGCGCGACCTGCGCCCGCGCTTCGCCGGCGGCCCCGCGGAGCTGCGCGCGCTGCTGGAAGAGGAGGAGCACGAGGCCGCCGGCGCCGAGCCCGCCCCGGGCGAGCGCGCCTGGGCGGCGCTCCCGCTGCTCAGCGGTGGCAAGCCGATCGGTGCCCTGGGATTCTCCTACGCCGCCGCGCGCGAGGTCCCCGACGAGGAGAAGGTGTTCCTGGAGGCCCTGGCCGGCCAGTGCGCCCTGGCGCTGGAGCGGGCCAAGCTCTTCGAGCGCGAGCACCGCACCGCCGAGGCGCTGCAGGCCAGCCTGCTGCCCGAGGCCCTGCCCGAGGTGCAGGGCGTGCGGATGCGCGCCTTCTACCGGTCGGGCACCCAGCACGTGCAGGTCGGCGGGGACTGGTACGACGCCTTCCCGCTGCCCGACGGCCGGGTGGCCGGGGTGCTGGGCGACGTCATGGGCAAGGGCATCAAGGCCGCCACCGGGATGAGCCGGGTACGCAACGCGCTGCGGGCGCTGGCCTTCAGCATGCCCGAGCCGGCCGACGTGCTCACCGGCCTGGACCGGATGTTCGACGCCACCGAGGGCGCCGACCAGGTGACCACGCTGGTGTACTTCGTCCTGGACCCCGAGACCGGGCAGATCGACCTGAGCAACGCCGGGCACCTGCCGCCGCTGGTGGTCACCGAGAGCACCGAGCCGTGGCTGCTGGAGACCGAGCCGGACACGCCCCTGGGCGTACGGGCCGAGCGGGGCCATCACAAGTTTTTCGTCCAACCCGGTAACACCGTGGTGCTCTACTCCGATGGACTTGTTGAGAACCGGAGGCGGTCGGTCGCGTCCGGGCTGGAAGAATTGGTCACCGTAGCGTCTCAGGCGCCGCCGGAGGTGGTGGGCGATCCACAGCACATGCTCCAGTACCTTGTGGAGGGCATGCTCGCAGGGTATGAGCAGGACGACGACGTCACGCTGCTCGCCGTCCACCTCCCGGTGATCGAGGCCGCGCCGGAGGAGTAGACAAGTCCAACACTTCGCCCGACTAGGGTGAAGGAGCCATCATCCCCGCGCACGCGGGGGGTGGGGTCAGGACCCGACAGTGGGACCGCATCCGTGCGGCCGCGGAGAAAAATCCTACTGGGCGGATGGGCCCAAACGCTAGAGAGGGCGCATACGCTGAAAGGGAATCGGCAACCCCGCCTCGCGGGCGGGGACGATCCCGGGCAACAGCCGGGAGGCGGTGGCTCCGCCTCCCACAGGTCTTCGGACCGCCGGGTCCAGCAATCTCGCCACACGTCCGTTCGAGAGGTGTTTGTGTCACCTGCCAGTTCGACCCGCTCTAAACAGCCGGAGTCGCTGCAAGAGCCCGTCATCCAGCAGCTGATCGAGCGTGGGCGGTCCCAGGGGTACCTTGAGCCCGAGGACGTGCGCCGTGCCTTCGAAGAGGCCGACATTCCGATGTCCCAGGCCCAGGCCGTGCTGCGCAGCCTGACCAAGGAGGGCGTGACCCTCGTCGTCGGTGCCGAGGAGTCCGCGCCCTCGCGCCGCCGCTCCGCGCGCCGTAAGAACGCGGCCCCGAAGAAGTCGACCACCCGGTCCTCCTCGTCGTCGGCCTCGGAGTCCTCCGAGTCCTCCGGTTCCGCCTCGGCCTCCTCCTCCGGCTCCACCGGCTCGGCCTCCCGCGCCCCGCGGCGGGCCGCCGCGGCCCAGGAGCAGCCCGAGACGGTGACCGCGGTCGTGGACTCCGGTGCGGACAAGGACGAGCCCGCGGCGGCTCCGCGCAAGCGCGCGGCGGCGGCCGAGGAGGCCCCGGCGGCGCCGGCCGCCCCGGCGAAGAAGGCGGCGGCCAAGAAGACCGCGGCCAAGTCGGAGGCCAAGTCCGAGGCCAAGGCCTCGGCCGGCACCAAGAAGGCGGCGGCCAAGGGCGGCGCCAAGAAGAAGGACGAGCCCGCGCTGGAGGTGGCCGAGGAGGGCGACGACCTCGACCTGGAGGTCGCCGACTCCGAGGAGGTCGAGGACACCGGCGCCGAGCTGGAGCTGGTCGAGGACACCGAGGACAAGCCCGAGCCGGTCGGCGGGCCGGTGGCCGGCACCGCCGGCAAGCCCGAGATCGTCGGCATCCCGGAGAAGGCCGCGGCCAACACCTCCGAGGACGAGGCCTTCGTCCTGTACGACGATGACGACGACGCCCCCGCCGCGCAGGTGGTGGCGGCCGGCGCCACCGCCGACCCGGTCAAGGACTACCTCAAGCAGATCGGCAACGTGGCGCTGCTCAACGCCGAGCAGGAGGTCGAGCTCGCCAAGCGGATCGAGGCCGGCCTGTTCGCCGAGGAGAAGCTCGCCGAGGAGCGCCACATCCTGGGCGACGAGTTCCTCGACGAGCTGGAGTGGATCGCCGACGACGGCGCCCGCGCCAAGAAGCACCTGCTGGAGGCCAACCTCCGGCTCGTCGTCTCGCTGGCCAAGCGCTACACCGGCCGCGGCATGCTCTTCCTGGACCTGATCCAGGAGGGCAACCTCGGTCTGATCCGCGCGGTCGAGAAGTTCGACTACACCAAGGGCTTCAAGTTCTCCACCTACGCCACCTGGTGGATCCGCCAGGCCATCACGCGTGCGATGGCCGACCAGGCGCGGACCATCCGCATCCCGGTGCACATGGTGGAGGTCATCAACAAGCTCGCCCGGGTGCAGCGCCAGATGCTGCAGGACCTGGGCCGCGAACCCACTCCGGAGGAGCTCGCCAAGGAGCTCGACATGACCCCGGAGAAGGTCGTGGAGGTGCAGAAGTACGGCCGCGAGCCGATCTCCCTGCACACCCCGCTGGGCGAGGACGGCGACAGCGAGTTCGGCGACCTCATCGAGGACTCCGAGGCGATCCAGCCGGGCGAGGCGGTCAGCTTCACCCTGCTCCAGGAGCAGCTGCACTCGGTGCTCGACACCCTGTCCGAGCGCGAGGCGGGCGTGGTCTCCATGCGGTTCGGCCTGACCGACGGCCAGCCCAAGACCCTCGACGAGATCGGCAAGGTCTACGGCGTGACCCGCGAGCGGATCCGCCAGATAGAGAGCAAGACGATGTCCAAGCTGCGGCACCCGTCGCGGTCCCAGGTGCTCCGCGACTACCTGGACTGACCTCGTCCGGACCGTGTGCCTTCGGGCCCGGCCCTTGAAGAACGCGGCTTCGGGAATGCGGCGCCGCGGGCGTCGGCCGGTCGTCCCGGCCGACGCCCGCGATGCCGTCGGCCCCGCAGAGCGGCCGCGGACCGCGCGGCCCTGGCCCGGGTGTGGCGAGGCCCGGGGACAGGGCGCCGCGGTGCGCCCCGCGGGGGCGGATGTTCGTCACGTCCGTATGTGGTCCAACATCTCTGCCGTTCATGATCCTCGCGTAGAGGAAGTATGGACGGGATAAAGCGTTGATACGCCTTCGTTACGGATGCGGCGGGATGGGCCGGCGCGGACCGGAACGGCCCTGGGAACCTCCGGTTCCCAGGGCCGTTCGTCGTTCTTCGGGGCGGTCGGCGTCCGTCGGCCGGTGACCGCCGAGCGTCGGCCGTCAGTCGCGGACGACCACGTCCAGGGTCGAAGGGCGCCCCGGCTTGGCCGGGGCGGTCAGCTCGGCCGTGTGCCCCAGGTCGTTCAGGGCCTCCGCCAGCTCGGCGGGCGACTCGGGCGCGCGCCCCTCGCGCAGCAGCGTGTGCGCGATCGCGCCGCGCGTGGCCTTGGCCATGTGGCTCACCACGCTGCGCTTCACCTCGCCGCCGGCGACCGTCTCCTTCAGGATCCGGACCGCGGCCGTGCGGTCGGCCGCCTCGCCCGAGGGCCTGTAGGCGGCGGCGTAGGAGGAGGAGCGGCAGTCGACGATGAGCCGGCCGTCGGCGCGCTTGGCGACCGGGTCGGCCAGGTGCGGGCGCCAGTAGGTGCCCAGTGCGCCCAGCGGCGGGAGCTTCACGCCCATCGACAGCCGGTAGGGCGGCAGGGCGTCGTCCACGCCCACGGCGCCCCACAGTCCGGAGAAGACGAGCAGCGAATCGCGGGTGCGCGCGGCGGCGGGGCCGGCCAGCAGCTCGCCCAGGCGCAGGTTGTCGTAGAGCACGCCGGTGTACAGCCGTGCGGCGGGCAGGGTGGGGGCCGTGCGCAGGGCCAGGTTCCGGTCGACGGCGGCGGCCTGGCCGGGGGAGAGGCCGAGGACCTCCACGGCCTGCTCCCGCGGTCCGGAGCACAGGGCCTCCAGGGACTCCAGCACGGCCTCCCGGACCCCGTTCACCTCGGGCAGCGACAGCCCGGCGAGGTCCAGGGCGGGACCGTCCCCTTCGGTCGCCTTGCCTTCGGACGGGGGCAGCAGGATCAGCATGGACTCCCTCTCACAGCGAACCGGGCGGCGCCAGCCAGGATGTGGGCTGCCCGGTGTGTTTCGCGATGGTCTCGAAGTCCCGATCGTAGTGCAGCAACGTCAGTCCGCTGATCTCGGCGCATGCGGCCACCAGCAGGTCGACGGTGCCGGCGCTTCTGTGCTCTCCGTGCTCGGTCAGGAGCCGCTGCACCTCGAAGGCGCGCCGGGCGTGCTCCTCGTCGAGTGTGGCCGGTAGGAGCGCGGAGTTGAGGAAGGCTACGGCCCGCATCCTGTCCTTGCCTGACCGAGCACTGTGGAGGAACTCCAGTTCTGTGATCGGGGAGATCGCGATGAGGGCCTTGTTCGTAGCGTCCCGCCAGGGGAGGAGCTCCGGGCTCGCCACTTCCTGGACCAGGCGGTTGAGGGCGCTCGTGTCGATGAGGAAGACGGCCGGGGTCATCGGCGGTAGTTGCGCTTGTCGTTGAGAAGTTCCAGATCGAGGCCCCCTTCATCGGCGAGAGCCTTGAGGCCCACCAGCGCCTCCGCCCGTTCGTAGTCTTCGTTGGCGCGGCGCAGCGCGGTGTTCACGGTGTCCTTCTTGGTCGTGGTGCCGAAACGCTTGGCGGCGGCCTCCAGTGCCTCGTCGTCGACGTCGACCAGGATCTTCGTCATGTCCGTTCCTTCCGTTCCGGGAGGGATCGTCCTCCATGTGTATATGCAGTTCACTCCTGAGTATATCCTCCGGAGGATCGGAGCGGCAGAGCTTTTGGGAGCGTGCATGACCATCGGCACATGGGCGGCGCGGCTGGCCGAGGACTGGCCGGCCGACGAGGTCGAGGTGCGGGACGGGTGGCGCCTGGGCGCCGACGGCGGTGTCACCCGCCGCGCCAACTCCGCGCTGCCCGTCGGTCCCGAGCCCCGTATCGAGGCCATGGAGGAGTTCTACCGCGAGCGCGGCATCACCCCCTGCATCCAGGCGTGGAGCGGCGACCCCGGGGCCGACGACGCCCTCATCGCCCGTGTCGACGCCGAACTCGACGCGCGCGGCTACCGGGCCGAGCAGAGCACGCTCCTGATGACCCGGCGGCTCGATGCCCGGCCTGCGCCGCCCGAGGGCGTCGACGTGCTCCCCGACCCCGACGAGCGGTGGCACGCCGTGGCGGACTCGGTCGGCGAGAGCTCGACCCGCGCCCAGGGCGTCCTGCGCATCCTGGGCCGTGCGCCGGTCGTCGGCTACGCGGCCGACGCGGACGGCGTCGCGCGGGGGAGCGTGACCGTCGGCGGCGGCCGCTGCGGGATCTTCACCATGGCCACCGCGCCCGCCGAGCGCGGACGCGGCCGTGCGGGCCGCATCATGGGCGCCCTGCTCGCCTGGGCGCACGCCAAGGGCGCCCGGGAGGCATACCTGGTGGTCGAGGCCGACAACGCCGCCGCCGTGCGCGCCTACGAGCGGGCCGGGTTCACCGGTGCGGGCGGCTACCGCTACCGGGTCGCTCCGGACTGAACCTCGCCGCGTCCACGCGGCGGACACGGTACGCAGTGCCTCGGGAGACGCAGTGCCCCCGGAACGACACTGAGGCGGCGGCCCGGTCGGGCCGCCGCCTCAGGTCTGCCAGAGGTCGGGAGTTCCTAACGCTCCTCATCGGGGGACGTGGCCGGGGTCTCCTGCAGCCGGTCGGTCTCGTCCTGGATCTCAGCGGCGATCTTGCGGATCTCGTCGTCGTGCTTGCGCATGTGGTGAGCGCAGAACAGCAACTCGCCGCCGGAGTTGAGAAGCACCCGGACGTAGGCCTGCGCACCGCAACGGTCGCAGCGGTCGGCGGCCGTCAGCGGCTGAGTGGGGGCAAGGGTTCCAGTCACTTCGCCATCCTCAATGCTCGGCGTTAGTCACTCAGCACAACATCTAACCGGCCCTCGACGTTCCCAACCAGGTCTTCTGTACGCCGACAGCGGAATCGGACCGGCCGGCGGCCGGGAGGCGGTCCGGCGACACGCCGTGCGGGGCGGGCGATGGCGGGGCCGGAGGCCGTGGTAGAGAGGTGGTAATGTCGCTTGGGCCCGGCCGCGCGCCGCCGCCCGCACGCGCCCCGCCGCACCGCCGCGGTCGGGGAGGCCGGTCCGAGAACGGTCGGCCCGGCGCTGTCCCCGCGCGCGGATAGGCTGGCCCGAGCTCCGGCGCCCGCGGGGAACAGGATCTCCCCGCCCGCCCGCGCCCCGCGCACGCGACGCCCTTCCCGGGCGCCCGTGCCCTGTCCGACGAAGCAGGAGACGTCCAGGTGACCGCCCTTACCGCCGCCGTCCATGAGCCCGAGGATTACTCCGCGCGGCATCTTTCGGTACTGGAAGGCCTGGAGGCGGTCCGCAAGCGCCCCGGCATGTACATCGGCTCCACCGACAGCCGCGGCCTGACCCACTGCATGTGGGAGATCATCGACAACTCCGTCGACGAGGCCCTCGGCGGCTTCTGCACGCGCATCGACGTGGTGCTGCACGCCGACGGCTCGGTGGAGGTGCGCGACGACGGCCGGGGCATCCCGGTCGACGCCGAGCCCAAGTCCGGGCTGTCCGGTGTGGAGCTGGTCATGACCAAGCTGCACGCCGGCGGCAAGTTCGGATCGGGCTCCTACACCGCCTCCGGCGGCCTGCACGGCGTGGGCGCCTCGGTGGTCAACGCGCTCTCGGCCCGCATGGACGTGGAGGTGGACCGGGACGGGCGCACCCACTCCATGAGCTTCCGCCGGGGCATCCCCGGCGCCTTCGAGGAGGCCGGCCCCGACGCCCGCTTCTCGGCCGCCTCCGGCCTGCACAAGGGCAAGAAGATCGCCAAGAGCGTCACCGGGACGCGCATCCGCTTCTGGGCCGACCGGCAGATCTTCCTCAAGGAGGCCGACATCGCCCGCGAGGCGATGCTGGAGCGGGCGCGCCAGACGGCCTTCCTCATCCCGGGGCTGACCATCGCCGTGCGCGACGAGCGCACCGAGGGCGAGCCCCCCTATGAGGAGGAGTTCCGCTTCGACGGCGGGATCGGCGAGTTCTGCTCCTTCCTCGCCCCCGACGAGCAGATCTGCCCGGTCCTGCGCTTCCAGGGAGAGGGCCACTTCACCGAGACCGTGCCCGTCCTGGACGAGATGGGCCACATGACCCCCACCGACGTGGAGCGCACCCTCGAGGTGGACGTCGCGCTCCGCT
This sequence comes from Nocardiopsis halophila DSM 44494, assembly GCF_000341245.1. Classification (GTDB taxonomy): domain Bacteria; phylum Actinomycetota; class Actinomycetes; order Streptosporangiales; family Streptosporangiaceae; genus Nocardiopsis_A; species Nocardiopsis_A halophila. The sequence goes on from NZ_ANAD01000116.1 coordinate 11,626, forward strand.
GGGGGACCGGCTACGACTCCACGGTGCGCTCCTTCGTCAACGTGATCGCCACGCCCAAGGGCGGAACCCACCTGGCCGGCTTCGAGCGGGCCCTGGTGCGGGTGGTCAACGACCAGCTGCGCGCCACCAAGCTGCTCAAGGCCAACGACGACGCCGTCACCAAGGAGGACGTCCTCGAAGGCCTGACCGCCGTGGTGACGGTGCGCCTGCCCGAGCCGCAGTTCGAGGGGCAGACCAAGGAGATCCTGGGGACCTCGGCGGCCTCGCGGATCGTCTCCCAGGTGGTCGCCAAGGAGCTGAAGGCGTTCCTGTCCTCCACGAAGCGCGCCGAGAAGCAGCAGGCCCGCCTGGTGCTGGAGAAGGCCGCCAATGCGGCCAAGGCCCGCCTGGCCGCCCGCCAGCAGCGGGAGACCCAGCGCCGCAAGAACGCGCTGGAGAGCTCGGCCCTGCCGGCCAAGCTGGTGGACTGCCGCAGCGAAGGGCTGGACCGCAGCGAGCTGTTCATCGTCGAGGGGGACTCGGCGCTGGGCACCGCCAAGCTCGCCCGCGACTCGGAGTTCCAGGCCCTGCTGCCGATCCGCGGCAAGATCCTCAACGTGCAGAAGTCCTCGGTGGGCGACATGCTCAAGAACGCCGAGTGCGCGGCGATCCTCCAGGTGATCGGCGCGGGCTCGGGGCGCACCTTCGACCTGGACGCCGCCCGCTACGGCCGGGTCATCCTGATGGCCGACGCCGACGTGGACGGCGCGCACATCCGCTGCCTGCTGCTGACCCTGTTCTACCGGTACATGCGGCCGATGCTGGAGGCCGGCCGGGTGTACGCGGCGGTGCCGCCGCTGCACCGGGTCGAGCTGACCAACGTGCGCAAGAAGCGCGGGGCCCGGCCCGAGGACCGGTACGTCTACACCTACTCCGACGCCGAGCTGCAGCGCACCCTGCTGGAGCTGGAGAAGAAGGGCAAGAGCTGGAAGGAGCCGGTCCAGCGGTACAAGGGTCTGGGCGAGATGGACGCCGACCAGCTCGCCGAGACCACGATGGACCCGCGCCACCGCACCCTGCGCCGGATCCGGGTGGAGCACGCCGAGGAGGCGGCGAAGGTGTTCGACCTGCTCATGGGCAACGAGGTCGCGCCGCGCCGCAAGTTCATCGCCGACGGCGCCCAGGAGCTCAACCCCGAGCGCATCGACGCCTGAGCCCCTCCGGGCCGCCCTGCCGCGTCCTCGCCGGCCGGAGCCGGGGTCCGACGGACCGGCTCCCGTCGGCGCGGATCCCGCACCCGTACGCACCGTTGTGTTTGAATCGCCCTGAGTGATACGACTCGCCCGGACCCGGGCGGGGCGACGGCGAAGCGACGGTGAGGCAATGAGCTACGGACAGCAGTATCCGGGAGGGGAGCAGCCGCCGCAGGGAGGCGACCCGGGACAGGGCGCTCCGCCCCCGGGAGGAACGCCCCCGGGCGGCATGGACGGCCGGGAGGACCGGGACCGCCAGGGCGGCGGACAGTACCAGGGCGGTCAGAGCCCGCCCGGCGGTGCTCCCGGCGCCCCCGGCGCCCCCGACGTCCCGGACGCCCAGGAGCGGCCGCAGCAGTGGGCCCAGGAGCCTCCGCAGGGCGGCTACGTCGGGCAGCACGCCGCGGGAGGCGGGCAGGCGCCGCCGGCCTACGGGCAGCAGCCCTACGGGGCGCCGCAGGGGCACGGAGGGTACGGCCCGCCCCCGGTCCCCGGGGCGGGCACCGTCCCGGGCGACACCGACGTGGTCGGGCGCCGGGTGGTGCAGTACATCATCGACGGCATCCTGTCGACGATCATCCCGCTCGTGGCCCTGCTCGTGCTCCTGCCGCTGGCGTTCACCCCGACCGAACCGGACGGCTCGCCGAGCAACCCGGGCCTGGCCGCGTTCCTCGTCCTCCTGGTGGCCGTGCTGTGGGTGCTCATCTACCTCGGCTACTGGGTGCTGTGGCCCGCCAAGGCCGGCGGCCAGACGCTGGGGATGAAGATGCTGGGGCTGCGGGTCGTCTCCGCCGACGGTACGGAGGCCTCCATGATGCAGCACTTCCTGCGCTGGATCCTGCTGATCGTGGACGGCATCTTCTACGGGCTGGTGGGGCTGATCGTCATCCTGGCCAGCGAGGGCAACCAGCGGCTGGGCGACATGGTGGCCAAGGCCTACGTGGTGCGCGCCTGAACGGCGGGTGCGCGTGGCCGCGCCGGCGGGCGCCCGGCCGTCGGGGCCCATCGGCGCTCAGGGACGGTCGTGGGCCGTGTCCGCTGGGGTGGCGGAACTCTCCGGGCTCCGGCCCCCCCGGGGGGCACTGCTCGCCGCCCGCATCGACACCCTTGTTGATCTCGGGGAAGTCGGGGTAATACCGGCGAGTATTGCCCCGGCTTCCCCGAGATCAACGGCGAGGAGGGGGCGCGCACCCGGGGCGGGGTCGCCGATCGCGCCGCAGCGGTCGCACCGCTCAGAAGGACGCGGCCGAAGGTTCCACCACGCCGGCGGACACGACCCGGTCGAGTCGCCGGATGTGCACGCCTGTGCACGCTGCGCCCGGCCGGCAGGCGCGTTCCCCCGCGACCACCGCGGGGCCGGGGCGGCGGTGCGGCGGTCGGCCGGTGCCGCCGCACCGCCGCCCCAACGGCCGTTCACGCCTCGGGCGGCTCCCAGTCGCCCGTCTCCAGGAAGCGCTCGATGGCGGCGGTGTAGGGCTCGAGGTCCATGCCCCGGGCCTCCACCCACGCGTCGTCGTAGTAGCTGTGCCGGTAGCGCTCGCCGCCGTCGCAGATCAGGGTGACGACGCTGCCACGGGTGCCCTCGCGCAGCATCCGTGCGATCAGGTGCCACACGCCCCACATGTTGGTGCCGGTGGATCCGCCCGCGCACAGCCCGGTCACCCGGTCCAGGTGCCGCATGGCCGCGATGCTCGCCGCGTCGGGCACCGGCACCATCACGTCGATCACGTCCGGCACGAAGCTGGGCTCCATGCGGGGCCGCCCGATCCCCTCGATGCGCGAGGGCATGCCGGTGGCGTAGTCGGCGGCGCCGGTGGTCCAGCCGGGGAAGAACGCCGAGTTCTCCGGGTCCACCACGGCCAGCCGGGTGTGGTGGCGCCGGTAGCGCAGGTACCGGCCGATGGTGGCCGAGGTGCCGCCGGTCCCGGCGCCCACCACGATCCACTGCGGGACGGGGTGGCGCTCCATGGACAGCTGCTCGAAGATCGACTCGGCGATGTTGTTGTTGCCGCGCCAGTCGGTGGCCCGCTCGGCGTAGGTGAACTGGTCCATGTAGTGCCCGCCGGACTCGGCGGCCAGCCGCTCGGCCTCGGTGTACATGTCCGGCGGCCGGTCCACGTAGTGGCAGGGCCCCCCCNATCTTCTCCGGGCTGGTGGAGCGCGGCACCACCGTCACGAAGTCCACCCCGATGAGCCGGGCGAAGTAGGCCTCGGAGACGGCGGTCGACCCCGAGCTGGCCTCGACCACCGTGGTGCCCTCGCGGATCCAGCCGTTGGCCAGCCCGTACAGGAACAGGGACCGCGCGAGCCGGTGCTTGAGGCTGCCGGTGGGGTGCACCGACTCGTCCTTGAGGTAGAGGTCGATGCCCCAGGACTCGGGGAGCGGAAAGGCGTGCAGGTGGGTGTCGGCCGAGCGGTTGGCGTCGGCGACGACCCTGCGCACCGCCTCGTCGACCCAGCCCCGCGTGCGCGCGCACGACCGGTCCACGGGCCCGTTGCCGGGCGCGGATGCAGAGGAACCGTCCATGCGGGCAGCCTAGCGCCGAGCGGCCCCGGGCGCCCCTGCCGCCCCGAGCGCGGAAAAAGGGACGGCCCCCTGCGGCGGGGGCCGTCCCTTCGCTCCGGGCCGCGGGCGCGGCCCCGGTCAGTCCAGCGAGCCGCCGGACATCGCGGCGTTGATCCTGCGGTGGGTGGCCGCCTCGTCGGTGCGGCTCTGGCGCTCCAGGGACCGGGCCAGGGCGAGGTGGGCCCAGCTGTCGCACGGGTCGAGCTCGACGATGCGGCGGAAGGTCCGTTCGGCCTTGGTGAGCTGGGCGGAGTGGAAATACGCGCGGCCGAGGAGCTCCAGAACCGAGCGGCTCTCCGGTTCCTCCTCGGCGAGCGGGGCCAGGACCCGGGCAGCGGCGATCGGGTCGCCCATCTCGAAGTAGAAACGGCCGACGGTGAAGGTCTCGTAGGTGGAACCCTGCATCAGCGCACCTCTCGTAGGGAGTCCGCCGTCGGGCGTCACAACCGTGGCGGGAGGCGCCGTATTCCCAGGTGCCGCCGGGGAGCGGGGCGCCGGAGCAGACGGGCCGCGCCCGGCGGGCGAGAGCGTGTGCTGGAGCGACCGCTCCGCCCACCGGAACGCGCAGCCGATCGGCCGACCGGCGCCCGCTCAGGCGTCGACCAGCTCGATCCTGCCGGTGTCCACGTCGTACAGTGCCCCGGCGACCGGGAGGTCCTTGGGCAGCAGCGGGTGGTGGCGGACGCGCTCAAGGTCCCGCCGGAGGGCCCCCGCCTGGTCGTTGTCGGTGCCGAAGTCCAGGCTCCGGGTGTCGACACCGTGGGTGTCCTGGATCAGCTCGTGCACCTCGCGGTCGCCCGACACCGAGGCCATCTTGCACTTGGTGTGCGGCATCACCAGCACCCGGTCGACCTCCAGCAGGTAGGCCGAGATGACCAGCGCGGTGAGGACGTCGTCGGTGACGCGGCCGCCCGGGTTGCGCAGGACCTTGGCGTCGCCGACCTTCAGGCCGAGCACGGCCAGCGGGTCGATGCGCGAGTCCATGCAGGTCACCAGCCCCAGGCCGCGCTCGGCCGCCGGGCGCAGCCCCTGCAGGCCGAAATCGCGCGCGTACTCGGCGTTCCCCCCGAGCAGGTCGTCGAAGGCATTGCTCATCGCGGACTCCTCCCGTGTCCCGTGGATGCGCGCCCGGCCGTCCCTCGCGGCCGGGCGCCCGGAGCGCCTCACTCGGCGGGGCGCTCCAGAAAACCGGTGTCGTGCTGTCCGCTGCCCACCGTCGCGATCGCGCGCATGATCGGCTCGCCCGAGCCGTCCCGGCGCTGGTCCATGTCGGGCAGGCGGACCGGGCCCCCGTCGGCCCGCGAGGCCCGGGCCGGCGCGCGGCCGATCCAGGCGAACACCAGGGCGTCTTCGCCCTTGAGGAAGCGGTGGCAGCGTACTCCGCCGGTGGCCCGCCCCTTGACGGGGTAGGCCTCGAACGGTGTCACCTTGGCCGATCCGCCCTCGGCGGGCACCAGCGCGCCGTCGCCGGCGGCCGCGGCCACGGTCACCACCACGGTGTCCTCGGGCAGGGCGACCGCGCCGAACCACAGCACGCGCGCCCCCTCGGCGAGCTTGACGCCCGCCACCCCGCCGGCCGCCCGCCCCTGCTCGCGCACGGAGGAGGCGGGGAAGCGCAGCAGCTGCCCGGTGGAGGTGACGAAGGCCAGGTCCTCCTCGCCGGTGGCCAGCTGCACCGCGCCGGCCACCCGGTCGCCGTCCTTGAGGGCGACCACCTCGAAATCGTCCTTGTTGGCGGGGAAGTCCCGTGCCACACGCTTGACCACGCCCTGCTCGGTGCCCAGGGCCAGGCCGGGGCCGTCCCCGTCCATACAGGCCAGGGCGACCACCCGCTCGTCCGGCTCCAGGGAGACGAACTCCTGCACCGGCAGGCCCGAGGCCAGCGGCGGCGCCTCGTCCCCGGCGTCGGGGAGTTCGGGCACCTCCACCACCGGCAGCCGGATCGCCCGGCCCAAGTCGGTGACGAGCCCGATGTCGCCGCGCAGCCGGGCGGGCACCGCGCAGGCCACCGCGTCGTGCCGGGCGCGCAGGCCGTCGTAGACCCGCGGCACCGCCGCGCCCTTGCTGCGGCCGAGCATCCCGTCGGCGCCCAGCAGCACGGCGCAGGGGGCGTCGTCCACCTCCAGCGGGACCGAGGAGGTGCGGGCGGCGCCGTCGCTCTCCAGCAGCACCGTGCGGCGGGGCGCGCCGTACTGCTTGGCGACCTCGGCCAGCTCCTTGGAGACCGCCTTGCGCAGCTTGGCGTCGGACTCCAGGATCGCGGTCAGCTCGTCGATCTCCTTCTTGAGCTGCTCGCTCTCCTTCTCCAGCTCCAGCCGGTCGAACTTGGTCAGGCGGCGCAGCGGGGTGTCGAGGATGTAGCGGGCCTGGGTCTCGGACAGGCCGTAGGCGTCCATCAGGCGGGTGCGCGCGTCCGCGGTGTCGTCCGAGGCGCGGATGAGCGCGATGACCTCGTCGATGTTGAGCAGCGCGATGAGCAGGCCGTCGATCAGGTGCAGCCGCTCGCGGCGCTTGGCGCGCCGGTGCTCGCTGCGCCGCCGCACCACCTCGAGGCGGTGGTCGACGAAGACCTGGAGCAGGTCGCGCAGGCCCAGGGTGCGCGGTTCGCCGTCGACCAGCGCCACGTTGTTGATGCCGAACGACTCCTCCATGGGGGTGAGCCGGTACAGCTCGGCCAGCACGCCCTCGGGGTTGAAGCCGTTCTTGAGCTCGATGACCAGTCGCAGGCCCTGGTTGCGGTCGGTCAGGTCCTTCAGGTCGGCGATGCCCTGGAGCTTCTTGGTCTGCACCAGCTCCTTGATGCGGGCCACGACCTTCTCCGGCCCGACGCTGTAGGGCAGCTCGGTGACGACCAGGCCCATGCGCCGGGGGGAGACCTTCTCGATGGAGACGGTGGCCCGGGTGCGGAAGGTGCCGCGGCCCTTGGCGTAGGCGTCGCGGATGCCGTCCAGGCCCACGATGGTGCCGCCGGTGGGCAGGTCCGGCCCGGGGACGAGCTCCATGAGCTCCTCCAGCGGGGCGTCCGGCTTGGCGAGCAGGTGCCGCGCGGCGGCGACGACCTCGCCCAGGTTGTGCGGGGCCATGTTGGTGGCCATGCCCACGGCGATCCCCGAGGCGCCGTTCACCAGGAGGTTGGGGAAGGCGGCGGGCAGGACCTCCGGCTCGTTCTCTTGGCCGTCGTAGTTGGGGCGGAAGTCGACGACGTCCTCGTCGATGGAGGTGACCATCATCTCCGCGGCCCGGTCCATGCGCGCCTCGGTGTAGCGCATGGCGGCCGGGGCGTCGTCGCCGCCGAGCGAGCCGAAGTTGCCGTGCCCGTCGACCAGCGGAACGCGCATGGCGAAGGCCTGGCTCATCCGCACCATCGCGTCGTAGATCGCCGCGTCGCCGTGCGGGTGCAGGCGCCCCATGACCTCGCCCACCACGCGGGCGCACTTGACGTGGCCGCGGTCGGGGCGCAGCCCCATCTCGCTCATCTGGTAGAGGATCCGCCGCTGCACCGGCTTGAGCCCGTCGCGGGCGTCGGGCAGGGCGCGCTGGTAGATCACCGAGTAGGCGTATTCGAGGAAGCTGCCGCGCATCTCCTCGGAGACGTCGATGTCGATGATCTTCTCGGCGAGCTCCTCGGGCGGAGACGGAGTGCTTGAACGGGCCATGCCGCCAATTCTGGCCCGACCCGGGGACCTTCGCGAACCGGGGCGCACGGACGGGCCCCTCCGGTGGGGCGCAGATCACCGTTAGGGTTCCGTTAACGCCGTGCTGCGATGGGCGGAGGCGCCCGGAGGAGCGGTCGAGAGGGGCTACGTTGCGTGACGTGGTCCGGGCGCGGCCGGGCGCCGCCCCCAGGTCGGGTGATGTCCGTTCCGTTTGGTGAGATCTCCCACGTGCGATACGGGAATGCGAGCGGGGGCGCGCGGTGGTCGACGGGGGAATGCGCTGGTGGCGACCCGAAAGCACGGAGCGTGATCATTTCGCATTACGGAAAAGCGCGGGCGAATGTTACACGCCCTCGTGTGGGAGTCAAGCCGTGCGGGGACGCCGCCGCTAACCTTGTATCCCCCGCACCGCCCCGCCGGGCCCGCCCGTGCCCGGTGCCGCCCGACCCCGCCGCCGACAACGAGGTCCATGCTGCTGCCGCTGATCATCGCCCTGCACGCCGCCGTCGCGGTCGTGCTGCCCCCGCTCGCCCGGGCCGCCGGGGCGCGCGCCTTCCTCGCCGCCAGCGTCCCGCTCGCGCTCGCCGCCGCCTGGGCCCTGGCCCAGGCCCCCGCCGTGCTCGCGGGGGACGCGGCCCAGGCGCGCCTGGCCTGGGTGCCCGCCCTCGGGATCGACCTGGACTTCCGCCTCGACGCCCTGTCCCTGGCCATGGTGCTGCTGGTCAGCGGGGTAGGGGCGGCCATCTTCTGGTACAGCGCCGGCTACTTCCGCGCGGGCGAGCGCGGCCTGGGGCGGCTCGCCGCCGTCATGACGCTGTTCGCCGGCGCCATGCTCGGCGTGGTCACCGCCGACAACCTGTTCGCGCTCTACGTCTTCTGGGAGCTGACCTCGGTCACCTCCTTCCTGCTCGTCGGGCACGACGACCGCAAGGAGGGCGCGCGCCGCGCCGCCCTGCAGGCCCTGATCACCACCGCCGGCCTCGGCCTGCCGATGCTCATCGGGTTCGTCCTGCTGGGGCAGGCCGGCGGCACCTACCGGATCTCGGCCCTGGTGGAGTCGCCCCCGGACGGTCCCCTGGTGCCGCTGGCGCTGGTGCTCGTCCTGGCCGGGGCCTTCGCCAAGTCCGCGCAGGCGCCCCTGCACTACTGGCTGCCCGGGGCGATGGTTGCGCCCACCCCCGTGAGCGCCTACCTGCACGCCGCCGCCATGGTGAAGGGGGGCGTCTACCTGGTGGCCCGCCTGGCCCCCGGGTTCGCCGACACCGACCCCTGGCGCGCGCTCGTGCTGGTGTTCGGCCTGGCCACCATGGTCCTGGGCGGCTGGCGGGCGCTGCGCCAGGACGACCTGAAACTGCTCCTGGCCTACGGGACCGTCAGCCAGCTCGGCTTCCTGATGCTGCTCGGCGGCATGGGCGCGCACACCGCCGCCATCGCCGCCGCCGGTGCGCTGCTGGCCCACGGACTCTTCAAGTCCTGCCTGTTCCTGACGGTCGGCGTGATCGACCACCAGACGGGCACCCGCAGCATCGGCGCCCTGACCGGGCTCCGCCGCCGCATGCCCGTGCTGGCCGTCGCGGCCGGGGCGGCCGCCGCCTCCATGGCGGGCCTGCCCCCGCTGCTGGGCTTCGCGGCCAAGGAGGCCGCGCTGGAGGCGTTCCTGCCCGGCCACGCCGCCGAGCTGCCGCCGGCCGCGGCCGCGGCCATGCTCGCCGGGATCGTCCTGGCCTCGGTGCTGACCTTCGGCTACAGCGCGCGCTTCTGGTGGGGGGCGTTCGCGGTCAAGCCCGGCGTGGCCGAGCCGCACTTCCACCGCCCCACGGCGGCCTTCCTCGCCGCCCCGGTCGGCCTCGGGGCGCTCAGCCTCGTCTTCGGACTGCTCCCCGGGGCCCTCGACCCGATCGCGCAGGCCTACGCCGCGGCCTACCCCGACCACGGCGCCCCGTACCACCTGGCGCTCTGGCACGGAATCGGCCCGTCCCTGCTGCTGACCGGGCTGGTGATCGCCGCCGGATACGCGCTGTTCCACTGGCGCGCGGCGGTGGAGGGCGCCCAGGCGCGGCTGCCGCGCGGCCCCGACGCCGAGATCGGCTACCACCTCTTCGTGCACGGGGTGTACGCCGTCGCGCTCAGCATCACCCGGCGCCTTCAGACCGGTTCGCTGCCCGCCTACCTCGGCATCATCCTGGCGACCCTGCTGGCCCTGCCCGGTGCGCGCCTGGCCTGGGCGCTGGGGACCGGTGAGGCCGCGCTCCCGGCCGGCGAGAACCTGCGGTTGTGGGACAGCCCCCTGGAGCCGCTCCTGGCCCTGGTCATGACGGTCACCGCGATCGCCGCGCTGCGCGAGCACCGCCGGTTCGCCGCGCTGATCCTGCTCAGCGCCACCGGGTTCGCCATCGCCGGGCTGTTCGTCCTGCACGGCGCCCCGGACCTGGCCCTGACGCTGGTGCTGGTGGAGACGCTGACCACGGTCATCCTGGTCTTCGTGCTGCGGCGGCTGCCCGCGACGTTCTCGGTGCGCCCGCCCGGCTGGCCCAAGCGCCTGATGGTGCTGCTCTCCGGCGCCGCCGGGACGTTCGTGGCGCTGACCCTGTGGCTGGCCACCTCGGCCCGCACCGCGTCCCCGGTCGGGGCCGACTACGCCGGGCGGGCCGACGAGGCCGGCGGCCACAACCTGGTCAACACGATCCTGGCCGACTTCCGGGCGCTGGACACCTTCGGCGAGGTGGTGGTGCTGGCCACCGCCGCCGTCGCGGTGGCCTCCCTGGTGCTGCTCAACCGGCGCGACCGGGTCGTCGACGAGCCCGCGGCCGAGGCCCCCGAGGCGGTGCCCGGGGTGCCCGGCCCGGAGGCCGGGGAGGGGAGCGCCCGATGAGCGAGGTGTCCACCGGGGCGGGGACGCCCCCCGAGGGCTGGGAGGCGCCCCGCGAGCGCTGGCTCAGCACCGTCGTCAGCCCGGCCTTCGGCCCCCGGTCGGTGCTGCTGGAGGTGGCCGTCCGGCTGCTGGTCCCCTCGGTGCTGGTCTTCTCGGTGTTCCTGCTGGTCTCCGGGCACGACCGGCCCGGCGGCGGGTTCGCCGGCGGGCTGGTGGCCAGCATGGCGTTCGTGCTGCGCTACATCGCCGGGGGCCGCCACGAGCTGGCCGCCGGCATGCCGCTCAAGCCCAACACCCTGCTGGCGCTGGGCCTGCTGCTGTCCGGGGTGACCGCGGGGCTTCCGCTGTTCGGCGGCGGAGAGCTGCTGGAGGTCTTCAAGGCCAAGGCCGACCTGCCGGTGTTCGGCGAGGTCACGTTCGCCAGCTACCTCGTGTTCGAATCCGGGGTGTTCCTCATCGTGGTCGGACTCGTGCTGTCGGTCGTGGCCGCGCTGGGCGCGCGCATGGAGGCCGAGGAGGAGGAAGCGCGCGCGGGGCGGCGGCGCCGGCGCGCACGCAACAAGGGAGGTGCGCAGTGACGCCGGCGCCGAGTCTCGTCCTGATCCTGGCCGTGGGCGTCCTCTACTCCTGCGGCTTCTACCTGCTGCTCCAGCGCTCCCTGATGCGCGTCGTCTTCGGGATCCTGCTGCTGGGCCACGCGGCCAACCTGTCGCTCATGCTCACCGACCGGGCCATCACCCTGCCCCCGCTGCTCCCGGGCGAGGCCTCGCAGATGAGCGACCCGCTGCCCCAGGCGATGGCGCTGACCGCCATCGTCATCACCTTCGGCGTGACCACGTTCCTGCTCGCGCTGGCCTACCGGGTGTGGCTGGGCGACGGCGACGACGAGGTCCCCGACGACCTTGAGGACCGCCGCATCAGCCGTCTTGAGGAACCGGAGGAGTCGGCATGACCACACTCCTCGCCGTCCCCTTCCTCGTCCCCGTCCTGGGTGCCGCGGCGGCGCTGCTGCTGCGCTCCTACCGCCGCGGCCAGCAGGCCGTTTCGGTCGTGACGCTGCTCCTGGTGGTGCTGGCCGCCGCAGAGCTGGTGCGGAGCACCGCCGACGGGACGGTGCTCACCTCCCAGGCGGGCGGGTGGGAGGCCCCCATCGGCATCACCGTCGTCGCCGACCCGCTGACCGCGCTGCTGCTGCTGGTCTCCTCGGTCGTCCTGCTCGTCGTGCTGCTGTACGCGATCGGCCAGGACACCGCGGGCCTGAGCCGGGCCACACCGGCGGTCTTCCACCCCATCTACCTGGTGCTGACCGCCGGGGTGTGCCTGAGCTTCCTGGCCGGGGACCTGTTCAACCTCTTCGTCGGCTTCGAGATCATGCTGACCGCCAGCTACGCGCTGATCACCCAGGCGCCCACGCGCGCGCGGGTGCGGGCCAGCATGATCTACACCGTGGTCAGCCTGACCTCCTCGATCCTGTTCCTGACCGGGATCGCGCTGGTCTACGGCGCCACCGGCACGGTGAACATGGCCGACATCGCGCTGCGCCTCGACACCGCGCCGGAGCCGCTGCGCATGGTGCTGGCGCTGATGTTCCTGGTGGTGTTCGGGATCAAGGCGGCCATCGTGCCGATGCACTTCTGGCTGCCCGACAGCTACCCGGTCGCCCTGACCCGCATCTCGGCGATCTTCGCCGCGCTGCTGACCAAGGTGGCCGTCTACGCCGTCATCCGCACCCAGACGCTGCTCTTCGCCCGGGACGACACCTCGGCGGTGATCATGTGGCTGGCGATCGCCACCATGGTCGTGGGCATCCTCGGCGCCCTGGTGCAGGACGACGTCAACCGGATCATGTCCTTCGCGCTGGTCAGCCACATCGGCTTCATGCTCTTCGGGCTGGCGCTGGGCAGCGCGGCCGGGCTGGCCGGGGTCATCGTCTACCTGGTCCACCACATCGTCGTGCAGGCCAGCCTGTTCCTGGTCAACGGGCTCATCCGGCAGTACGTGGGGCACACCTCGCTGCGCGCGCTGCGCGGGCTGACCGCGATCTCGCCCATGCTGGCGCTGCTGTTCTTCCTTCCGGCGATGAGCCTGGCGGGGCTGCCGCCGATGTCGGGCTTCGTGGCCAAGGTGGCGCTCTTCCAGGCCGGGGCCGAGGCCGGGGGATGGCTCGCCTGGACGGGGGTCGCCGCCGGCGTGGCCACCAGCCTGCTCACCCTCATGGCGATCTTCCGGGTGTGGGTGCGCGCCTTCTGGGGCGTCCCGCTGCCCGACGTGGTCGAGGCCGGGGAGCGGCTCCGGGGCCGCCGCTCCGGGGGCGCCCTGCTGATGGCGGGGGCCACCGGCGCGATGGTGGCCCTCGGGCTGGTCCTGGCCGCGCTGTCCGGGCCGCTCACCGACCTGGCCTTCACCGCCGCGCGCGACCTGCTCGGCGGCGGGGCCTACCTGCAGGCCGTCCTGGGAGGTGCGTCGTGAACGCCGTGAACGGTGCCGGGATGCGCCTGCTGGGCCGCCTGCCGATGGTGCTGTGGCTGACCGTCATGTGGGCGGTGCTGTGGGGCGACGCGAGCCCCGGCACCCTCATCGCCGGCTTCGCCGTGGGGGCGGGCTGCTACGTCGCCGCCCGGCTCCCGCACCTGCCGGTGCGGCTGCGGTTCCGCCCCCTGTGGGCGGTCCGGCTGGCCGTGCGCATCCTCTGGGACCTGCTGGCCTCCAGCGTCCAGATGGCCTACTTCACCTTCGACCGCCCGCACCGGGTGCGCGGCGCGATCGTCGCGGTGCCCCTGCGCACCGACTCCGACCTGCTCATGGCCATGGTCAGCGGTGGCCTGTCGCTGGTCACCGGCAGCCAGACCATCGAACTCGACCGGGAGGGCGGCGTGATCTACGTGCACGGCATCCCCATCCGCGGAGAGGGCGACGTGCCGCGGCTGCGCCGCGACGTGCGGCGCATCGAGGAGCTCTTCGTGCGCGCCTTCGGCTCGACGGCGGACATCGCCGACTTCGAGGCCACCGAGCACGCGATGCACGCGGCCCGCGCCGCGGGGAGGGAGGAGCGGTGAACGCCTTGGACTACTCCTTCGCGGCGACCGCGGTGATGCTCGGGGCCTCGGTCCTGCTGGCCGTCTACCGGCTGGTGCGCGGCCCGTCGGTACTGGACCGGGTCGTGGGGCTGAGCACCGTGTCGGTGCTGCTGGTGAGCTTCATCGCGCTGCAGGTCGCGGTGCGCGGGGACTCCTCCTACGTGGGCGTGATGGTGACCATCGCCCTGCTGGGGTTCGTGGCCACCCTGACCGCCGCGCGCTTCGCCGAGAGGAGGGCCCATGACCGCGACTGACTGGGCCACCGCGGTCCTGCTGCCCCTCGGGGCGCTGTTCGCGCTGACCGGCACGATCGGCATGGTGCGCTTCCCGACCCTGCTCGGGCGCATGCACGCCTCCACCAAGCCCGACACCGTGGCGCTGCTGCTGATCCTGGCCGGGGCCGCCTTCCGGCTGCCCGACCTGCGCACCGCGCTCCCGCTGGCGCTGGTGGCGGTGTTCCAGTTCATGACGATGCCGGTGCTGGCCCAGACCCTGGGGCGGGTGTCCTACACCCGCGGCATGGTGGTCGCCGAGCACCTGGTCACCGACGAGCTGGAGGACGCGCTGGAGAAGCGCCGGGCCGAGTCGGGGCGGACCGGGACCGGGCCCGGCGAGCGGGACTGACAGGCGGGACCGGCGGGCCCGCCTNACAGCCCCCGCGAAGACGCCCCGGGCCCCTCCCGGGCTCTGGTACCAAGGAGGACATGGTGCCCTCCGACGCCTCACCGGCCCCCGACGCCCCGCACGACGGCCCCGCCCTGCGCGAGGCCGCCGAATCCCACCTGCGCGCGCTGGCCGGGGAGCACGCGCAGCTGCGCGAGGACCAGTGGACGGCGATCGCCGCCCTGGTCGCCGGGGGCCGCCGCGCCCTGGTGGTGCAGCGCACCGGCTGGGGCAAGTCCGCGGTCTACTTCGTGGCCACCGCGCTGCGCCGCGCCCAGGGGGCCGGGCCCACGGTGATCATCTCCCCGCTGCTGGCCCTGATGCGCAACCAGATCGCGGCCGCCGAGCGGGCGGGGATCCGCGCCCGCACCGTCAACAGCTCCAACACCGCCGAGTGGGACGAGGCCTACGCCGCCATCGAGGCCGGCGAGGTCGACGTGATCCTGGTCAGCCCCGAGCGGCTGAACAGCCCCGACTTCCGCGACCGGGCGCTGCCCCGGCTGGCCGCCGGCGCCGGGCTCGTGGTGGTCGACGAGGCGCACTGCGTCTCGGACTGGGGGCACGACTTCCGCCCCGACTACCGGCGCATCCGCACCCTGCTGCGCGAGCTGCCCGCCGGGATCCCGGTGCTGGCCACCACCGCCACCGCCAACGAGCGCGTCACCCGGGACGTGGCCGAGCAGCTCGGCGCGGGCGACGGCGAGGAGCCGCTGGTGCTGCGCGGCGCGCTGGACCGGGAGAGCCTGCGCCTGGCCGTGGTGGAGCTGCCCGACGGCGCCTCCCGCTGGAGCTGGCTGGCGCAGTACCTGCCGGAGCTGCCCGGGTCGGGCATCATCTACACGCTCACCGTCGCCGCCGCCGAGGAGACCGCCGCCTTCCTGGCCGAGAGCGGCTACGAGGTGCGCTCCTACACCGGGCGCACCGAGCCCGAGGAGCGCCGCCGCGCCGAGGAGGAGCTGCTCGGCAACAAGGTCAAGGCACTGGTGGCCACCAGCGCGCTGGGCATGGGCTTCGACAAGCCCGACCTGGGGTTCGTGGTGCACCTGGGCGCCCCGCAGTCGCCCATCGCCTACTACCAGCAGGTGGGGCGCGCCGGGCGCGGCGTGGAGTCGGCCGAGGCGATCCTGATGCCCGGCCGGGAGGACCGGGAGATCTGGGCCTACTTCGCCGGGCTGTCCTTCCCGCCGGAGGAGACCGTGCGCCGGGCGCTGTCGGCCCTGCGCGAGGCCGGCGGGCCGGTCTCGCTGCCCCGCCTGGAGACCGAGGTGGACCTGGGCCGGTCCCGGCTGGAGCAGATGCTCAAGGTGCTGGACGTGGACGGGGCGGTGCGCCGGGTGCGCGGCGGCTGGGAGGCCACCGGCCAGGAGTGGACCTACGACGCCGAGCGGTACCGGGCGGTCGCGGCCGCGCGCGAGCGCGAGCAGCAGGCCATGCTCGACTACATCGCCCACCCCGGCTGCCGGATGGAGTTCCTGCGCCGCCAGCTCGACGACCCGGAGGCGGCGCCCTGCGGGCGCTGCGACGGGTGCACCGGGCGCCCCTGGCCCGCCGAGGTGGACGCCGGGCGCCGCCGGGCGGCCGCCGCCCACCTGGAGCGGCCGGGGGTCCCGGTGGCGCCGCGCCGCCAGTGGCCGGCCGGGATGGCGGCGCTGGGCGTGCAGGCCTCGGGCAAGATCCCCGAAGGGCTGCGGGCCGAGGAGGGGCGGGCGCTGGCGCGCCTGACCGACATCGGGTGGGGGACGGCGCTGCGCCGCCTGCTCGCCGACGACGCCCCGGACGCGCCCGTGGACGAGAAGGCGTTCACGGCCGTGGTGGAGGTGCTGGCGGCCTGGCCGTGGGAGCGGCGCCCGGTCGGGGTGGCGGCGATGCCCTCGCGCACCCGCCCGGCGATGGTCGCCGACCTGGCGTCCCGGCTGTCCCGGGTCGGGCGGCTGGCCCCGGTGGGGACGCTGTCCTACACGGACCCGGAGGGGCCCGGGCCGCGTCGGCACAACAGCGCCCAGCGGCTGGCGTCGGTGTGGAAGGCCCTGGAGGTCCCGGACGAGGTGCGGGGCGCGCTGTCGTCGCTGGACGGCCCGGTGCTCCTGGTGGACGACTACACCGACACGGGCTGGACCTTCGCCGTCGCCGCCCGCCTGCTGAGGGAGGCGGGGGCCCAGGAGGTCCTTCCGCTGGCCCTGGCGTCGACGTCGTAGGAGCGGTGGCCGGCGGGGGCGGGAGCGCGTTCCGCCGGTGCGCGGCCGCCGATCCCTGCGTGGGCGCTGGTCGCACCAGGGGCGGCCCCCTCCGGGGGCGCCCCGTGACCGTCCGGGCGGGGCATGGTCCGACCTCGGTGTGCGCACGGGCTCGGCCGTCCGCATGCACGCGAACGCCGGAATCCTGCGCGGCCGGCTCAGCGGCCGCCGGCCTCCACCGTCCAGGAACCGCGTCGGCGCACGTCGGGGATCGAGGGGCGTTCCTCGGAGCCGGTCCTACCGCGCGGTGCCCCGGCACGGCCCTTGCCGCGTTCCCATCGGTCCACGGTGCACCCGGGCCGGCTGCTCCCGCCTCCGGGGACCTGCTGATGAACGCGCCCGGACGCCGTTCGCCACGGACCCGATCCAAGCACCCCGAGGGGCGCGGACGGCCCCCGCGGCCACGGCCGCGCCCTGAGCTTGACCTCAACCCGACTTGAGGCTGTTGGGTCGTTCCCGGGGGCCGGAGGGCCCCTGGGGTCGGCGGCCGTCAGGACGGAGCGGCGCGACGCCGGCCCCGACCACCGGTGCAGTCATGGAAGGGAGGCCGTCATGGCCGAGGGGATGCTGGTGGCGGGAGAGGTCGCGGCGGAGGAACGGCAGGCGGCGACGGCCGTGGTGAAGGATCTTGAGGAGGCCTTCAACGCCCATGACGCCGCGGCCCTGAGCGCGTGCTTCGCCGCGGAGGCGTCCTGGACCAACGCTGCGGGGATGCGCCTGGACGGGCGCGATGCCATCGCCGGGTTCGGGGCGCGCGCCTTCCAGGGGCCGCTGCGGGACGCCTACGCGCGCTACGAGGTCGTCAAGCTCCTCGCGATCGTGCCGGGCGCGGTCGGGGTGAACGTCCGGCAGGTCCCCACGGACGAGGCCGGCCGGACGGTCGACGGCCACCACGGTGTGGCGACCTACGTGGTCGCGCGCGAACAGGGTGCCTGGAGGATCGTCGTCGGACAGAACAACGCAGTCGCGGCGCTGCCCGACGGCTGACCCGCGGGCCGCCGGCCGCCCGCCGCTCTGCTACACGTCGCCCAGGTCGGGGCGGGCGCCGGGCATGTGGAGTGCGCGGGCGGCCAGGTGCTGGCCCCGGGCCAGGGCGTCCTTGGGGTGCTTCCCGGACAGCCACAGCGGCAGGAACCCGGCCATGAACGCGTCGCCCGCCCCGATCGAGCCGGGCGAGGGGGCCACCGGCTCGGCCGGCACCTGGACGATGTCGTCGCGCCCCTTGGCGGCCCACAGGGCGCCCTCGTCGCCGAGCTTGATCACCACCGCCGGGAACCACGCGGTCAGCACCTTGGCCGCCGCCTCCGGGTCGTCCCGGCCGGTCAGCACCCCGGCCTGGTCGGTGTTGGCGAACAGCAGGCGGGCACCGTTGGTCCAGTCCAGGAAGTTCTCCGCCCCCGCGCGCTTGAGCGGGGCGTGCGATCCGCCGTCGACCGAGATCGACATGCCGGCCTCGCGGGCCGCGCGCAGCGCCATCCGCGCCGCGCGCCGCGAGTCCTCGTTGATCAGGGTGTACCCGGACACGTGCAGGTGCCCGTCGGGGGCGAACACGTCGCGCGGCAGGTCCTCGGGCTGCAGGCGGGCGTTGGCGCCGGGGTCGCTGAGCATGGTCCGGTTGCCGCGGTGGGTGATCATCACGACACAGGTGCCGGTGGCCCGCTCGGGGTCCATGACCAGGCGCGAGTCCACCCCGTAGCCCATCAGCTCCATCTCGCGGGTGCGGCCGGTGATGTCGGAGCCGCGGCGCCCCACGAACGTGGCCTCGGCGCCCTCCAGCGCCAGCCAGGCCGCGACGTTGGCGCCCGAGCCGCCGCCGTAGGTCGTCACGGAGGCGGGGGTGTCGCTGCCGCGCGCGAGCGGATAGAACGCCCGCGCAACGGAATCGGTCATGAGGTCACCGATCACGACGACTCGTGCCATTGGGTCCACCACCACCTTGCGTCCCCGCCGGGCGAGCGGGGGAGAACTCAACCGTGCGCGCGGGCTCTGAGCGTTATGCACAGAGACGTTAACAGGTTCTCCGGTGTGGCGAGGTAACGAAGCGGCAGCGCCGTGCGGCGCTCCGAAACGTGTGCGGCGTTCCCCACACCGGGGCCGATCTCCTTTAGGCTCAAAACCGTGCAGCCATACCCGAACCACTGGGAAGCCGACGTAGTTCTCACCGACGGCGGGACGGCCCACATCCGCCCGATCACGCCGGAGGACGCCGACCTGTTGCGCGCGTTCCACGCGCGCCTGTCGCCCGAGACGATCTACTACCGCTTCTTCGCGCCCTACCCCCGACTGTCCGACCGCGACGTCAAGCGCTTCACCCACGTGGACTACGACGAACGGGTGGGCCTGATCGCGACCATCTCCGGGGTGATGGTCGCCGTCGTGCGCTACGACAAGATCGGCGAGGACGAGGCCGAGGTGGCCTTCCTCGTCGAGGACGCCCACCAGGGGCGCGGCCTGGCCTCGGTGCTGCTGGAGCACATCGGCGCGGCCGCGCGCGAGCGCGGGGTGCGCCGCTTCATCGCCGACGTGCTGCCGGAGAACCGGCGCATGATCAACGTCTTCCGGGAGGCGGGCTACACCGCCCAGCAGACCTTCGACGAGGGCGTCATCCGCCTCACCCTGGACCTGGAGCCCACCGACCACTCCGAGGAGGTCATGAGGGCCCGCGAGCAGCGCGCCGAGTCGCGCTCCATCGCCCGGCTCCTCTTCCCCGAGTCGGTCGCGGTCATCGGCGCCAGCAGGACCGCGCACACCGTCGGCCAGACGGCGCTGCGCAACCTCCTGGCCGGGGACTTCCAGGGGCCGGTCTACCCGGTGCACCCCGAAGCGCGCGCCGTCGCCGGCGTGCGCGCCTACCCGAGCGTCCTCGACATCCCCGACCCGGTCGACCTGGCCGTGGTGGCGGTGCGCGCGGACATGGTGGCCGACGTGGTCCGCGAGTGCGCCCGCAAGGGCGTGCACGGGCTGGTGGTGGTCACCTCGGGGTTCGGCGAGGTCGGCCCCGAGGGCAAGGAGCGCCAGGACGACCTGGTCACCACCGCGCGCGCGGAGGGCATGCGGGTGGTGGGCCCCAACGGCCTGGGCGTGGCCAACACCGACCCGGCCGTGTCGCTCAACGCGACACTGTCGCCGTACGTGCCGCCGCGCGGGCCCATCGGCTTCTTCTCCCAGTCCGGCGCGCTGGGCCGGGCCATCCTCCAGCGGGTGTCCGAGCGCGGCATCGGGCTGTCGACGTTCGTCTCGGCGGGCAACCGGGCCGACGTGTCCGGCAACGACCTCATCCAGTACTGGCAGGAGGACCCGGCGACCGAGGTCGTGCTGCAGTACCTGGAGTCGCTGGGCAACCCGCGCAAGTTCACCCGCCTGGCGCGCCGGCTCGCCCAGCACAAGCCGGTCGTGGCGGTGCGCAGCGGCGGCTCCTCAGGGGTGCCCACCGGGCACGCCGCGGGGGCGCTCTCCCTGCCCGACTACGCGGTGACCTCCCTGTTCGAGCAGGCCGGGGTGATCCGCGTGGACGACATCACCCAGATGTTCGACGTCGCCCAGTTGCTGGCCTACCAGCCGCTGCCGGTCGGTCCGCGGGTGGCCATCCTCGGCAACTCCGACTCGCTGGGGCTGCTGGTCAAGGACGCCTGCGTGCGCGAGGGGCTCAAGCCGCACGAACCGGTCGACCTGGGACCCAAGGCGACCGCCGAGGACTTCGACCAAGCCCTGTCCAAGGCCCTGGCCGATGAGGCGGTGCACGCGGTCGTCGTGGTGTTCATCCCGGCGCTGACCCCCATCTCCGACGACGTGGCGGCGGTGATGCGGTCCAAGGCGGCCACCTCCGACAAGCCCATCCTCACCACCTACCTGGGCCACCAGGGACTGCCCGAGGAGCTGCGGCACGTCAACGACCAGGGCGAGACCGCCCGCGGGTCGGTGCCCTCCTACCTCGCCCCGGAGGACGCGGTGCGGGCGCTGGCGCACGCCACCCGGTACGCGCTCTGGCGCGAGCGGGACCCCGGGCGCCATCCCGAGCTGGCCGACGTGGACGGCGCACGGGCGCGCGCGGTCATCGACCGGGCGCTGGAGGAGCGCGCGGAGCGCACGGACGGGGGCGGGGCGCACCGGCCGGTGTGGTTCACCAGCGAGCCGGTGCACGGCGAGGAGTCGGCGATGCCGGCTCAGACCGCCCGGGAGCTGCTGGGGTGCTACGGCATCGACGTCTGGACCGACGTCCCGGTCTTCGACGCCGAGGGCGCGGTGGCGGCGGCCGAGCGGCTGGGGTACCCGGTCGTGGTCAAGGCCAACGCCCCGGATCTGCGGTTGCGCGCGGGCGGCACCGGCATCCGCGCCGACCTGCGCGGCCCGGACGACGTGCGGGGCGCCTTCACCGCGCTGCACGGGCGCCTCGGCGACGAGGCGATGCTGGTCGTGCAGCGGATGGTGGTGCCCGGCGTGCCCACGGTGGTCCGGGCGGGGGACAACCCCTCGTTCGGCGCGGTGGTGGGGTTCGGCCTGGCCGACGTCACCGCCGAGCTGCTGGACGACCGCGCGTTCCGGCTCGCGCCGCTGACCCACGCCGACGCCAGCGACCTGGTGCACGCGGTGCGCGCGGCCCCGCTGCTGTTCGGGCTGCCGGCGGGGGCGACCTCGCTCGCCGAGCAGCCGAACGTGGAGGCGCTGGAGGAGCTGCTGGTGCGGGTGTCGCGCCTGGCCGACGCCTTTCCGGAGATCGGTCACATGGACCTGGACCCGGTCACGGTCAACGCGGAGGGGGCGCACGTCCTCGGGGCCCGCGTGTGGCTGCGGGAGGCCCCCGACATCCGCCCCGACTCGGGCCCCAGGCGCCTGCGCGGCGTGGCGTTCTAGACGTCCTCGGCCGGGCGGGGCGCCTGCCCCGGTGCGCTTCTGCCGCGCACGTTCCGCGCAACCGCCGTGCCACCGCCCTGCCGCCGCCGTCCGTTGCGGGCGGGCTGTTCGGTGCCCCGCAGGCGCGGCAGCGCGGGCGCCCGGCGGCAGGTCCGCCGTCGGCAGGTCCTCCGGCGGCCGTGCGCTCATGCCGTGCGCCTCGTCGTCGGCGGGCGCCGGTGCGCGGACGGCGGCGCCCGCGAGGGCGGCGCGAACCGCGCCCACCCCGAGCCCCGGACCGGCGCACGCCCCGACCGGTCGGAAGCCCCGGCCAGAGGGCGGGCGTCCCCGACCGCTCCGCCGCCTTCCGGGCCGGAGCGGGGCGGGCGGGTCCGGTCTCCGCCTATCCGGGCCTATCCGGGGTCGGCGGCTCTTCGGGAGCCTGCCCCTCAGGCCGGTTCGGGCTGCGGTTCGGGGTCGGGCGGCATGGGCCCTGGGCCCGGGCGAGGCCCCGGCCCGGGGCCGGGTTCGGGGTCGGGCACCGGCGGTTCCGGCGGCACCGGGTCGGGGCCCGGCGGGGTCGGCCCCGGGCCGGGCGGCGGCGGTTTCGGCATCGGCGGGACCGTTCCGCGGGGCGCCCTGGCGCGGGGCGGCGGGATTCGGGTGCGCGCAATCGCCTTCATGCCCCGCCCCGTACCCGCCCCGCCCGAGCGTTACCCATGGCGGGCCCGGCGGGTCCGACGGGCGCGACCGCGCAGACCAGGGTGCGATCTGTCGCCGGGAGAGGGCAGGATGGAGGTATGAGGAAAACGCGTGCCGTGTCCACCGACTGGCGCTCGGAGATCGAGCGCAGCGGGTACTACCCCGGCCTGGTGACCGACGCCGTCGCCGCCGCTCTCGGAAGCGAGAGCGCCGACGCCTTCGTCGTCCACCACGAGGCCACCTTCGACCCCGCGATGGAGATGCGGCGGCACATCACCGTTCTGCTGCTCACCCCGACGCGGCTGGTCGTCTGCCACACCGACGAGCATCCGGCGACGGAGGGCGCCGACCGGCCCCAGGCCTCCACCACCACCGACGCGATCCGCATCGGCAACATCCAGTCCGTCGCCCTGACCCGGGTGGTGGCCGACCCCGCCAACCACGTCTCCGGGACGCTCCCCGCCGAGCTGGTCCTCAACATCAGCCTGAGCGTGAACTGGGGCGCCGTCGCCCACGTGGACCTGGAGCCGGCCGCCTGCGCCGACGAGACCTGTGAGGCCGACCACGGCTACACCGGCGCCATCACCGCCGAACCCCTGACCCTGAGGGTCAGCCAGGCCGCCGACGGCCCGGAGGCGGTGGCGAACATGCTCAACTTCGCCTCGGTCCTCGCCGAGGCGGCCTCCCGCTGAACCGGCCCGGCGCGTAGAGCCAGGAGGAAGCCCGTGACCACCCCCTTCGACGTCCCCGGGTACGGAAGCACGTCCCTGGCCGACCTCGCCCCCTCCGTCCTGGCGTCGCTGGGGGTGCAGGGCGAGCCGTCGGTGCTCGGGCTCCCTCCGGCGCGCCGCGCCTGCGTGCTGCTCGTGGACGGCCTGGGATGGGAGGCGCTGCTCGCCCACCGCGAGCGCGCCCCCTTCCTGTCGTCGCTGATCGGGGAGGCGGGGCCGATCACGGCGGGCTTTCCCACCACCACCGCGACCAGCCTGACCACCTTCGGCACGGGGCTGGCGCCGGGCCACCACGGGGTGGTCGGCCTCAAGGTCGCCATGCCGGGCGGGGACACCGTCTTCAACCAGCTGCGCTGGGACGCCGACGTCGACCCGGAGGCGTGGCAGCCCCGCGCCACCGTGTACCAGCGCGCCGAGCGCGCGGGGGTGGCCACCGGGTACGTCGCGGCCGGCGCCTACGAGGGCAGCGGCCTCAGCCGCGCCTCGGCCCGCGGCAGCCGGTACCTGCCGGCCAACGACATCACCGAGCTGGCGGTGCGCGCGGCCGCGGCGATGTCCACCGGGGAGCGGTCGCTGGTCTTCGTCTACCACGCGGACCTGGACGCCTACGGGCACATGTTCGGCATGGACTCCGACTACTGGCGGCTGCACCTGGGGCACGTGGACCGGCTGGCCGAGCAGATCGCCGACGCGCTGCCGCCGGACGCGGCGCTGTACGTGACGGCCGACCACGGCATGGTCGACACCGGTGCGGCGGGCCGCATCGACGTGGAGGCCGACCCGGACCTGACGCGGGGGGTGCGCGTGCTCGCGGGCGAGGCGCGGGTGCGGCAGGTGTACACCCGGCCCGGGGCCACCGCGGACGTGCGGGAGGCCTGGGCGGAGCGCCTGGAGGGGCGCGCCCGGGTGGTGACCCGCGAGGAGGCGGTCGAGGCGGGCCTGTTCGGGCAGGTGGACGACGGGGTCCGGGAGCGCATCGGGGACGTGCTGGCCGTCGCCACCGGTGCGTGCGCGCTGGTGGCACCGCGCGCGGAACCGGTCGAGAGCGCGCTCGTGGGCCAGCACGGGGCCCTGACGCCGGAAGAGCTGCGGGTGCCGCTGCTGAGCTACACCACCATCGATTAGCCGGGGCCGCCGGGACCGGCGGACCACCGGGAGCGGCGGACCACCGGGAGCAGCGCACCGCTGAGCAGCGGACCACCAGGACCGTCGGACCCCTCGGGACCACCGGGAAGGAGCGGCCGGGCGGAGGGCGTCGGCTGCGGCTTTCGGGCGACGGATGCGCCTGTCGGCCCTCGGGAACCGGCCGAGGGCGCGGCCTGATGGGCGGGGCTGCGTGCGCTCGGGCGGGCGGAGTGGCACGTGGTGGGGCTGCGCTTTTGGCGTCGGTTGAGGGTGGTGGTGGGCCGACGGGTGGGCTAGATTGCGCCCCGTGGTGGATATCGGCGATGCGGCGCCCGGGTTCTCGTTGCCGGACCAGGACGGGCGCGTGCGCGATCTGAAGGGGCTGCTGGCGGAGGGGCCCCTCGTACTGTTCTTCTATCCGGCGGCGATGACGCCCGGGTGCACGGCGGAGAGCTGCCACTTCCGGGACCTGGCGGCGGAGTTCGCGCAGCTGGGGGCCGGGTGTGCGGGCGTCAGTGCGGACGCGGTCGAGCGCCAGCACGCGTTCGCGGACATGCACGGCCTCGGCTTCCCCCTGCTCTCCGACGAGGACGGGCGGGTGGCGCGCGCCTACGGGGTGCGGCGCACCGCTCCCGGGCTGTCGGCGCTGGCGCCGACCCGCCGGTGCACCTTCGTGATCGGGACCGACGGCCGGGTGCTGCACGTGGTCAGGAGCGAGATCCGGATGAACGCCCATGCCGACGGGGCGCTGGCCGCGCTGCGGTCGGCGGACGGCGCGGGTCCGGCGGGCCGATGAGCCGAACGGAAGGAGACCCGATGGCGGAGGCCGAGGGCGGGCGGCCGCCTGTACGGCGCACCACCGACCGGGGGATCGCGACGATCACCCTGGACTCCGAGCGCAACCGCAACGCCCTCTCCGCGCCGCTGCGCACCGGCCTGCTGGCCGAGTTGCGAGCGGCCATGGACGACGACGCCGTGCGCGCGGTCGTGCTGACCGGGGCGGGGACGGTGTTCTGCGCGGGCGCGGACCTGAAGGAGGTCGCCGAGCGGCTGGCCGGCCGGGAGCCCGCACCGGAGGCGCCGGGGATGGGCGAGATCTTCGCGGCGGTCATGGACGCCCCCAAACCGGTGGTCGCCCGCCTGAACGGCACGGCCCGGGCCGGAGGGCTGGGGCTGGTGGCCGCGGCGGACGTGGCGATCGCGCCGGAGGACACCGAGTTCGCCTTCACCGAGGTGCGCATCGGCGTGGTGCCGGCGGTGATCTCGGTCCCGGTCCGTGCGCGGCTGCAGGACCGGGCGCTGAGCCGGTACCTGCTCACCGGCGAGGTGTTCGGCGCACGGGACGCGGTGGCGGCGGGGCTGCTCACCGAGGCCGTCCCGCGCGCCGAGCTGGACGCGGCGGTCCAGCGGGTCGCCGACGGGCTGCGCGCCGCCGCCCCCGGGGCGCTGGCGGGGGCCAAGGCGCTGCTGTCGGAGCACGGCGCGAAGGAGCGGGCGGCGGAGTTCGCCCGCATGACCGAACTGTCGGAGCACTATTTCGCAGGGGAGGAAGCGGCCGAGGGACGCAGCGCCTTCTTCGAGAAGCGGCGCCCCCGGTGGGTGTTGTAATGGGAGACGTGAGCTACTCGGGAGATACCAGGGTCGGCGGACCGGCCGACGTACGCGACCTGCCAGAACTGACCATCAGCAAGCTCGCTGTGGGGCGGATGGACAACAACGCCTACCTGCTGCGCTGCAAGCGGACCGGGGAGGCGGTGCTCATCGACGCCGCCGATGAGGCGGACCGGATCGTGGACCTGATCGGAGACGGCGGCCTGGCACGGGTGATCACCACCCACCGGCACCCCGACCACTGGCAGGCTCTGGCCGAGGTGGTGGGGGTCACGGGGGCGCGCACCGTGGCCCACCCCGACGACGCCGAGGAGCTCCCGGTGTCGGTCGACGACCCGGTGGAGCACGGCGACCGCGTGCCGGTGGGGGAGTGCTCGCTGGAGGTGGTGCACCTCCGGGGGCACACACCGGGGTCGATCGCGCTGCGCTACGACGACCCGGAGGGCGTGACGCACCTGTTCACCGGCGACAGCCTGTTCCCGGGCGGGGTGGGCAAGACCTGGTCGGACGCCGACTTCCGGTCGCTGCTGACCGACGTCGGGGAGCGCGTCTTCGCGGACATGGGCGACGAGACCTGGGTCTATCCGGGGCACGGCAAGGACACCACCCTGGGCACCGAGCGGCCCCACTTGGACGAGTGGAGAGAACGGGGCTGGTGAGGCCCTGACCTCCGGCCCGGCGGCAAGGGGCCTCCCGGGGCACCCTCGGAAGGCCCCGATGCGCCGAAGGCGGTCCTGCACTCACCCGTGGAGGACGGCACACGGTCCCGGCTCCGCCACGCCTCCCCGGCGGCGGCCCGTGGGCCCTTCCACCGTTCCGCCGTCCCCGGTTCGGGCCCGGACGTCCCCCACGTCCCCGAGTGCTCGGCGAGGGAGCGCCCTCGGCCCGGCGGCCGGGGCCAGGAGAAGGTGTCCGCTGGAGTGGTGTGACTTCCGGGCGGCCTTGCCGTCCCTCTGCGGGGGCCGAGGCCGCTTGCATAGGGGTGAGGCCTACGAAGGCGGACCACGTCCGGTCCAGGACCGTAATCGGCCGTGCCGACCTGGACGGGTGGAAACTCCACCGCTTCAGCGTGTGTGACCCGTACGGGGTCTTGGTCCCTGCATAGCGGGGTGATACGCGGGCCTGGCCACGGTCGGCCTGCTCGGTCTCGGTCGGACTCGGTGCCCGGCTCTCCCGGGACGGAACGCGGGTCTTCGCCGCTTGGCTGTCCACGGTCCGAAGCCCGTCCGGGAACCGGACGTCCCTCACGTAACCGGGTGCTCGGCGGCGGGAGGGCGTATGTCGCTTTCTCCCCTGACGACGTGCCCACTGTGCGCCCGACCAGGTGGCCGCGGTCCGGTCCGGGCCGCGGCCGAGTCGTCGATCCGGGGTGTGCCACCGACTTCGGCGCAGGAGGATGCACACGGCGTCCGGGTAGGGCGGCGCGATGCCTCTGGAAAAAGGCAGCGTCAGTGCTCGGGGAGGGGGCGGCGGCCGAAGAAGCCGAGCTCGCTCCTGTGGTACCAGCCGAGCCCGGGCTCGCCTTCGAGCCAGCACAGACGGACCGACGCCCCGTCCAGGAAGGCGGGCAGGTCGAGCAGGATCGGCGCCAACCCTTTCACTTCGATGCCGTTGTCGGGGAACCAGGCCTGGAGCTCGCTGAAGCGCGCCTCCATGCCCTTCAGCTCGGCCCGGCCACCGAACGCAGAGTCCCCGGCGATCCGCAGGTCGGCCGCGAGTTCGGCCATGTCCGCACGGAGAGAGACGAGGTCCTCGGCGCGCTGCCGGATCTCCGGCATCAGTGCGTGTGCCTCGTCGAGGGTGAACAGCCGGAGCCCCGAGGGGTCTTCGTCATCGCTGTCGTGGCTCATCGCGTACCTCCAAGAAGGCCCTGGACGACCGGCCCGGAGGGGTTGGCCCCCGGCGGGCCAGGGCGGAACTCGGCGACTCGCCTCCATGGTGGACCGCCGTCCGCCGGAATGCGCGAACCGCCGGACGCGCGTCGGGTGAATGGTAGCGCTTGTACATCGTCCCCGGGCGCGACAGTGCCCCATCCGCCACCGTTCCGGCGCTTCCGGCCCACCCTCGCACAGTGTTCCCCGGTTCTGCCGTGGCGCCCCCGTCGCGCCCTCCGGACCGGCGCACGAATCCGTGCCGGGCGCGGACGGCACTGGTCCCCACCGGGGGCACTGGTCCCCACCGGGTCGTGGGACCGGCGGTCGGCGGTGTGCTCTTTTGCCGCCCCGTCCCTGCTCGCCGGGCCGTTGGTGAGCACACCGCCGGGCGGTGGCACCTTGCGTTCCGCTGTCGGCGCCCGCGCCGATGCACCGGTCCACGGTCACGTGCACATCCGGCATCTCGGCCTGGACCGCGGGCGGACGGTCGACCCGGGCCGATAGGCCCCGGTGACACGGGCGCGACCAGGCCGGTGCTTCTCGGGCCCCGGCCGGCCCCGGATTCCTGGTCACACGGATGACCGACGACGGACCCTCTGCCGACGGAGGCGGACACATGCTTTCCCCTCCACGGGCCCTGCCCCGTCCGGCCGGTTTCGGTGGTCGGCCGGTGGGAGCGGAGGTGGGGGCGGCCTCCCCGCCCCCACCTCTCACGGCTTCAGCGGGATCAGCCTGCTCCCATGCACAGGAAGCCGTGTTCCGCCAGGTGGTCCGCCACCGCCCGGGCCGGGGCGGTGCCCGAGGCCACCGCGGAGTGGAACGCCGTCATCGGCCCCGCGATCTCCAGGTCGCGCACCGGTACCGCCGAGGCCACCACGGTCCGGGCGCCCCGGGACAACAGGGCGGAGCCCATCCCCAGCGGAGCGCCCGACGGGGCCGGGGTCGACACCCCCAACCAGCACGCGGAGAGCACCACCGTGGGCGGGACCGCAGAGAGCATCTCGGCGTCGTAGGCGAACAAGGGGCCGTCGGCGAACAGCAGGGCGGCCAGCATCGGCGCCTCGGGCGCCATGCCGCCGTGGCCGATCAGGTGGGCCACGGGCGCCTCCGGCAGGCGGCGCCGGAGTTCGGGAACGGTGGCCTCCGCCCCGGACAGCAGCCGCGTCCGGTACCCGGCCCCGCTCAGTACGTCCCGTACCCGCGCGGCCTCGGCGGAGGCCCCGGGGACCCGCGGCCCGCAGGCCACCACGGCGGGACCGGCCCCGGCCGCCGTTCCCGTCGTCCCCGCCGCCCGCACCGCGTCGGCGTCCAGCCAGGCCCGCGCCGACGGCGCCACGCACACCTCGCGGCCGCGCAGCGACGGCAGCCGCCCCCACGGCAGCTCCTGTGTCACCGGCGCCGGGCACACCACCACCGGGCGGTCGCCCAGCAGCCCCGACACCGGGCCCAGCAGCATCCGGTCCAGAAGGGCGGCGGAGACCGCCGCACCGTGTCCGCCTCCCTCCCCTCGGAGCGCGGCCAGACGCAGGTCGAACGCGAATTTGGCGGACTCGGCCTCGATCCGGCCCACGGGCCCCAGGCGGTGCACCGCCACCCGGTCATCGGCCACGGCCACGGCGACGCATTCGCCGCCGAGCACGGCGTAGGAGACCAGGACCCGGTCGCCGAGCCGGTCGCGCAGCCCCTCCAGGACGCCCCCGCCCGGCGGGGGAGCGGTCCGGCAGCGGTGCCACTGGGCGGCGGCCAGGCGCGCCGACCAGTGCCCGATCTCGGTGAACGCCGCCTCCTCCCCGTCGTCGGCCCGCCGGTAGGCGTCGCGCAGCCGCTCCAGCAGCTCCGCCCACGAGCCGTCCCTGCAGACCGCGGCACCCCGGCCGGAGCGGCCGTACTCCAGCCAGGCCAGCAGGTCCTCCCCGCGGCCCTCCGCCAGAGCCCGGCGCGCCCCTTCGGCGGCGATGCCCCGCTCCCGGGGACGTGCGTGCCCGGCCGCCTCGGCATGCCCGGGACGCTCGACCCCCGCCAGCCGGCGCAGCGCGGCCGCGTGCCGGCCGGAGTCAAGGAGCGCGGCCGCGGCCGCCTGGTCGCGGGAGGGGCGGACCGCGCCGGCGGCACCGGTGGGGGAGTAGACGGCGCACCGGGCCGCGGTGCGCCGGCGGACCCCCGTCGCCTGTTCGGGCGCCGACAGGCACCGCGCCGACCACTCCACCGACGCGGCCAGCGCGGCCCACAGCGAGTCGGGGGCGAACCGGGCCCGTACCCGGCGGACCTGGGCGATGGCGGCGCCCCGGTCCCCGCGGGCGAGCCGGTGCTTGGCGTCCACCAGCCGGGCCGCCGCCTCGCCCAGCAGCGGACCGGCAGCGGCGGGGCCGCCGAACGACTCCAGGCGGATCCGCGCCTGGTCGGGCAGCCCGGCGGCGAGGAGGGCGTCCGCGCCGTCGATCCGCAGGGCGATGCGGCGGGAGCGGGTGGAGCGGGCGGCGGCCTCGTCGAACAGCCGCATGGCCTCGGCGGTCTCGCCGTGGCGGACGGCCAGGCAGCCGAGGTTCTGCAGGACCGCGGCGCGCAGGTAGTCCAGTCGGCGCTCGTCGGCCAGCGCCAGGGCCTGGGCGAGGTCGTCGGCGGCCTCGGCGGTCCGGTCGGCATAGACCAGGGCCAGCCCGCGGTTGGCCAGCAGGGCGGGGAGCAGCCGCGCGGGCGCATGGGGGCCGACCCGTTCGAGAGCGGCGTCGAGCGCGGCCAGGGCACGGGGGAAGCGGCCCCGCTGGGCCTCGGCGACGCCGCACCGGAGCAGGGCCGTAGCGGCGTCGGTGCGGCGGCCGAGCGCGGGACCCGACAGCCCCGGGCCGCCGTGCAGGGCGCGGATGGCCAGGCGCGCCTGGCGGGCCCGGGCGGCCGCACCGTCGAGGCCGGCCGAGGAGGCGACGGCCGCGGCGCGTCCCAGCAGGCGGTGGGCGGCGGCGGGGTCGCCCTCCTCGTGCAGGCATATGCCGAGCGTGCACAGGGCGTGCGCCCGAACGCGGGGGTCGGGGCCCGAGGCCAGCGCACCTTCGGCCCAGGCGCGGGCGGATTCGGGGTCGCGGGCGACGAGTGTGGCGGGGTCATCGGTCGTGTCGAACGGTCGTCGGGGGCGCGGGCTCTGCAAGGGCGGCACCTCTCACCGGGGGATGGACCGGTCGGTCCGGAAGACACGGGTGACGGCGCGCGCGGCACCGGAGGGCGGTGCAATGCGCTCCAGTGCCTTGTTAGCAACCCGAAAGGCGCATCGGGGGCCAGATTCCGGCGCTTGTGGAAAACAGCGGTGGCGAACGGTGGCGAACGTCCGCATATCCATTTCCGGGTGCCGAGGCCACAAGCCCCGGTACGACACGCCCGAAAAGCGGACGCGGAACAACGGCCCTGAGGAATCGACCGAAGACCTCCGCGAATCCGCGTACGCACCCCCGAACCTGGTGGCCAGGTTCCGCATTCACTGGCGAGAGGAGGCGGCTTCCGAAAGTTGAAGAGGGCATCCGTGGGCCACCTCGCGAGCCCTTGGCGGTGTGTCGAATCGGTGGAGGCGTTTCCTTCCCGTCGGGCGTCGGGCGCTGAGGCGCTAACGGTGACAACGGTGCTGGAACGAGCGGCGACGACGAAGGCCGGTGCCTCTTACGGTAGTGCTGTGGGGTGCGCGGCGTGCGGGCGGTCACCGGGGGCGGCGACGACGGACCGGCCGGTGCCCCACTCGCGCCTGTCGGCCGGCTACCGGGCCGCCGCCGGTCCGGGTGGACGGGCGGCGACGGAGCAGCCGGTACACCGCTCATGCCTGCTTGCCGGGTGCAAGGCCACCGGGGCGCCAGGTGATAGGCGACGACGAAGGCCGGTGCCCCGCTCACTACCATCGGCCGGGTACCGGGCCGCAGGGATGCCAGGTGAGGGGCAGCGACGGAGCAGCCGGTACCCCGCTCACTGCCATCGGCCGGGCGCCAGCCCGCCACAGGTCCGGGTGGACGGGCGGCGACGACGAAGGCCGGCGCCCCTTCCGGTAACGCAGTCGAACGCGCGGCATGCGGCCGGTCACCAGAAAAGGCACCGACGGACCGGCCTGTACCCCGCTTACTGCCATCGGCCGGGTACCGGGGCGCCAGGTAGAGGGCGGCGACGAGGGAGCGGGGCGCTTCCCCCGGGCCCTGCTGTCGGCCGCCAGATCCCTCGCGGTCAGGGAAGACCGGCAACGGCGGAACAGTAGGCACTCCCCTCATGCCCCTCATGGCCGTGTGCCGGGCAGCGGGCCTTCTGTGATCCCGGGCAGGGGCGGGCGCCGCTCGCGCGCCCCTGGGAGCGGCCGACCGGGCCGCGCTGGCTGCCCCTCGATCAGGGGGCCCTTCTGACCTGGGAGAATACGCGCCGTCATGGGGTGGAATGGGCGGAAGCGCGCCCATTGACCCCTCATGGAGGGTCCCGGGTGCGATGTCGGCCAGACCAGAACGGAGTTCGGTGAAAGAATGTCCGGCATCGCCCTGATTATCGGGCTTCTGTCGGGGAGGGGTGACGGAGCCGGGCGGGGGTGCTGGTTCACGCAGGGCGCCGCGCCGCTGCCGACCTGCCCTCGGCTACCCGGAGTGACGTCAGGGGTCTGCTAGTGGGAGCAGCATGCCATTAGAGAGGGATTGGGTACCGAATCCGGTTCTGGTCTGGCCGCCACCGCGCCCCCGATCGGCCGGAGAGGGAGATTCGGGGCGCCCGAGGGGCCTGGCCCCCTGTGTTCCTGACGATCCGGGCGCTCGGTGGGCCGAGCGCATCGCCGACTGGGCCGGGAGGGGGGCCGTGGCATCGAGAGTGGTGGTATCGCCACCCAATGTGCGATTCGGTGGCGATACCACCACTCTCGATGGGCCCGGGCCCTGCGTAGTCGGCGGAACAGGGCGGGGCGGATCACTGTCCGGTCCGCCTTCTCAACGCCGCCGCCGGTCGGCCTGGCGGCCGACAGCAGGGCCTGGGGGAAGTGCCCCGCTCCCTCGTCGCCGCTCGTCCACCCTGACCGTGGTGGGCTGGCGCCCGGCCGATGGCAGTAAGCGGGGTACCGGCTGGTCCGCCGTCGGCCCCGGTGACCGGCCGCATGCCGCGCGTTCGACTGCGTTACCGGAAGGGGCGCCGGCCTTCGTCGTCGCCGCCCGTCCACCCGGAGCCGTGGCGGCCCGGTACCCGGCCGATAGCAGTGAGCGGGGTACCGGCTGCTCCGTCGTCGCCCCTCACCTGGCATCCCCGCGGCCCGGCGCCCGGGCGGGAAGCGCGAGCGGGGTATCTGCCGTTCCGTCGCCGGCTTCGGGGCGCTCGACGGGGGCGAGCGGGTGGCGATGGGCACGCCCGGCGGTCGGGGGAGCGGATCCGGTCTCCACCACCTGCCGCCACCTGCCGGCCTCAGCGTGCGACCGGGAGTGAGGTGCCCTTGGTGACGCGGACGAGTTCTTCGTGGGTGGTCGGGAAGATCGTGTCCGGGGTCCCCGCGGCCGCCCAGATGCGGTCGTAGTCGGCCAGGGCCTCGTCCACCACCGTCGTCAGGGGCGTCGGGTGGCCGAGCGGGGCCACGCCTCCGATGGCCTGGCCCGTGGCGGCGCGCACCTGGTCGGGGTCGGCCCGGTCCAGGCGGGGCAGGCCGAGGCGGGACGCCAGGGCCTTGGTCGCCACCCGGTGCCGTCCGCTCGTCAGGACCAGCACCGGGGTCTCCCCGGCCATGAACACCAGGCTGTTGGCGATCGCGCCGACCTCGCACCCCAGGGCCTCCGCCGCCAGGGCGGCGGTGCGGGCCGAGTCGTCCAGCCGCCGGACCAGCGGCCGCACCCCCGCGGCCTGCAGGGCCTCGGCCACCTGCCTGCTGCGCTCGGGCAGCTCCTCCAGCGGGGTCTCAAGGGCGCTGTTCTCGGGCACGGACGGTTCCTCCTCGGGGCGGACCAGTGCGCGTGTCGGTGGTGCGCGTCGGAACGGGAGACGGGGGGATTACGCCGATGATCCTACGAGCCGGAGGGGTCTGCCACCACCCGGATTCGCGGAGCCGGGCGGTGGCGGGCCCCTGTCGCCCGCCCGTCGACCCGCCTGCGCGGCCGCCTCCTTGCCGACGCGCGCCCGCAGTCCCCCACCGGCCGTCACAGCGGGAGCCAGGACGACACCACCCTCGGCCCCTCGTCATCGCTGACCAGCAGACGCACCGGCCCCCGCGGTACCGATGCCGCGGTGAACCCGCCCCCCTCGTCCACCGGGAACTCCCGGGCGCCGACCGGACTGCGCACCTCGACCGTTCCGGCGCCCGGGGGCACCACGCGGCCCGCGATCCTCCGGTGCCCGGCATGCCCGGTGATCTCCAGGTGCACCTCCACCTGCACCCCCACACCCCGCAGCAGCACATAGCGCGGGCCCCGCAGCGCGCTGGGGCGCACCCCGCCGTCCGGTTCCAGGGAGTCGCCCACCACCTCGGCCACCGGAGCCTCCACGCCCCGCGCTGCGAAAGCGCCGTCCGCCGCCCGCCGCACCCGCTCCGACATCGGTTCCGCCTCCGAGGCGCCCTCGCGCAGCCGGGCGATCAGACGGTCGGCCCGCTCGTCCTCATCCTCCGGCCACACGGCGCTTCCCGCCCTTCCCGCTCACACGCCCGCCTCGTACGTCCCCTGTGCCCGCCTGAGCAGACGGAGGAGCCGCCGCCGCGCACGCCTGCGCACTGTCGGCACCTCCTCAACAGGCAGCCCGGTGCAGTCCGCCACCTCGGCGGCCGACGCCCCCGGCCGGTGCAGGTCCAAGGCGAGCACCGTCCGATCGGGCTCCCCGACCGACGCGATGGCCTCCCGCACCCCGCGGACCTCCTCGGCGCGCAGGTACTCCGACTCGGGGGTCCGGTGGTCCACCGGCTCCAGCGCTCTCAGGCCCCCGCCGGTCTCCAGCGCCCGCGCGCGCCGCGCCAGCCGAATCTGGCGGGACGCCTCCCGGTGGGCCGTGCGCGCGATCCACGAGCCGATCCGCTCCGGCGAGCGGATGCCGTCCAGGTGCTCGGCGAGCCTGCACCACACGGTCTGGCGGGCGTCCTCGGCATCCTGCCCGGACAGTCCGTGGCAGCGCACGACGGCGTCGACCATGAGCTCGTACCGGCCGATCAGGGCGCACCAGGCCGCGTGCTCCCCGGCGGCCGCCCGGCCGACCAGGTCGACGGAGGAGGGGACGTCACGGGTCTGGTCACTCAACGGCGCCCCAAGTAGACTCGCCGAACCTGCCACACCTGGGGTCACGCTAACCGCCGCGCAACCCTCCGCGGGCGGGAATGCCGCATCCGGCCATCACCGCCCTGGTGCCTTTGGTGCCCATGGGGCACAATGGCCCGAGGAGAACTCCCGAACGGACGGCTCCTCTGCGGGAGAACGAGGGCGACGGGGAAGCGCACTCGTTCGTATCAGGAGGTTCGGTGTCCGCACGTGGCGTCTTGTATGTCCACTCCGCGCCCGCGGCGCTGTGCCCACACGTCGAGTGGGCGGTCGCGGGCGTCGTCGGTGTGCCCGTGAAACTCGACTGGGACGACCAGCCGGCGGCGCCCGGATCGCACCGCGCGGAGTTGAACTGGCAGGGCGCGCCCGGCATGTCCGGCGCGCTCGCCTCCGCGCTGAACAACTGGCAGCGCCTGCGCTTCGAGGTGACCGAGGAGCCCACCCCGGGCTGCGACGGCGTCCGCTACAGCTACACCCCGACCCTGGGCGTCTTCACCGCGGTCACCAGCGCCGCCGGCGAGGTGCTGGTCTCCGAGGCGCGGCTGCGCACCGCCATGGAGCGCGCCGCCGCGGGCGAGGTCGAGCTGGCCGAGGAGCTGGACCGGCTCACCGGCAGGGTGTGGGACGAGGAGCTGGAGCCCTTCCGCTACGCCGGGGACGGCGCCCCCGTCCGCTGGCTGCACGCCGCCGGCTGAGCGGCCCCGCCGCAGGGCCGAGCGGCCCGGTCGGCCTACCGGTCCGGGCCCCGGGGGCGGTGCAGACCGCCCTCAGCGCCCGTCGGGAGGAGGCCAGGGGCGGTCGGCGCGTCCGTGACCGCGCTCGTGCGGCCGGTGGTGGTGCGCCCCGCTGAGCGCCCCGGCGAAGGTGAAGACGAACATGAACCCGATGGGGATCAGCGGCCAGAACGGCAGCAGCCCGCCGGCGATCACGCTGGTGACGCCCCAGATCCCGATCAGTACCACCGACACCGCTGCCAGGCCCCGCCAGGGCTCCAGGCGCCGGACCCACTCCTGGGACCGCTCGGCGCCGGCGCGCGCCACCTCGGAGCGCCGCTCGGGCGGGCGCAGCACCTCCGGCGGAGCGGCGGGGAGGTCGCGGGTGACGGGGGACAGGTCGCCCAGTGTGACCGCCCCCATGGCCAGTTCCAGCCGCTCGTGGTACTCGGCCAGCGTGAGCCGGCCCTCTTGGAGGGCGTGGCCCAGATGCCGCGCGACGGCGTCCCGGTCGGCGTCCGAGGCGCGCATCCGCTCCGGCGGCAGCCGTTCGTCGTCCATCCTCCTCACTCCCTCCGGTGCGCCGGTAGACCGCCCCTACCCGGGCCTGGCCCGCTCATCGGCGGTGTCCCGAGCTCTCGTCCGGCCAGATCGCGGCCGCGACCAGGATCGCGGCCCAGATTCCCAGCGGGACCAGCGGCCAGAACGGCAGCAGCGTGCCGCCCATGATGCTGGTCACGCCCCAGATGCCCGTCATGATCACGGCACCGCCCATCCACCAGCGCCACTCGTCCACCCACTCCTTCCACGGAGAGGCCGCCTCGCCGGCGCCGACGGCCACGGCCACCGGCCGCTCTTCGGCGGGCACCGGAGCGGGGGGCGGTTCGGGCAGGTCGGCGGTGAGGCGGCGCAGATCACCGATGTGCACCGCCGCCATCGCCGCGTCCAGCCTGCGCTCGTACTCGGGCAGGTCCAGACGGCCCTCCGCCAGGGCGGTGGCGAGGCGTTCGGCGGTGGCGTCCCGGTCGGCGTCCGAGGCGCGCATACGGGCCTCGGGAACGCGTTCGTCGTCCACCAACGCCCACCCCCTGCCGCATGATGATGGGAGATTTCACGATACGCGCCGCCATCGCGGGAGGAAAGGCTCCGTACGGGCAGGGAAGCGGTGCCGCCGCCGCAGCCGCCCGCACGGGGCGGCGCCTGCGGCCGGGACGGGGGCGGTCAGCGGCCGTGGCCGCGGCCGCGGCCACGGCCACGGCCGTGCGATCCGCCGCCGATGGCCGCGGCGACGATCACCAGTGCCCAGATGCCGAGCGGGATGGCCGGCCAGAACGTGGTCAGACCGCCGGACAGGGCGCTGGTCAGGCCCCAGATGCCGATCATGACGACGGCGCCCCCGGCCCACGGCCGCCAGGCCTCGGCCTGCTCCTGCCAGAACCCGGGCGCGGCGGCGGCCCCGGTGCTCGCCAGATCCACGGGACCGTCGGCTTGAGGAACCGGGGCGGGCCCGCCGGAGGCCGGCAGGTCGGCGGTGAGCGGTTCGAGGTCGCCGAGGGTGACGGCGGCGAGCGCGGCGTCGAGGCGCTCGCGGTACTCGTCCTCCTTGAGCCTGCCCTCCGCCAGCGCGGCGGCCAGGCGCTCGGCCACGGCATCGCGGTCGGCGTCGGCGGCCCGGTACTCCCCCGGGCGTGCTGCGGACCCCTCCATAGCCGGCCTCCCTCTTCCCGTGCGCGCGCGTCCGGGCCGCCGAGGCGGCCCTCCTTTTCGAGCGTAGTGCCCCGGACCGGGCATCAGCATCGGCAGATCGGCGGGTCCGGCGTCCTCCGAAGGGAGGACGCCCCGCGTCGGGCGCGTCCCAGGTGTCCCGAGTGCCCCTGCGGGGGAGGTTCGGAGCGTACTGTCCCGGTCCCCACGGGCCGCGTGGCCGCCGCCCCGGGCCCGGAGAGGACGTTGTGTTCGAGCCGATGGAGCGGGAGGACGGGAGCGGGCCGGTCGGCCTTCAAGGATGCGTCCGTCCGGATGGGGCCGAATCGTCGCACCGCCTGGCGGCGAGGACGGGACCGTGCCGTCCTGGTCCCTGAGGGCGGCGCGGCGAGTAGGCCGACGGGGAAGCGTCCGCCGACCGCGCCGCCTGATCGCCCCCTCCGCCGTCCATCGCCCCAAGGGCGCCAGGAGGCAGGTCGGGGCCGGCCCCGCGGCCGACCCGGGGCGCCGGGCGGGACCGGGCGGGGAGCACCTCCACCGACCGGGCGAACCCCGCCCGGCACCGGCTACCCGAGTGCTTCCTCGTCACGCCACCAGCGGGCCACCTCCGCGCACGCCTCCGGGGACGACGCGCCGATCAGGCCCGTGCTCTCGTAGGAGCCCTGGAAGTCGAACCCGGTCCCGTCGAGCCGCACCAGGCCCGCCCCGGCCTCCTCCAGCACCAGAAGCGGGGCGGCGACGTCCCAGTCGCGCACCGGCACGTCCTTGACGAACAGCCGGGCCGACCCCTCCGCCACCCTGCACAGCTTCAGCGCGATGCTCCCGCACTCCATGTACTCGCGGAACCCGAATCGGGCGTAGGCCCGAGCGGCGATCCCCCGCGGCTCCGGGGTGTTGTCCACCAGGGCCCCGGTGCCCACCGGGGCCGGGTCGAGGCGCGGCATCAGCACCCCGTTGCGGGTGGCGCCCAGGCCGCGCACGGCCGCGTACATCACGTCGTTCTCCGGCGCGTAGACCGCCGAGAGCACCGGCCGCGCCCCCTCCATGAGCGCCGCCTGCGTGACGTAGCCGGGGAACCCGTGGGCGTAGCTCGCGGTCCCGTCGATCGGGTCGATCAGCCAGTGGCGCCCCGGCCGGGCGGAGACCTGCGAGGCGGCGTCCTCCTCGCTGAGCACCGGCGCCCCGGGGGCCAGCGCGGCCAGCCGGCCGCTCAGCTCCCGGTGCGCCCGCGCGTCGGCCTCCGCCTTGAACTGGGAGCCCTCCCAGACCCCCCGCACCGCGGCGGCGTCGGCGCGCCACTCCCGGAGCAGCACGCCGACCTCCAGCACCGCCGCGGTCAGGGGGGCCAGCAGCTCCCCGGGCGCGGCCCCGGTTCCTCTCACCGGGCCGCCTGCACGGCCGAAGCCGGTTCGTACTCGCGCATCGGCTCCGAGGCCGCGGGCCGGATGCCCGCGGAGGCGAACGCCTCCTCGCCGATGAACTCGTCGGTCCAGCGGCGCACCATGACCACGCCCTCCTGCCATTCGTCGGCCAGGCGGGGGCCGCGGCCCAGTGCCTGGGCCAGCAGCCCGCCGACCTCGTCCACCCCGGCCGCCGTGGTCAGCGGCGCGGTGGAGGAGAAGCGCGGGTTGATCTCGAAGATGCGCGGCTCGCCCGAGGCGTCCAAGGCCAACTGCACGTTGAACGGGCCGTCGGCGCGCAGTTCGCGCTGGACGGCCCGGCACACCTCGGCGACCCGTTCGGCGCGGCGGGTGACCGCGAACTTGGTGACGCCGCGCTTGAGCACCACCTCCTTGGGCACGACCGCCTGGACCCGCCCGTCCCGCCAGACCACGACCGAGACGGTGAACTCCGGGCCCGCCACCCGCTCCTGCACCAGCAGGTCCTCCAAGGGGGACCCGCCGGAGGCCAGCACGGCGGACAGCTCGTCGGGGGTGTGGCAGACCACGACGCCGCGGCTGCCCCGCCCGGAGCGGGGCTTGACCACCGCGGGGGTGCGCGGTGCGCCCGCCCACTCCGAGGCCAGGGCGGTCGCCGGGACGGGCAGCCCGGCGGCGGCCAGGCGGCGCATCAGCGCGTACTTGTCCAGGCAGGTGGCGATGAACTCGCGCCGGGGCAGCAGCACCTGCAGCCCTTCGTCGGCCAGCTCGCCGGCGGGCAGCAGCTCCTCGTCGACCAGCGGGATGAGCGCGGCCGCGTTCTCCTCGGCGCACACCCCGCGCAGCTCCGGGAGGAAGTCGGAGCTGGAGCCGGGGGGAACCAGGTGGCAGTCGTCGGCGAGGTAGAGCCCGGGTGCACTGGAGTCGATGTCGGTGGCGACGACCCGGTACCCCAGGCGCCGCAGGTGAAGGATGGTTCCGGACGTCGATGCCGAGCCCGCCGTCGTGACCACGACGGTCGGTCGCTCGGATTGCTGTGTAGCGGACACCGATGAACCTCTCCGCTCGATATGAGTGATGTGCAGGGTCGGCACGGGACGGCTGAGCGTCCGGGCGCTGATGCGGCGGTCCCTTGACGGCGGGGCGGCGCCGTGCCCGGCGGGGGGTGTCGATCCGTACACAACGAGCGTAGGCCGGTGTTCATCGGGGCGCCGGGTGTTGGCCGGTTCCGGTTCACAGGACAACCGAAAGGCCTGGTTGAGCGTGCTACCACGGGTTTCATCGTGCGCCGGGGGCGGTCCGCGGGGAGCGGCCCGTGCCCAGGGCGGTGACCGGTGCCCGTGCGGCGGCTTCCGGGCACGACGCGCGGAAGCGGGGCCGGTGCACCTGTGACCGGGCCCGACAGGTGTCCGGTTGCGGTCAGCCGCCCGGCGCCGGAGCGGGCCGGGCGGCGCCGCTTCCCTAGAGCGGGCCGAAGCGTTCTTCCAGGAAGGTGCGCAGGCCCGCGGAGCCTTCGTACTGGTGGGCGTCGATGCCCTCGCGCTTGGCGGCCAGCACGTTCTCCTCGCGGTCGTCGATGAAGGCGGTCCGCCCGGCCTCGGTGCCCAGCTCCCGCAGGACGTGCCGGTAGATCGCCGGGTCGGGCTTGCAGATCTCCAGGTCGCAGCTGAAGAAGGCGGACTCGAAGGGGGCGAGGACGGGGGAGTGGCGGAGCGCCCCGGCGATGTCGGAGGGGGCGTTGGACAGCAGGGCCAGGCGCACGCCGCGTGCGGCGAGCGCGCCGGCGAGCGCGGTCACCTCGGGGTCGGTGGACAGCCAGGAGGCGATGTCGCTCGCCCACAGCGACTGGATCCGGGCGGTGTCCCACGAGGCGCCGGTGCGCCGGGCGATGCGCCCCCAGTACTCGGAGGCGGGCAGCCCGGCGTCGTAGGCGCGGCGCTCGTTCCAGTAGGCGCTCCAGAACAGGTCCGCGGGGACCCCGGCCAAACGCTCCATGGCGGCCCGCTGGGCCTCTTCTTGCGGTCGGGAGATGACCTCGCCGTAGTCGAAGACCACGGCGGCGTACCCGGATCGAACAGAAGTCATGTTCGCGCACACTCCATTCGGGTTCATATGAACGCCTGAGAATCAGAGTGTATGTGCGTTCGAGGCCGAGGGGGGAGCCGGTGCGGCGGTGCTGCGGACGGGAGGGCGGGGGCGGACGGCGCGCCGCCCCCGCCGCTCCGGGTGCTACTTCTGCTCGTAGACCGGGGTGATGACGGCCCGGGCGATGGCGTTGAAGAACAGGTTGAAGCCCAGGAAGGCCGGGGTGGCCGAGGCGTCCACGTCCAGGCGCGGCACCTCCACCGCGTGCACCGCGAACATGTACCGGTGCGGGCCGTGCCCGGCAGGCGGGGCCGCGCCGATGTAGCGGTTGGCCCCGGCGTCGTTGCGCAGCGTGACCGCCCCCTCCGGCAGCCCGGCGCCGCCCTCGCCGCCGGCGCCGGCCGGGAGCGAGGTGACCGAGGCGGGGATGTTGCACACCGCCCAGTGCCAGAACCCGCTGGCGGTGGGGGCGTCGGGGTCGAAGCAGGTCACGGCGAAGCTCTGGGTCCCCTCGGGGAAGCCCTCCCAGGACAGGTGCGGGGAGACGTCCTCGCCGCCGGCCCCCATGATCCCGCTGACCTGGGCCGTCGGCAGCGTCACCCCGTCGGCGACGTCCTGGCTGGTCACGGTGAAGGAGGGAACCTGCGGCAGGAACTCGTAGGGGGAAGGCGGCTGGGCCACGGCGGGCCTCCTCGGTCTCGTCGGATACATGCTCTCCCCACACGTCTACCGTGTCGCCGCCGTCCGCGCATCCGGTCCCGCCCGGTACGCCGCCGTGCGGCGGCCCGCAGGGGCCGCATTCCCCGCCTGGGAGCGCCGACGGAGCGCCGGGCGGCGCCGTCTGGAGGCCTTCGCCGCCAACTCTGACGGGAGAGGGAGGGGCACCCGCTCACAGGCCGGGAAGTCCAGGCGGCCGACGGGGCGCCGCCGTATGCCGTGCGCCCGTGTGCCACCGACCGCGACGGCGACCGCGATCGCCGTCCCGGCAGGCGCGGTGCGTTCCCGGTCCCGGGGGTCAGGACGTGTCGACGATCTGGAAGGTCTCGGCCAGGTGCCCCTCGGGAAGGCCGCCCCGGGCGGCCTCGGCCGCCAGCCACTCGCGGAGCCGGGGCTCCAGCACGGAGATGTCGGGGATCTGGCTCTCATGGCAGGCCAGGGCCGCGAGCTTGCGGTCGAACACCTCGGTGATGTCGGACAGGTGCTCGGCCTCCTTGCCGTGCGGGATCCACACCTGCGGCACCGTCCACGGCTCCAGCCCCTCTTCGGCGAGCAGCTCGGGGTGGGCGTGCGGGTTGCGCGCGTCGGGGTAGACGGCGTTGATCGCCGCCTCCCCGGTGGCCAGGTGGTCGGGGTGGCTCACCGCGATCCGCCGCCAGTCCCGGTCGGGGCTGGGCATCACCAGCCGCTGCGGCCGCACCTGGCGGATGACGCGGGCGATGTCGCGCCGCAGCTCCAGGGTGGGCAGCACCCGCCCGTCCGCGTAGCCCAGGAACCGCACGTCCTGGACGCCGACCGCGGCCGCGGCCTTGCCCTGTTCGGCGCGGCGCAGCTCGGCCATGCCCCGACCGTCCACGGTGCGCTCGTCGCCCCCGGCGTCGCCGTCGGTGACCATCAGGTAGACGACCTCGGTCCCGGCCCGGGTCCACAGGGCCACGGTGCCCGCGCACCCGAAGTCGGCGTCGTCGGGGTGGGCCATCACCACCAGGGCGCGCTCGACGGGCTCCTGCACGTCTGCGACCGGCATCGGCACCGGCCTCCTTCCGTTACGGGGCGAACGCCCCCATCGTAGGTCCGGGCGGGGACACCGCCGTGGGGAGCACCGCACCGGGGGGCGGCGCCCCGGAGGGGCGCCGGGCGGCCGTCCGCTGGCAGGATGGCCCCGCGCGCGGGGGTCGCGCGGCGCGCGGACGATCGCGGACGACACGGACGAGGAGGCGCCCTGTGGACCTGGGCATCGAGGGGCGGACCCACATCGTGACCGGGGGGACGAGCGGGCTCGGGCTGGCCACGGCCCGCGCGCTGCTTGGGGACGGCGGGCGCGTGCTGCTCTCCTCGCGCGACCCCGGCCGGGTGGAGGCCGTCGCCTCCGAGCTGGAGGCCGACCACCCGGGACGGGTGCGCGGGCAGGCCGCCGACAACGGCGACCCCCGGGCGGCCGACCGGCTGGTGGAGGCGGCCGTGGAGGAGTGGGGCGCGGTGCACGGGCTCCTGGTGAGCGTGGGCGGCCCGCCCCCGGGCGGTGTGCTGGACGCCACCGACGAGCAGTGGGCCGGCGCCTTCGACACCGTCTTCCTCGGCGCGCTACGGCTGGCCCGCGCCGCCGCCGGGCGGATGGACGAGGGCGGCGCGATCGGGTTCGTGCTGTCCAGCTCGGTGCGCCAGCCCATCGCGAACCTGGCCGTCTCCAACGGACTCCGGCCCGGGCTGGCGATGGCGGCCAAGACCCTCGCCGACGAGCTGGGCCCGCGCGGGATCCGGGTGAACAGCCTGCTGCCGGGGCGCATCTCCACCCCGCGCATCCAGGAGCTGGAGGCCGCCTCGCCGGAGGAGTCGCGCAGGCGCGACGCGGCGGTCCCGCTCGGCCGGGCCGGGCGCCCCGAGGAGTTCGGGAAGGTGGCGGCGTTCCTGCTCTCGCCTGCCGCGTCGTACGTGACCGGGGGCTGCGTGGCCGTGGACGGGGGAGCGATCCGCTCGCTCTGAGGCGCCGACGGTTCCGCCGCCCACCGCGGCTCGGCCGCGGCCGGCCCTCAGCCCCGGGGCGACCGGCCGCGCGCCGCGGTCCTCCTCTTGGCGGCCTTCTTCCTCATGTCGCGCAGGTACAGGTCCCTGGGCAGGGTGCGGACGCGCAGGGGGAGGTGTGGATACACGGTCCTCACCACGGCGAAGAACCGGTCGAACCGTCGGCGTCGGCGCTCGTCCCACGTCAGCCCGAAGCCTTCCCGGATGTTCGGCGGAAGCATGCCCGAGGCGACGAAGCGCTGGACGGCGGTGAGGGGGCGGAGCGCCCGGTTGCGCGGGGCGAACAGGTCCTCGGCGATCCGCCGGGCCGGACCGCTCACCTCCATGCCCTCGACCATCTCCTTCCAGTAGCGCTCGAAGGAGGGAAGGTCGGCGGGCCAGTGCTCCTCGGGGCAGCCGAGGGAGGTGGCGAACACGGAGCACTGGCCGAGCAGCTCCTCCTTCTCGTCCGGAGAGAGCTCG
Organism: Nocardiopsis halophila DSM 44494; assembly: GCF_000341245.1. GTDB lineage: Bacteria > Actinomycetota > Actinomycetes > Streptosporangiales > Streptosporangiaceae > Nocardiopsis_A > Nocardiopsis_A halophila. The sequence goes on from NZ_ANAD01000116.1 coordinate 55,104, forward strand.
CCGAAGACCAGGCCGTGGATGCGGACGGCGCCCTCGTAGAGGGTGGCCGCCACCCACACCTGGAGTTCCGGGTCGCGCGCGTCGTAGCCGGGGCCGACGACGTGCCGGTGGACGGCCCTGACGATGCGTGCGACGCGCTCCGCTTCGTCGCGTGTCCCGAAGGCCGTCCCGTAGACGAAGGTGAGCGTGCCCCGCAACCGGTCCAGTGGCCGGGAGGCGAAGTCGCTGTGATCGCTGACCCCTTGGCCGACGGCCGGGTGGGCGACTTGGAGAAGGATCGCGTACGCCGCCGCGAGGAGCGTGGCCCCCTCCCGGTTCACGCGCCTGATCACCGCATCGTCCGCGAACAACCCCTGGCCCATGCGGCTCACGCTAACCGCAAGCGCCAGGAGAGTGAAGCGGACGCGGCGAGCGCCCGGTGGCGCCCGTGCGCAGGGCGGTCCGCATACCGATACGCACAAGGGAGTACGCCGAGCGCAGGCGATCTCCCCGGAAGGGAGGAGGCCGGGGGCGGCAGGGCCGCGTTACCGTCCGCGAAGCAGTGGCGGTGGAAGAGGCTGGAGGAAGAGGACCATGAGTCTCAAAGCGTTGATCGGTCTCGTCCTCGTGGCCGCCGGTGCGGTGTCGGCCCTGTTCTTCTGGGATCTCGAATTCCTCTGGTTCCAGGGCGGACCGCTCGGCGTGCTGCTCATCCTCCTCGGTGTGCTGGACCTGGCCGACGAGTTCCGCAGGTCCCGCGGACACAGGACCGATTCCCTTTCCGGTTCCGGCGGCATGAAGAGGGACCTGCGCGGAGGCGAAGACCCTTCCGGAAGCTCAGGGGACGACGGTGGCAGGTGAGCCCGGAGGGCGCATACTGCCCTTGTGACGGCTTCCTCCGCGGCACCGGCGTCGTGCGCCGGCGGGGAAGCCCCAGCGGTCCACCGGAGAAGCGGCCGGACGGGGCGGCCCTGTGACGCCTCTACCGTCCGGACGCCGGGATGGGAAGAGGGAGAGCCGATGGTCGAGGACCGGCGTACCGGGCCCGCCAATGCGATCACCGACGTGCGCGGCCTGCGGGTCGGCCATGCGCAGCGCACCGCCGACGGGTGGCGGACCGGGACCACGGTCGTCCTTGCCCCGCCCGAGGGCGCGGTCGGCGGGGTGGACGTCCGCGGGGCGGCCCCGGGCACCCGCGAGACCGACCTGCTCGACCCGCGCAACCTCGTGGAGCGGGTGCACGCCGTGGTGCTCAGCGGCGGTTCGGCGTTCGGCCTGGACGCGGCGGGCGGGGTGGTGCACCGGCTCGCCGACGCCGGGGTGGGCCTGCCCGTGGGCGGGCCCGGCGAGTGCGTGCCCATCGTGCCCGCGGCGGTGCTGTTCGACCTCAAGCGGGGCGGCGACTTCCGCGCCGTCCCCGACGCGGAGCTGGGGGCCGCCGCCTACGACGCCGCCGCGGCCGCCCCTTCGGGGACCGCCCCGCCGGCGGGCGCGGTGGGGGCCGGCACGGGCGCGCTGGTCGGCGGGATCGCCGGGGGCGTCGGCTCGGCGAGCGAGGTCCTGGCGGACGGCACCGTGGTGGGCGCCCTGGCGGCGGTCAACGGGGCCGGGAGCGCCGTCGACCCCCGCACCGGGGAGGTCTACGGGGCGTGGGAGGCCGTCGGCGGCGAGTTCGGGGGGCTGCGCGCGCCCGACGCCGGGGAGGTCGCCGCCTGGGGCGGCCCCGCCGAAGGGGGGCTGGCGGCCCAGAACACCACGATCGGCGTGGTCGCCACCGACCTCGGCCTCACCAAGGCCCAGGCCGGAAAGCTGGCCGCGACGGCCCACGACGGCCTGGCCCGGGCGGTGCGCCCGGCGCACACCATGGTCGACGGCGACACCGTGTTCGCGCTGTCCACCGGCGAGGGCCCGGCCGCCCTGGAGCCCTTCCAACGGGTCCTGGGCGCGGTGGCGGAGGTGTTCGCCCGCGCCGCGGCGCACGCGGTCGTGGCCGCCGGGGACGGCCCGCACGCACGCTCCTACCGTTCGCTGTTCCCCTCGGCCTTCTCGTCGGCCTTTCCGGACCGGGCGGACTGACCAGGGCGCCCGCGGTGCTCCCGGCCTCCGCCCTGCGGGGACGGCGCTCAGGCCGCGGGCGTGCCGCGCAGCCGTGCCGCGGGCCAGCGGTTCTCCCTTACGGCGGTCTCCACCTGGGCGAGCAGGGCGCGGGCGACGGCGTCCACGGCGGGCGGGGTGCGGCGTGCGCGGGGCGCGGCCAGGACCAGCGACCGGTCGATCGCCGGGTCGCACAGCGGTGCGGCGCTCAGCACCCCCGCCTCCACGTCGGCCGAGAACCCCGGGGCGGGAAGGATCGTCCACCCGTGCCCGGCGACCACCAGGCGCTTCTGCAGGTCCATCGAGTTCGTCTGTGCGGCGATGTCGGTCTGTACGCCCGCGTGCCGGGCCGCGGCGTCGATCAGCACGCGCAGGGAGTGCCCCGGCGCCGGCATCACCAGCGGGTGCGCGCACACCTCGGCGAACGGCACCGGCCGGCCGGGGGACAGCCCCACCGGAGCGGGGGCCGCCGCCCACAGCCCGTCCTCCAGGACCGGGCGGGCGTTCAGCGAGGGGGTGCTCTCCAGGTTGTAGGCCAGCGTCAGGTCCAGGTCCCCGTCGTCGAGCCACTGCCGCAGGTACCCGGAGTACCCGGTCAGCAGCCGCAGCTCGATGCCCGGCCGGTCCCGGGCCAGCGCCGCCACCAGCGGCTCGGCCAGCAGGTCCAGGGTGCTCTCCAGCAGGCCCAGGGTGACGATGCCGGCCACCTCTCCCGGCGCGGGCCGCACCTCGGCCCGGGCCCGGTCCAGCTCGGCGAGGGCGCGCCGCGCCCGCTCGACCACCGTCCGCCCGGCCGCCGTGGGCCGCATGCCCTGGCGGGTGCGCTCGAACAGCTCCACCCCCAGCTCGTGCTCCAGCGTGCGGATCTGCCGGGTGACCGCCGGCTGGACCAGGTGCAGCAGGTCCGCGGCGCGCGTCACGCTGCCCGCCTCGGCCACCGTCACGAGCGCCCTGAGCTGTTTGACCTCCACCCGGCCTCCCCGGTCCCGCCGTGCCCCCGCCCGCCGCGGGGAGCATCCTCCGGCGGAATGGGGGCATCACGTATCGCTATTTCCCGCGTCCGCTCATGAGCTCCCATGATGGTACTCCGCAGCGGAGGACCGGCCCCGCGCCCGGCCGGCCCCCTCCGCGCCCCCGTCCCTGAGCACAGTCGGGAGCACCCGCCCATGAGCACCCTCGACGCCCTCCCCGAGGACGAGCGCGCCGCCGTCGCCGCCGTGCGCGACTTCGTCGACCGGGACGTGCGGCCGGCCGCACGCGGGCTCGAACACGCCGACGCCTACCCCGGCGACCTCATCGCGACCATGAAGGACCTGGGCGTCTACGGGCTGGCGGTGCCCGAGGAGCACGGCGGTACACCGGTGTCCATGCCCTGCTACGTCCTGATCACCGAGGAGCTGGCCCGCGGGTGGATGAGCCTGGCGGGCGCGATGGGCGGCCACACCGTCGTCGCCAGGCTGCTGACCCTGTTCGGGACCGATGAGCAGAAGCGGCGGTACCTGCCGCGCATGGCCACCGGGGAGCTGCGCGCCACCATGGCGCTGACCGAGCCGGGCGGGGGCTCGGACCTGCAGGCCATGACCACCCGTGCCCGGCGGGACGGCGACGGCTACCGGATCGACGGCGCCAAGACGTGGATCACCAATGCCCGCCGCTCCGGCCTGATCGCGCTGCTGTGCAAGACCGACCCGCAGGCCGCCCCGCCGCACCGGGGCGTCTCGGTCCTGCTCGTCGAGCACGGGCCCGGCCTGACGGTCTCCCGCGACCTGCCCAAGCTGGGCTACAAGGGCGTGGAGAGCTGCGAGCTGTCCTTCGACGGCCACCGGGCGCCCGCCGACGCCGTTCTCGGAGGCGTGGAAGGCGAGGGCTTCGCCCAGATGATGAAGGGCCTGGAGACGGGGCGGCTCCAAGTCGCCGCGCGCGCTCTGGGCGTGGGGCGGGCGGCCTTGGACGACGCACTGTCCTACGCCCAGCAGCGGGAGACGTTCGGGAAGCCGATCTGGCGGCACCAGGCCGTCGGGAACCACCTGGCCGACATGGCGACCTCGCTCAGCGCCGCACGCCAGCTCACCCTGCACGCCGCGCGCGAGGCCGACGCCGGGCGGCGCGTGGACATGGAGGCGGGTATGGCCAAGCTCTTCGCCTCGGAGACGGCGATGCAGATCGCCTTGAACGCGGTGCGCATCCACGGCGGCTACGGCTACTCCACGGAGTTCGACGTGGAGCGCTACTTCCGTGACGCGCCCCTGATGATCGTGGGGGAGGGGACCAACGAGATCCAGAAGGACGTGATCGTGCGCCAGCTCGTCGAACGCGGCGGGCTCGACCTCTGAGGCCGCCTCGGTCCCCGTCAGCCCTCTCGGTCTCCGCCGAAGCCGAGCTCGGCGAGGATGGCGCCGGTGTGCTCACCGAGGGCGGGGACGGGGTCCATACGGGGGACGGCCCCCGACAGGTCGGCCGGGGGGATCAGGGCCGGCACAGTGGCGCCGCCCGGGGTCCGGACCTGCCGCCAGCGCTCGCGCCCGGCGAGCACCGGGTGGTCGAGGAACTCCCGCATGTCGTTCACTCCCGCATTGGCGATCCCGATGGCGTCCAGGTCCTCCATGACCGCCGCACCCGGGGTCTCCGCGAAGCGGGCGGAGATGACCGCGTCGAGGGCGTCGCGGTTGGCCACCCGGTCGGCCCCTGTGGCGAAGCGGGGCTCGGCGACCAGGTCGGGCCTGTGCAGGAAGCGTTCGCACAGCGAGGCCCACTCGCGTTCGTTCTGGACGGAGAACAGCACGGCCCTGCCGTCGGCGGCGGTGTAGGCCCCATAGGGGGCGATCGTCGCGTGGTGCGTGCCGATCCGGGGCGGCTGTGCTCCGGTGTGGCGGGTGTAGTGCGCGGGCTGGCCCATCCACTCCGACAGGGCCTCGAAGAGGGACACCTCGACCGTCCGCACGTCGCCTGTGGTCGCCCGGGCGAAGAGCGCGCCCAGGATCCCCGAGTAGGCGTACATCCCCGCGGCGATGTCGGCGACGGACACCCCCACCCGGGCCGGCCCCTCGGGGGTGCCGGTCAGCGAGACCAGGCCGGTCTGGCACTGGACGAGCATGTCGTAGGCCTTGCGGTCGGCCCACGGGCCGGTCGACCCGTAACCGGAGATCGCACAGGCGATGAGCGAGGGGAACCGCTCCCCGAGGGAGGCGGGGTCCAGGCCGAGCCGGGCCGCGGCTTCCGGGGAGAGGTTCTGCACGAACACGTCGGCCGTTCCCAGCAGCCGCTCCAGCACCTCGCCCCCGTGCTCGGACTTCAGATCCAGCGCCAGGGACTCCTTGGAGCGGTTGAGCCAGACGAAGTAGCTGGACTCCCCCTCCACCGCGGTGTCGTAGCGGCGGGCGAAGTCGCCCCCGTCCGGGCGCTCGACCTTGATCACGCGCGCCCCCAGGTCGGCCAGCTGCCGGGTGGCGAACGGCGCGGCGACCGCCTGCTCGACGCTGACGACGGTGACCCCGGCGAGCGGAAGGGGACGGGACGCGCTGGGCATGCGGGCCTCCAGGGGCGGCGGCGGTACCGGCCCATCATGGGCACCGATGGCGCGTCCGGTGAAATACCGATCCCTGATGGGGCCATGCCCCGCCCCGATGCCCGGCGGGGGCGCCCATGGCCCTCGGAGGCCTCCGCCGGGGTCGTGTCCGCCGGCGTGGTGGAACTCTCGGC
>NZ_ANAD01000117.1 GCF_000341245.1 Nocardiopsis halophila DSM 44494
CCGGGCGCCATGCACACGCGGCATGCCCGCATCAGAGGCTTCTATTTCCCATCGGCGTCCGGCCCCCGACATGATCGGTGGCGACCCTGCGGCCCCGATCGAGCGAGGACACCATGAACCCCGGACTTGAGCGCTTCGTGGAGTCGTGGGCCCCTGAGCCCGTCACCGCCGAGGACCCCATGCCGCCCGCGCCCGCGGCGGCCATGGCCGCCGCGCTGGACCGGCCCGCACCCGTGGCCAGGGCGGGGGACCCGCTCCCGCCGCTGTGGCACTGGCTCTACTTCCTGCACTGGCCGCGCCGTTCGGAGCTGGGGGAGGACGGGCACCTTGAGAACGGCCGCCTGCTGCCTCCCATCCCCGACCGGCACCGCATGTTCGCCGGCGGCCGGCTCACCGTGGAGGCGCCGCTGGTCGTCGGCGAACCGGCGCAGTGCACCAGCGGCCTGGCCGCCGTGACACCGAAGCAGGGCCGCAGCGGAGACCTGCTCTTCGTGACCGAGCGCCGCGAGCTGCGCCAGGGCGGGCGGCTGTGCGCCGTCGAGGAGCAGGAGATCGTCTACCGGTCGGGCCGCGTGCCGACGCCCGGCGTGCGGCCCTGCGGCCCGGAGGAGGCCCCGGCCGCGGACGGCCCGTGGTCCCTGACCCTGCCCACCGATCCGGTCCTGCTGTTCCAGGTGAGCGCTCTGACGGCCAACCCCCACCGAATCCACTACGACCTGCCCTACACCGTCGACGAGGCGAACCATCCGGGCCTGCTCGTGCACGGGCCGCTTCTGGCGCTGCTCATGCTGGACCTCGTCCGGGACAACGCCCCGGAGCGGCGGGTGCGCTCCTACTCCTACCGCCTGCACAGGCCGGTCTACGCCGGCGAACGGGTGATGGCCTGCGGCGATCCGACACCTGAGGGCGTGGACCTGCACATCCGCACCGCACGCGAGGACCGCCACGCCGGCGCCCGGGCGGTCCTGGACTGACATCCATAGGAGCATCCGGTCCACCCGGAGGGGCATGGTCATTCCGGGCGGGTGCGCAGGATGTTCAGCACGATGGCGTGGAACACCCGTCGTCCGTCCTGGTCGTGCAACTCCACCCGGGTGCGGAGCAGGCCACGGTCGGGTTTGGAGGACGACAGGCGGCTCTCCAGGACCTCGGTGCGCAGGGTGAGCCTGTCCCCCGGACGCACCGGCTCGGTCCAGCGCAGCTCGTCCACGCCCGGCCCGCCGAGGCTGGCCCTGGGGGACAGGTAGTGGTCGGTGTAGAGCCGCATCATCAGCGCGGCGGTGTGCCAGCCGCTGGCGATCAGCCCGCCGAAAGGTCCCTCGGCGGCGGATACCGGGTCCACATGGAAGGACTGCGGGTCGAAGCGCTCGGCGAACGCGACGATCTCCTCCTCGGTCACGGCCGCCTCGCCGAACTCGCCGGTCTCGCCGACGGTGTAGTCCTCCAGGTACCGCTCCTGGAACGGGACGGCCGTGGCGTGTTCGCCGGGGTCTGCGCTCACCTTGCCTCCTCTGAGCCTGGACGGCGCGGATGCCGCGAGTGGGGGCAAGCGTAAGTCCGGGAGAGTTCGGCGTGCCAGGCGCCCCTGTGCAGGCGACCGGTGCGGGCCCCGCCTGTCGGACCGGTGTTCAGACCGGCCTGTCGACCCTGCACGCCTTCAGAGTCCTCAGCCGGGTGCGCAGGGCGGCGGCCAGCAGGCCCAGTCCCGCGACCGCCAGGGCCGGCTGCAACGGGGCGAACCAGTTCATCGCCCCGGACGCCCCCACGGCCAGCAGCACGAGCTTGTTGCAGACCGGGCACCCGATGGCGAACCAGGCGAGCACGGTTCCGCCCAGGCCCTTGCGCCCTGGGGAGGGCGAGGGTGCCTCCTGCGTCTCGGTCCGCACGTAGGTGGCCAGCAGCAGCCCTGAGAGGACGGCGGTCGCCACCCACGCCGGATAGGACCACCACGTCGGCTCGATCTCCCGCGTGAACAGGCCGTTCGGGATCAGCACGGCCGGAACCCCCAGCACGACCAGCGCGGCTGCGGTGCCGCCGGCGGCCGTGACCCACCGCCTCCTCGTCCAGTGCCGCATCGGGCCGTCCTGCCTGGGGCGGATCTGCATGGGGACGGGCGCTCCTCACGTCCAGGGGGGTCGGTGTGCAGGTCGGTGTGCGGCGCCCCACCCCGCTGGGCGGCGGCCGGCATGGAACTTCTATGTAGCATAGAGGATCTTCTATGGTGCATAGAAGACAGCCCGACGCGCCCCCGCGAGGAGACCCATGCCGCCTCAGAAGCCCGCCCGACAGGAACCCGGAGTGCTCTGGCCGCTGCTGCTCAGCGCCGCCGTGGTGCTGGTGATCGTGGTCGGCGTCGCCGTCCGCCTGGTGGGCGGGGAGGAGGAGTCGGGCACCGGTGCCGCCGACGGGTCGGCCCCCTCCGCCGCCTCCGGGAACGCCGAAGGGCTGAAGGAGCTGGGCGAGTCCCTGGCCCGCCGGGACGCCGACGACCCGACCGCGCTCGGCGACCCCGACGCCCCCGTCGTCCTGATCGCCTACTCCGACTTCCAGTGCCCGTTCTGCGCCACCTGGGTGCAGGAGACCCAGCCCGAGCTGGTGGAGCGCTACGTCGAGGAGGGCGACCTGCGCATCGAGTGGCGCGAGTTCCCCTACAAGGGCGAGACCTCGCGCATCATGGCCGTGGGCGCCCGCGCCGCCGCCGAACAGGACGCCTTCTGGGAGTACCACGAGGCCGTCTACGCCGCCCACGACGAGCTGGAGGGCACCGCCCCCGAGGACATCGGCGGCGAGCTCACCGCCGTCGCGGCCGACCTGGGCCTGGACACCGGCCGGTTCGCCGAGGACCTGGAGCGCGAGGACCTGGCCGCCGAGGTCGAGGAGGACTTCGCCGAGGGCCGGGGCGTCGGGGTCACCGGCACGCCCGCGTTCCTGGTCGACGGCAACCCCGTCATGGGGGCCCAGCCGCTGGAGGTCTTCACCGACACCATCGACCGGGCCCTGGACGACGCGCGGTCCGAGGAGGGCTGACCGGTGGACGTCGGTTACCTCGCGGCGCTGCTCGGAGGGCTGCTGGCGCTGCTCAGCCCGTGCAGCGCGCTGCTCCTGCCCTCGTTCTTCGCCTACGCCTTCCGCGACCCCGTCGGCCTGCTGGCCCGCACCGCCGTGTTCTACGCCGGCCTGTGCACCACCCTGGTCCCGCTGGGGGCCGGCTCGGCCTACGTCTCCGGGTTCTTCTACGGCAACCGGGAGATGCTGGTCGCCGTGGCGGGGTGGGCGATCATCGCCCTGGGCGCCGCCCAGCTCCTCGGCCTGGGCGTCTCCATCGGCCCGCTGGCCCGCCTCCAGGGCCGCTTCTCCGGGCGCAGCGGTGCGCTGCCGGTGTTCGGACTGGGGGCGGTCTACGGACTGGCGGGGTTCTGCTCCGGCCCGATCCTGGGGGCGGTGCTCACCGTCGCCGCCACCGGCGGCCCCCTGCGCGGAGGGGTCCTGCTGGCCTGCTACGCGCTGGGCATGGCGCTGCCGCTGTTCCTCCTCGCGCTGCTGTGGGACCGCTTCGACCTGGGGTCGAAGCGGTGGCTGCGCGGGCGTCCGCTGACCCTGGGCCGGGTCCGGCTGCACACCACCAGCCTTGCCTCCGGGCTCCTGTTCATCGCCATCGGGGTGCTGTTCCTCGTATACGACGGGACGGCGTCGATGACCGGGCTGCCCGGGGTCGGCGCGCTGGAGGACGCCGCCTACCGGATCCAGAAGCCGCTCGCGGGCCTGGACGGGACGGCCGACCTGATCGCCCTGGGAGTCCTCGCCCTCGCGCTGCTGGGGGTGGCCGCCGCCCGGGCCCGGCGCATCCGCCGTGCCCGGAGCGCCGACGCCGACGCCGACGGGGACAAGCCGGCCCGGGCCGGGGCGCCCACCGGGGAGCCGGAGCCGTGACCCGGCGCTCGGACGGACGGCCGGGCCGGTGCCCGGGACGGCCGTCCGCCGCCGGGGCGGCCGCGCTGCTGCTGCTCTCCGCCTGCGCGGGACCGGGCCCGCGGGATGCGGCCGACGCCGAGGCGCGGGACGATCCGCCGGGCCCGGCGCCCTCGGTCCCGGCCGCGGACGTCCCGCCCCCGCTGGACCCCCGGCCCGCGTGGGCGGCGCCGTTCTCCGCGCCGCCCAAGGCCGCCGGCGACGGGTTCGTCGGGCCGGTCATGCCCGAGGAGAGCGGCGGCGACCTCGTCTTCCTCGGGATCGGGCCGGACGGGACCACGCGGTGGTCGCTCGACCGCAACCCCAGCTGCACCGCGTTCGCGGCCACCCGGGACGCCGACGGGGGCGACCTGGTCGTGGTGCTCGACAGCGACGCCGACCCGGACGGCGGCGGGTTCGCCGCCCGGACCACGGCGGCGGCCTACCGGCCCGGTGCGGGGACGCTGGTCTGGGGGCCGGTCGAGGTCCCCGGCACGCTCGTCGGGCCCGGCCTGGTGTTCGGCGCCTCGGCCGGGTCGGTCATGGGCGCCGCAGACGGGCCGAAGGCGGCCCTGGACCCCTCCACCGGAGCGGTGGCCGCCGACGAGAGCGAGGGCGGCACCGTCCTGCACGAATACCAGGGCACCCTGCTCACCGAGCGGGACGGGAGGCTGCACGCGGTGGACACCGCCACCGGACAGCGGCTCTGGAGCGGGGCCGGCCTCGCCCCGCCGTCCCATGCACCGGCCGCCGTACCCGCTCCCGGGCCGCGCCCGGAGACCGACGCGAGCGGGGCGGTCCTGCTGGAGTGGCGCCAGGACGGCGAGACCGTCGGGACCACCGTGCACGACCTGCGCACCGGCCGACGGCTGGCGGAGCTCGGCACGGACGAGGAGCCGCGCCTCCTCGGCACACAGGAGGGCGGGGCGGTGGTCGCCGGGGCGGCCCCGGACGGCGGCGGGGTCCTGATCGCGGTCGCCGACGACCCCCGTCGGCTATGGAGCCGGGACCGCGAGCCCGGTGAGAGGCCGGAGGCGATCGTGGGAGGGGTGCTGTACATGTCGACGGGGAACCCGACCCCTGAGGACGCCGACGGTTCCGGCGTCGAGGGCGAGGACGGGATCCGGGCCGTGAGAATGCGCGACGGCGCATCCCTGGGAGAAGGGAACTGGTCGGTCCCCGTGGCGGCGGCGTCCGACGGGACCGCACTCCTCCCGGTCGCCTCCGACGGCCCGGGCGACGCCTTCGCCGCTCTGCCGAGCACATGACGAAGGAGGGCGTCCTCACGGTGAGATCGGGCAGTACCCGCAGGGCAGGTCGGGTCCTCGGCGCCCGTGGTCGTTCCCGAACGGGTGAACCCGCCTCTCTCGCTTCGCCTTCTGAGCCCGACCCGCTGCGGGTCCATAGAGTATGCAGATCCGGACGCCCGATCCCTGGTCGACGTGTCCGGCAGGGGAGAGCCCCGTTCCCTCTCAGGTGCCCTCCTCATGGGGCTGTCCGGAGCCGCGAAGCCTCCGGTCCCGGAGGCCGCACGGCTCCCGAAGGCCTCGGCGCCGGTCGGTCGGGAGGCCGGGCCGGCGGTAGCGCGCTCCGGCGCGGGGTCTGTTAGGTATTGCAGGAGAGGAAAGGAGGCGGCGACCGATGGAGGACTCCGGGCTGGGCCCCTTGGAGGCGGCCGTTCTCGACCTGCTCTGGGACACGGGTGAGGAGATGAGCGTCCGCCAGGCCGTCGAGGCGCTGCCCGGGCGCACGCCCGCCTACACCACCATCTCCACCGTGCTGGAGAACCTGCGGCGCAAGGGCTGGGTGGACCGGCGGCGCACCGGCCGGGTCTGGTTCTACCGGCCGCTCCGCGACCGCTCCGTCTACGCCGCCCGGCGCATGCACGGCGCGCTCACCGACAGCGGCGACCCGCGCACCACCCTGCTCCGGTTCGTCGACGAGATGTCCCCCGAGGACGTCGACGTGCTGCGCTCCCTGCTGGCCGACGTGCCCCGCGAGGAGGACGCGTGACCGCCGCCGCGGCCGCCCTGGCCGCCGCGCTGCTGCTCGCCTGCGCCGGGCCGGCCCTGCTCGACCGGGTCGGGCGCGCGGGCGGCCTGGGCCCCGGCGCGATGCTGGCCCAGTGGACCCTGGCCACCACTGCATGGCTGCTCACCTGCGGCGCCCTGGTGGCCATGCTGGCCGCCGAGGTGATGGGCCCCGGCCTGAAGGGCTTCGTCACCGCCTGCGTCACCCTGCTGCAGGCGGTGCGCGCCAACGGCGCCGCCACCTGGTTCGGCGTGCTCGCGGCCGCCGCGGCGCTGGCCGGCGCCCGGTTCTGGTGGGTGACGCTGCGCCGCGGCCGGGACGCCGCCCGCCGGCGCCGCGAACACCGGCGCGGCCTGGTCTCCGGGGCCCGGCGCCGCACCGTCGGCGGGCTGCGGGTGTGGCTGGTCGAGGCCGAGCGGCCGGACGCCTACTGCGTCCCCGGCTCCGGCGTGGTGGTCACCCGGGGCACGCTGGAGGCCCTGTCCGCCCGGCAGATGCGCGCCGTCCTCGCCCACGAGCAGGCGCACCTGCGCGGCCGCCACCACCTGCTGGTGGCCTGGGCGCGGCTGCTCGACGCCGCCTTCCCCGGCGTCCCGCTGCTGCGCGCGGCCGCCCGCGAGGTCCCGGTGCTGGTGGAGTGGGCCGCCGACGACCGCGCCGTCCGGGCGGAGGGCGCGGCCCCGCTGCTGCACGCCCTGGGGGCGATGGCGGTCCCCGCGGCGCCGGCAGGGCGCGCCCCGCAGGCGCTGGCCGCCGACGGCGCCTGCCCGGTGCAGCGGGCGCGGCGGCTGCTCGGCCCCTCCCGGGGCGGCGGTGCCGCGCGGCGCGTCCTGGCCGCCGCGGCCGCCGCCGTGCTGCTCTTCACCCCGCCCGCGCTGACCTTCGGGGCGGCCGCCGTGACCGCCGCGACCTCCCCGCCCTGCACCTGCACGCTCTGAGCCGGGGCCCTCGTCCGCGGCGCCGGGCGCTCAGCCCACCCGGCCCACGCCGCCGAACAGGTACACCTCGGACACCGCCCCGACCTCGGCCTCCTCGGGCCGCCAGAGGGAGCAGGAGACCACGCCCGGCTCCAGCAGCTCGGTCCCGCTGAAGTAGCCCTCGATCTCCGCGCGCCCGCGGGCCGTGATGGGGGTGCCCCCGCGCTCGTTCATCTCGCGCATCACCTGGAGCATCGGCTCGCCGTGGATCTCGGCGGTGGAGTGGGTCAGCACCAGGTGGCTCCCGGGCGGGAGGGCGCCGACGAGCCGGGAGACGAGCCGGTACGACTCCTCGGTGTCCATGATGTGGTTGACCACGCCGAGCAGCATCAGCCCGATCGGCCGGTCGAAGTCCAGCGTCGCGGCGCTCGCGTCGAGGATCGTCGCGGGGTCGCGCAGATCGGCCTCGATGTAGTCCGTCGCGCCCTCGGGAGAGCTGTCCAGGAGCGCGCGGGCGTGCGCCATCACGAGCGGGTCGTTGTCGACGTAGACGATCCGCGACTCGGGCGCGAGGCCCTGGGCCACCTCGTGCGTGTTGTTCATCGTCGGCAGGCCGGTGCCGATGTCCAGGAACTGCCGGATGCCCGCCTCGCGGACCAGGTGGCGGACGGCCCGGATCAGGAAGGCGCGCTCGGCGCGGGCGCCGTCCGGGATGTCGGGGATGCGGGCCAGGACCTCGTCACCGGCGGCGCGGTCGGCCGGGTAGTTGTCCTTGCCGCCCAGCCAGTAGTTCCACACGCGGGCGGAGTGCGGGACCTGCGGGTCGATGGCCGGGGAAGCGGAATCGCTCATCCAGGGCTCCACGGTGAGGGGGGAAGGTGGTCGGGCCCGACGATTCCGTGCCGGCGGGCGCTGGTCAACTCGCGGCGCCCGCCGGACGGCGGGGCGGCCGGAACCGCCCCGCCGCCTCGGTGCGCGGGCCCTTCGGAGAGGGGGGAAGGGCCCGCGCGCTCACCGTGCCGTCGGCGCGGCGGTCAGGGCGTCACGTCGATGACGCCGGTCCCGGCGTTCTGCTCGGCCTGCGCCCGGGCCTCTTCGGGGCCGAGGGCGTCGTAGGAGTAGGGGACGGTGAAGCCGGTGGTCGACTCCAGGTGCTCGTGCGGGCTGTCCTCGTAGGCGTTGTCCACCAGGTTCCAGTAGCCGGTCTCGTCGCTTCCGTACCACCAGCCGACCGGGCCCTGGATCTGTCCGGCGTGGCCGTCGACCGTGCCCGACCCGGTGCTCTCGAAGTAGTTGCCCTCGACGAGCACGTGCGCGCCCATGCGGGCGTTGATCGCCGAGGACGCGATGTCCTCGAAGTAGTTGTTGAGCATGTGCACGTCGGAGCGGCGGATGAGGGGGACGCGCGAATTGACGTTCTCGAAGTGGTTGTTCATGTAGGTGATCTTGTCCGAGGCCGCGTCCTCGCTGTCGCTGCTCGCGGTCAGCATCGTCTTCCAGGAGTCGTGCAGGTGGTTCCAGGAGACCGTGATGTACTCCGAGCCGTTCTTGATGTCGATCAGCCCGTCGTAGTGGTCCTTGTCGGCGCCCTGGAACTCGTTGTAGATCTCGTTGTGGTCGAGCCAGACGTTGGAGCTGTCCGCCTGGACGCCGATGCCGTCCTTCTCGCCCTGGTCGATGTGGTGGATCTCCAGGTTGCGCACGACGACGTTGTGGGCGTTGCGGACGTTGATGCCGACGCCGTCGAACTCGCCTCGGCCGCCGACGCCCAGGAGCGAGACGTTCTCCAGGTCCTTGACGTCCATCTTGCTCTGGTCGAAGCCGTCGGCCGAGACCGTCTCGTCGATGTAGACGACCAGTCCCACGCCGCTCTTGCCGCGGTGCTCCTTGAGCAGCTCGTACAGGGCGTTGCCGGGGCTGCCGTGGCCGCTGCCGGGCCAGTACTCGCTGAGCACGTACTCGTGGACGGTGCCGGCGCCGAAGCCGCCCGTGGTGCCGCCGTTCATCGAGGCGTACCCGACCGGGGCGTCCGCGGCCACGGCCGGGTCGGCGGCCGCCGGGGGCGCGCCGAGCAGGCCGGCGGCCAGGGCGCCGGCCGCCGGTACGGCCAGGGCGGCGGACCGGCGGCGGGGGCTCTGCGGGGTGCGTGCGGGTGACATGGGGGGTGCCTCCTTGTCTCCTACTGCGGGGCCGGCGGGCGGCGCCGGGGCCGCCCGCACGAGAGAAAGCGCTTTCCGTTCGAAGGGTCCGGCCGCCGCTTCAGCGCCGTCTCTGCGGCACTGCGGTCGTCGGCGGCGTCGGGTCCGGGCGGGCCGTGTGTCGTGGGGGAGCGGTCGCCTGGTGGGAGGGCCGGGCGCAGAAAGCGCTTTCCGTGGAATTTAAGCCTTCCCGCTCCACGCGTCAACGGGGGGAGCGGAGAATCTTCGTGTCCGACCGGAGGCGCCAGGCCACGGGGGCGCGCATCCGATGACCCGAATCCGGCCCCGGCCCCCGAGCGCGTCCGGGGCCGGGGCCATCGGCTGGAGGGGCTGGAGGGATCAGTCCAGCATCTCCTCGGAGCGCAGGTACCCGGTTCCGCTCGGCCGCTGATCACGCTCGATCCAGTTCTTCCCGTCGGCCGCGATCCCCTCGAGGATCCTCAGCGTGGGTGTGAAACCGGACGAGTCGAGATTGAGCCGGGAGATCTTCTCCTGGTCCTCCTCCACCATTGACTCCTCCGTCGCCGGTTCGATGATGGTGATGCTGCGCGGAGCCCCGTTCATCAGGGTCAGGCTCAGCACGTAGCCGTAGCCGGACGTCTGCTCGACGTGGACCGAGGAGACCGCGTCGAAGCGGAAGTTCCGGCGCTCCTCGTTCCCGAACTCGGCGTTCTCGAAGTCGAGCTCGACGCTGACCTCGCGCACCCCGTCCTTGGTCACCAGGAAGACCGTGACCACGTAGCGGGAGTAGCGCCAAGGGCCGCCCATGGTCCGCGCTTGCTTGCAGGGCTGGTGCGGGGTCTGCAGGAAGCAGTGGGCGAGGATGTCGTGCCAGCCCAGCCTGTAGTGCTTCAGCGCGCGGTCCAGGATGAGCGTCCTGTCGCAGCGAAGCCATTCCTCCATCTGCTCTTCGGAGGGCCGCAGCGCGTCCAGCTTCCCCTTCCAGCGCCGGTACTCCGCCTCGCGCTCGGCCAGGGTCCGCTCGCGCAGGCGCCTGTCCTCGTGGTGGGCCCAATGCCAGAAGCAGTGGTTCAGGGCCGTGGGGACGCAGAGCGCCCCGGCGACGACCGCGGTGATCGAGGCGAGCGTGACCAGGACGGGAGCGGCGACCACGGCCGTCCCCAGCAGCACGAGCCCTGTCACGGCCGCCCCGGCGCACGCGGCGGCGAACGAGAGCCGCGTCCGATGGGCGACCTTGTACCGCTCCCGGTGTTCGAGAAGCGTGCCCGAGACCCAGCGGGCCCGGACGTCGCGGGCCATGAAGCGGATGAGCCAGCGGACGCTCTCGGACGCGGTCCCGCTCTCCCGGTAGATCTCGACGACCTCGTCGCGCAGTGTGCTCCGGATCCCGGCGGTCGTGGCCAGCCACTGCTCGCTCGACCACAAGTGCGGACGGTACGTGGCGAAATAGTGGGTGAAGGCGTGGTCGACCTGGTTGGCGAACCCCTTGCCGGGGGCGTAGGGCCGGAACCGCTGCTGGAGGTGCTCGGAGTCCTTCAGGCGGATCCACCTGACCCGCCGGTACCACTGCAGGCCCTGCACGGCGCCGAAGTACACCGCGGCGCCGAACAGCGGCAGCGACACGATCGCGGCCACAGAGCGGCTGAACAGGGCGGTCACGATGATGGAGCCGACCGCCAGGACGAGGACGGCACTGGAGGGGGTGGACCCGACGAACCCGGTCCACGTCAGTGGCGCGCCGACCGGCCGCCGGGCCCGGGCGCCCGCCGGCTCGGGGTGGAAGTAGGCCCACACCCGCCCGCGGCGGTCGCCGTCCAGGCGGCCCTCCCGCGCGGCCTGGCACGATTCCGCCCACAGCGAGGCCTTCATCCCCCCGGTGAGTACGAGGTCGAGGTGGCGGATGATCTTGTCACGCTGGGCGGACGGGAGCGCGTTGAGCCTCTTGAACGCCAGGCTCGCGTCCCCCTCCCGCCCTTCCAGGCAGGACAGCAGGTCGCAGATGGCCTCCGAGCCCTGTGTCCAGTCGTCGGCCCGGAAAGAGCACACGTCCTGCCTCAGTTCGCTCAGCCGACCGTGCTCGACGGTCGTCAGATCGCGGTAGGAGCGCCCGCTGAGCATGGCCAGCGCCCAGTGGAAGCGGACCTCGGGGCCGTCGTGGCCCTTCGCGATCGCCTCGTCGATCAGTTCGAGCGCGCGCCGGGGAACCCCGTTGTTCAGGTAGCGCAGGCCGACCTCGTACCTGCGGGACGGCGGGTCGTCGGGCTGGACCATGTACACCGTCGAGTCGTGGATGCTCCCGGCCTGCATGCCGACACTCGCCCCGAACTCCGCCCTGTTCGTGGTCGTGTACGGGGGCGTGTTCGGGCTCCCGGGGCCGTTCACGCGGTCCCCCGTGCGGCCGCGATGAGCTCGTCCACGCTCGTCTCCAGGTCCGCGACGCCGCCGACCAGGCCGCGCAGCCTCTTGAGAGGGAGGAGGACGGGGCCGTTCCCGCTCGGCTCGCCGTCCCGGAGGGCCCGGTCGGCCAGGTCCAGTTCGGCGTCGGCCGCGCCGTGGGTGGCCGTGTCGAGGGCCCCGGCCGCGCGCTGGTCCGCAAGTCGGCCGCGGACGGCTGAGAGCCGTGCGGCCAGGTCGGGGGCGCCGTGCTCGGGCGCCGCCGCGGCCATGTACACGTGGGTGGTCCCGGACACGGTTCCGGCCTGGATCCCCACGGTGCCCGAGGAGTTGTTGTTGACGGTGGTGCCGTTCCGGAAGGGGGTTTCCGACTGCATGGCGGTGTGCTCCCGATTCTCGATGAGTTCTTCGGCCAGCCCGATGGCGAACGCCGCCGCGTTCGCGGCGGCCCCCGGCTGCCACGTGCGGTCGTCGTCCGTGGTCTTTCCGCCGTCGGCGCGGTCGCTGATGCCCCGGACGATCGCCACGGGGGCCCCGTTGAGGTGGCCGGCCTGGGCGACCCCCGCAGCCTCCATCTCGATGGCGAGCGCATCGTTGTATTTTTCTCGGATCCACTGCGCTTCGCGGGAAATCCGGGAATTCTGGACGATCTCGCCGGCGGCGATCGGGGCGAAATGGACGTTCGGCGTGCGCTCGCCGGGGCCGGGCGCATCCCGCCACGCCCCGGTGCGGGCGAGGTGGGAGCCGATCTGGCTGATCTCGTGCGGGGCCTCCCAGGCGCGGGGGCGCGCCATGAGGCCGTCGTCCTCGCTGGTCCCGCCGTGGTAGGCGTACACCTGCGTCGCCATCACCACGTCCCCGAGGGGCGTGGCGTCCCACAGGGCCCCGGCGACCCCCACGAACAGCAGGGCGTCCGGGCTGAACCGCTGCATCGCGCGCTCGGCCAGAACCGCCGCCGGGTGGTTGCCCTTGCCGGTGAGTCCGAGCGCCACCCGGCCGGGCTTTCTCGGCAGGCCGCCGACCTCGAACCGGGTGCCCTTCTCGTGGCGGTGCAGGCGCGGGTCGACGAGCCGTCGGCGGACGGCCTCGTACTCCAGGTTGAAGGCGGTGAGGACCACCACCAGGCCGTCGGTCATCTCATCTCCTCGCCGGTCGTCGGTCGGGGGTCGAAGGGCCCTCGTGCGGAGGTTCGGCCCGCACCAGCGGGGGGTGCAGGTCGGTCCGCGGCCCGGCGCGGAACAGTCGGGCGGGGCGCCCTCCGGTCGTGCGGCGGCTCGTGCCGGCGGGGAGGATGAAGCCCTTGACGGCCTGCACCTTCCGGTAGAAGTTCCGCTGGTCCAGCCGGACGCCCCAGACGGCCTCGTAGACCTGCTGGAGCTCGGAGATCGTGAAGGTCTCGTCGCAGAAGGCGGTGGCGAGCGAGGAGTGCTCCAGCTTGCTCCGGGCCCGTTCCAGACCGTCGGCGAGGATCCGCTCGTGGTCGAAGGCGAGCTTCGGCCGGCCTGTGTCGACGTCCTCCACCGGCCTCCAGGCGGCCGCCGCCGCATCGGTTCCGGCCAGCGGGCGGGGGAGGCGGGGCGCGATGGCGAGGTAGGCCACGGAGACCACGCGCCCCCGCGGGTCGCGGTCCGGGGCGCCGTAGGTGCCCAGCTGTTCCAGGTGCAGGTGGGAGGCGTCGAGGTCGGCCTCCTCGCGCAGTTCGCGCTCGGCGGCGGCCGCGATGTCCTCGCCCGCGTTGTTCAAGAACCCGCCGGGCAGGGCCTGCTCTCCCCGGTGCGGCTCGATTCCGCGTTCGACGAGCAGCACGTGGAGCCGCGATGAGCGCAGGGTCAGAATCACCAGGTCCACGGCGAGCAGGACGGCCGGTGGTCGCCAGTCTTCGTCGGACATGGGAGGAGTCTGACATTTTGTCAGACCGACAATAAGGGGTTTCCGGAAATCGCCGACCTCGGGCGGCGGTGACCAGCGGGTTCGTGTCGTGCCGGTAAGGAAGTTGTGGCGGCGTGGTGACGCAGTGCGGCGGCTGGGATCTCGCCGCCGACGGAGGTGCGGGCGTGACCGGATGCACTCAGTGCGTCGTTGCACTCAGTGCATCCGGCACCCTAATCTGGCGGGTATGCAGGAGCAGCAGGGGTCCGCGCGGGGGGACCGGCGCGAGGCGTTGAAGGCGCGGCACCGGCGGGCGATCGTCGGAGCGGCCTCGGCGCTGATGCACGAGACCGACGGCGCGCACTTCGGAGTCGACCGGCTGGCCGAGCGCGCCGACGTCTCCCGGCGCACGGTCTTCAACCACTTCGGCTCTCTGGACGAGGTCGTCCTGGAGGTGCTCAGCCGGGAGCTGGAGTCCATCGTCGACGGCATCGACGCCGCGCTCGCCTCCGAGGACGCGGGCGCCGCGGCGGAGGCGGGCCTGTTCGACCGGCTGGTCGCCGCGGTGCGCGGCGGCGACCTGGTCGAGGTCGTCACCCGGCTCAAGCGCATCCTCGGCGGGGACGCCCACGAGCCCGGCCCCCGGCAGGCGATGCTCTTCGAGCGGGCCTTCACCGACCTGAACACGCGCCTGGCGGCGACCCTGCGGCGCCACCGGCCCGACGCCGACCCCTTCGCCGCGGACCTGGCGTGCGGCGCGTTCGTCGGCGGCTGCCTGGTGGCCATCGAGCACTGGGAGGCGGCCACCGGAGGCGCCGACACCGAGGAGTCCCGGCGCGTCTGGGACGGGCTGCTCGTCCGCATGGCCTCCACCGTCCGCTCCGGGTTCGCCCCCGGCGCCACCGCCCCCGGCGCGTCCTGACCGCGCGCCTTCCACCGCCCACCGACTGCAGGTGACCCATGGCTGAGTTCCTCTACAGAATCGGGCGCGCCGCGGCGCGCCTGCCCAAGACCGTGATCGCCCTCTGGCTCGCGGTCATGATGGCCGCCGGGGCCGCGTTCGCCCTGTTCTCCGGCGAGCTCGAAGAGAGTTTCTCCATCCCCGGCACGCCCACCGACGAGGTGAACCAGCGGCTGTCCGAGGAGTTCGACGGGATGGGCGGCGGCGCGGGCACCGTCGTCTACCGCACCGACGACGGCTCGGCCTTCACCGAGGACCAGAAGGAGGCGATCTCCCAGCGCGTCGAGGAGGCCTCCGAGGTCTCCGGCGTCGAGGACGCGATCGACCCCTTCGCCACCGAGGAGGAGCGGGCCGATCGGAAGGCCCAGCTGGAGGAGGGGCGCGAGCAGCTCGAGGAGGGCCGCGCCGAGCTCGAGGACGGCCAGGAGCAGCTCGACGAGGGGCGTGAGGAGGCCGAGGCCTCCGGCATGCTCGGGCAGCTGGAAGAGGGGCTGGACGCCCAGCAGGCCGAGATCGACGCCGGCCGGGAGCGGTTGGACGAGGAGGCCGAGGCCCTCGAACAGGGCGAGGCCATGATGGAGATGTCCTCCGGCATCCGCACGGTCTCCGAGGACGGCGCCACCGCTCTGGTCAACGTCTCCTTCACCCAGGCCCAGGAGGAGGTGCCCCAGGAGACCAAGGACGCCGTCATGGCGGTCTTCGAGGACGACCCCGTCGACGGCGCCACCGTGGACTTCGCCAACGACATCGCGATGACCCTGCCCCACCTCTTCGGCCCGGCCGAGGCCGTCGGCCTGGTCGTCGCCGCGATCGTGCTGGTGGTCATGCTGGGCACCCTGGTCGGCGCCGGGCTGCCGATCCTGACCGCCCTGGTCGGCGTCGGCATCGCCACCATGGTCGCCATGTCGCTGTCCGGGGTGGTCCAGATGGCCTCGATCACTCCGATCCTGGGCCTGATGCTCGGCCTGGCCGTGGGCATCGACTACGCGCTGTTCATCGTCAACCGGCACCGGCGCCAGCTCAAGCAGGGCGTCGGCGTCGCCGAGTCCATCGGCCTGGCCAACGGCACCGCGGGCAACGCGGTGGTCTTCGCCGGGGCCACCGTGCTGATCGCGCTGCTGGGCCTGAACATGACCGGCATCGGGTTCCTCGGACTCATGGGCAGCGTGGGCGCCATCGCCATCGTGGTCGCGGTGCTGGTCGCGATCACCCTGGTCCCGGCGCTGCTGTCGCTGATCGGCGAGCGCGTCCTGTCCCGCCGTGAGCGGGCCGCCCGTGCCGGAGGCGGTGCGGACGGCGCCGGCGCGGCGTCCGGCGAGAGCGGGGACGGTGCCGCGGGGGCCGAGCGCGCCGCCGCGCCGCGCCCGATGTCGGCCTGGGGCGCCATCGGGCGCGCCGTGGCGGCCGTGGCCGCGCTCGGCGTCATCGCCCTTCCCGCCCTCGACCTGCGCCTGGGCATGCCGGACGGCTCCTCCGAGCCGGCCGAGTCGACCCAGCACCGCGCCTACACCGCCATCGCCGAGGAGTTCGGTGAGGGGCAGAACGGCCCGCTCCTGGTGGCGGCCGACCTGCCGGGCGGTCCGGACGAGGAAGCCGCCGAGGACAAGGCCTCCGACTACGAGTTCCAGGTCGCCGAGGAGATCTACGCGACCGACGGCGTCTCCGCGGTCGCGCCCATCGACACCAACGACGACTCCACCCTGGCCATCTTCCAGGTCGTGCCGGAGGAGGGGCCCAGCAGCGCCTCCACCGAGGAGCTGGTGCACACGCTGCGCGACACGGAGCCGATCCGGGGCACCGGGCCGCTCGGGGTGGCGGGCATGGCCAGCGGGAACATCGACATCTCCGAGACGCTGAGCGAGGCGCTCCCCGGCTACCTCACGGTGGTCATCGGCCTGTCGCTGGTCATCCTGCTGCTGGTGTTCCGCTCGCTGTTCGTGCCGGTCGTGGCGACGCTGGGCTTCATCCTCTCCTTCTTCGCCGCGCTCGGCGGCGTGGTCGCGGCCTACCAGTGGGGATGGCTCGGCGGGCTGATCGGCCTGGAGAACCAGGGGCCGGTGCTGAACTTCCTGCCGACGCTGCTGGTGGGCATCCTGTTCGGCCTGGCCATGGACTACATGCTGTTCATCGGCACCGGCATGCGCGAGGCCTACGTGCACAAGGCGCCGGCGCGGTTCGCCGTGGTGCAGGGGCTGCGGGCCGGGCGCGCGGTGGTCACCGCCGCGGCGATCATCATGATCTCGGTCTTCGGCGGGTTCATCTTCTCCGAGACGGCGATGATCAGCTCGATCGGGTTCGCCCTGGCGTTCGGCGTGCTGCTCGACGCATTCGTGGTGCGGATGGTGCTGATCCCGGCGCTCATGCACCTGGCCGGGGACGCGGCGTGGTGGCTGCCCAAGTGGCTCGACCGGCTGCTTCCCGACATCGACGTGGAGGGGTCCGCTCTGGAGCGGCGCCACTCCGCCGGGCACGCGGACGGTGATGCCGGGGGCGGTGCCGGGGACGGCTCCGCCCCAGAGGCGGAACCCTCCGCCGATCAGGAGGGCACGACCGTGAGCACCGACCGGCGCTGAGGCGCCCTCGGGGACGGCGACCATTCGGCCCCCTGCCGGACCATCGGGTCCCGGCAGGGGGCCGCAGTGTGCGCGTCGGCCACGGAGGCGCCGGGGCTTAAGCGTCGATGGGGACGGTGTAGGGCTCTGAGCAGCCCAGCGAGGGAGTCTGTAGGAGGCTGACGGTGGCGCTCGGGTCGCCTTCCGGCCGGTTGGTGACGGTCAGTTCGCAGACGGCGCCCTTGCCGGTGAGGGGGTACCAGAACCAGGTGTCGCCGACGGGGGCGCGGTCGACCGGCCTCCAACCGTCCTTCCCGTGGCGGAAGGCGATGAGTTCGACGATCGCCTCGTACTCCCCGGAACGGTGCGCGGTCAGGGCGATTTTCAGGTCCGAGCCGAGTGTGGTGGTGGCGATGCGGTGGGTCTCGGGGCCGGACGCGGAATCCGCGGTCTGCCCGGCTGGCCCGCTCTGCCCGGCCTGATCGTTCGATCCGGCCGTCGCACCTGCGGCGGCCGTTGCGGTGAGCAGCAGCGCCGGCACGGCTGCGGCGGTGAGTAAGGCGCGCCCGGCGCGGGGCCGGGCCGAGGACGGGAGCGGCATGGCGTCTCCTGGGGTCCGATCGGCGGCTTCCTGAGAAGCCGCTGGCTCTTATCCAGATGACGTCCTGCACGGCCGACGGGTTGACCGCTCGGGTGACCTGGCCCGTACGGCAAGGGCGCGGAGCACGGAACTCCGGGCGACAGGGGACCCGCCCGCCGCCCGGGGGCGCCCGGCCTATGCGTCCGTGTTCATGGGCCCGGTCGCCACGTACACGGTGTTGGAGGACTCCCCACCCTGGAGCGGGTTGGGGAAGCGCACCTCTTCAGCGCGCGCGGAGGCGAAGACCTGGGACAGCAGAGAGGTGAACTCTTCATCTGGGGCGTCGTTGGACCACAGGGCGAAAACCCCTTCGCCGGTGAGCATCCGCCCGGCGAAGGCGCGCAGGCCGTCGGCAGTGTAGAAGGCGGCGTGCGCCGGGTTGAGCACGTGGCTCGGCGAGTGGTCGATGTCCAGGAGGACCGCGTGGAACGGGCCCCCTTCGGGCGGCTTGAGCGCGGCCAGGTCCTCGTCTCCGCGCGCGATGGCGAAGAAGTCGCCGTGCGCGAACGAGCAGCGGTCATCGGCGGACAAGGTCGCGCCCGCGGGGATGAGCCCTTCGCGGTGCCACTCGATGACCGGCCCGAGGGTCTCGACCACCACGAGTTCGGCGACGCGCTCGTCGGCCAGGGCGGTCTGCGCCGTGAACCCGAGCCCGAGCCCGCCGACCGCGACGCGGACCCCCTCATCGGGCAGGGCGGGTTCGGCCAGCGCGAGGCGGGACATCTCCTCTTCGGCCGCGGTGAAGGCGCTGGACATCAGGAACTCGTCACCGAGCTTGATCTCGTGCACCTCGTATCCGAGCGCCGGGTCGTGCCTGCGGCGCAGACTGATGTCGCCCATGGGCGTCGGAAGCAGGTCCAGCACTCGGAATCGTGCACTCATGGAGGTCCTGTCGTGGTCGGTGGCGGCCCGTGCCGGTCGTCGGTGCCGGTCTGTGCCGGTCGGACCATCGTGCCAGGGACGGTGCCCTGTCCGGTCCTGCCTGAGGCGGTCCGTCACCTCGTCCGGCGCGCGACCGCCGCAAGGAAGCGAAGGAAGAGGAGGCCATGCCGGCATCCGGTGCGGGGGACGGTCAGCTCGGCCAGGCGACGGGCCCGGCGGCCTTGTCGACCTCGGAGAACCTCTACCGGTACCGCCCGTCCTTCCCTCCGGTCCGCGAAGGCACGAGGGCGGTGGCGCCGGTGACCGCGATGAGGAGCGCGAGGGCAGCGAGCAGGGGGCCGGGGCCGAGCGCTTGCAAGGCGCGGGCGAGTTCGGCCTGCACCGTGGTGGCGGCGTCGATCACCGGGTTCTGGGCGTCCTTGCCGGAGAGCACCTGCACCTCGTACCAGCCGTAGTAGGCGACGTAGGCGCCGGCCAGGAGCAGCAGGACTCCGCTCGCGCGGTTGATGTAGGGCAGGGCGCGGCGCATGCGGGCGGCGATGCCCTGTCTGGCCAGGGCGGTGCCGATGGTGAGCACGGCGACCACCAGGGCCATGCCGGCGGCGTAGGCGGCGAAGACGCCGACGGCCCCTGCCGCGCCCCCGGTGGTCGTGGCGCTGGCCATGACCGCGAGGAAGGGGGCCACGGTGCAGGAGAAGGATGCGGTGGCGTAGGCGGTGCCGTAGGCCGCGGCCCAGCGCACCGACCGGGCGGGGCGCCCGGGGGAGGGGGCCCGGACGGCGGGCACCGACAGCGATCGCCCGGCCAGCAGCCACACCCCCAGGGCGGCCAGCAGCAGACCGATGGCCACGGTCACCCAGGGCAGGTAGCGCTCCAGTGACAGCGCGAGTGGCACGGCGATGAGGGCGAACAGGCCGAAGACCGCGATGAAGCCGCTGGTCATGGCAGCTGTGGTGGCCAGCGCCCGCCCCAGGGCGCGGCTCAGGGGCGCCTTTCTGCCCGGAGAGTCGGGCCCGTCCGTTCCACCGGGTGCGTCGGGCTCCTCGGCCACCAGCATGGCCACATAGCCGGGCAGCAGGGCGAAGCCGCAGGGGTTGAGGACCGCCAGCATTCCGGCGGCCAGCGCGATCGCGAAAGGGGCCTGGTCCATGCTCAGCCGAGCACCTCTTCGGAGATGCGCTGGTCCAGGTCCTCCTCGCTGATCTTCCCGGAGTAGGTCAGGAAGGTGCCCGACTCGCGCAGGAAGGAGAAGGAGGGCTGGATCGTCACCTCGAAGCCGGACCAGATGGAACCGTCCTCGTCGATGATGTGCCGCATCCCGCCGGTGTCCGTGGAGTCCACGAACTCCTTCATCTCGTCGGTCGCGCCGTTGCCGGCGACGCCGATGAACTCCACCTCGCCGTCATAGCGCTCGGCGGCGTCCATCACCGAGGGCGCCTCGCCGCGGCAGATGGTGCACCAGGGCGCCCAGAACCACAGCACGACCGGCTTGCCGTGCAGGTCGGCGCCGTCGATCTCGCCGCCGTCGACGGTGGGCGCGGTGAAGTCCAGGGCCTCGGGGGTGCCCCCGCCGGAATCGCCGTCGCCGGCCCCGGCCCCCTCCGCAGGAGAGGAACCGTCCGGGCCCTCACCTCCGTTCCCGCCCTGCGCCCCGCACCCGCTCAGCGCGACCACGGCGGCCATCGCCCCGGCGGCGAGAGCGCGGAAGGGAGTGCGTTCCATGGTCACCTCATCTGCATCGGATCGCCCCACCCAGTCTGGGGGCCATCGGGAGTACTCACTCCGCTCCCTCACCCGCTGATTCGGAGCCGGGCCCCTACGGGCGACCGGCCGACTGCCCCCCCGGCGGCTCTCCGGCGTTGCGGCCGGTGAATCCGGTTTCGAGGGGACCAACGACCGCCGCATCGGGCCCTCGCGCGAGGGCCCGAAGGGCTTCTCGCGGGCGTTGCCAGGGGTGCTGCCGTAGGACGCTGTGCCGAAGCTGCACCGGGGAGCTCCGGCCCGAGTTCGGGCGATCGTCGTCGGCCATGCGACGAGCGGCCCCTCCCGAGGGGAGGGGCCGCGCGCTGGAGTGCCGGGGGATGTGGACCCGGCACTCACGAAGCGGACTTCAGATGCCGGAGACGCGATCAGTAGTCGCGCCGGTGATCGGGGCCGTCGGGACGCTCCTTCGGCGCCGAGCCGTCGGACCCGTACCGCGGGTCGCGGTCCTGCGGAGCGCCGCCTCCCGGGCGGCCGCCCTGCTTGCCGAAGAGCTTCGACGCCTGGCCGATGGCCTTGTCGATGTGCCGGTCGTACTTGCCGCCGGTGCGCTTCTTCACGGTGTCACCGGCAGTGCGCAGGTGCCGGTTCGCCTTGTCGGGGTTCCGCCGAATGAAGCTGAAGGCCTGGCGGAGCAGGCGCTGCAGGTTGGCCAATGCGCTCACCTCGTACATGCAAGCATTCGTCGGCACGTTCCATGACGCGACATGTCGCGTCACTACCGAGTCTAGGCAACGGTCAAGCCCGACGACGGCCCCGCGCACCCCGCGGCGGTCGACGTCCGTCCCTCCTGCGCCGAGCGGTCACCGTCAAGCAGGACCGCCAGGAGGGCACCGCGCCTCCTGCCACCTTCCATCTCTCTCGCTCCCTTGGCGGTGGCCCCAGGGGTGCGACGATCCGCGCCTCAGGAAGACCGGTGCTTTCGCCCGAGGCCCGGTCCGGCCGCCCGCAACCGTGCTGGGATTGTCGGTGCCGAGAGCTTTGATACGTGCCACTCTTCTGTACCGATTGCGGAGAGGTGAGTGTGTGTGGCCGCGTCCGATGACGACCTGCTGTTGACGCCGTGGGCGAAAAGTTCCAAAGAGGGAGTCCATCCGCTTATCTGCCATCTGATCGACACGATGGAAGTCTCCCGTCTCCTCTACGGCCTCTTCCTCGGTCCGAAGGTGCGGGAGGAACTGGAGCGCGTGTTCTCGCCGCTGGCAGGGAGCGCCGAGCAATGGGTGTCTCTGCTGTGCGGCCTGCATGACCTGGGAAAGTATTCACCTGCGTTCCAGTCCCTGGTCCTAGAAGTCGCTCAGAAGCGCTTTCCTGAGAGCGAGCACCGGCTCTTGGAGGTCTGTGCGCCCGCGCGAAAGCTGGCGAACCTTGACACCAAGCATGGACTGACCACGGGGGTGCACCTCGATGGAATGCTCCACGAGCTCGGAGTCCACACGTCCGACAGGATCGTGCTCAGTCAAGTTCTGGCCGGGCACCATGGGTACATCCCTTCGGCGGGCGAGATCAGGAGCCTGAGCCGGCCGAGGGGAGGCCGGCACAAGAAGGACATCGGTGACGGGCAGTGGCGGCAGGGACGGTCCGCCATGGTCCGCAGGGTCGCTGCGCTCGGAGGGCTGGACTTCGGAGACGCCCGATGGCCCGAGGTGCGAGTGCCGTCCCAGATGGGGCTGGTCGGGCTGGCGGGCCTCACGACGATCTCCGACTGGGTTGCCTCCGACACGAGGTTCTTCCCGTACGAGGAGGAACCGGAGTCGCTGGAGGCCTATCGCATCCGCGCCGCGGAGCGGGCACAGGAGGCTCTGCGCTCGGTCGGATGGCGGGCATGGACCCCGGGTGAACGCACCGGTTTCACGCAGATCTTCGGTGACGGATCACCGCCCTTCCCCCTGCAGCGGAGGGTGGAGGAGGCGGTCGAGTCCTGCGAGGAGCCGGGCGTGCTGGTGATAGAGGCGCCCACCGGTGAGGGCAAGACCAAGGCCGGACTCCAGGCGGCGGCGCGGCTCGTGCACCGGCTGGGGCTGGGCGGACTCTACTACTCGACGCCGACCAAAGAGCTCAGCAGGCAGGCCTACGACGATGTACAGGACCTGCTCAAGGGGACCGGCTCCGATCTCGAGGTCAACCTCGTCTACTCGGGCGCGGCGAAGGAGCAGAAGCAGGCCAGAAAGGACGAGGCGGCCGGGTCTTCGGCCACGATCACCCCGAGCGGTGTCGGTGCCGAGGACGACGCGGGGACGGAGGAAGGGTCTCAGGACCCCTGGGAGTGGTTCACCAGGAAGAAGGGGCTGGCCTTCCCCATCGGTGTGGGCACCGTCGACCAGGCGGTCAAGGCGGTGATCCGGGGAGGCCACAACTTCCTCGGTATGGCGGCACTCAGCAACAAGGTCGTGGTGATCGACGAGGTGCACGCCTACGACTCCTACACCGGCCGCATCATCAAGCAGCTCCTGTGGTTCTGCGGCCGGTTGGGAGCCCCGGTGGTCCTGATGTCGGCGACTCTGCCCGCGGACCAGCGAGCCGAGCTGATCGAGCATTGGCATGCGGGTGCCGAATCGCGTCCGGTGGACCCCGAGGCCGCTTCCGTGACCTCCCCGGGGACGTGGAACGTGCAATGGAGCCCGGATCCGGCCGGCGCCTTCGAGGTCGATCCTTCGTCGTTCGCCCGGGACCGAGGCCCTGTCCAGGTCGAACACCTCGGGGACGCTCCCTCGGAGATCGCGGCCCGGGTGGCGGACCTCGTGGGGGAGGCCGGAACGGCCTTGGTCGTGCTCAACACGAAGGACCGGGCGAAACGCGTCCGTGACGAGCTGAGGGCCCGTCTCGCCGACGTCGCGAATCCTCCTGCAGTGGTCCACTTCGACGGTGAGCACCAGGGAGCGGAGCGCAGGGAGATCAAGCGGCACATCGACGCGCACATCGGGAAGACGTCACCCGAGAGCCGCCATGCGGTCGTGGTGGGGACGCAGGTGCTTGAGCACGGGATGGACCTCGACGCGGACGTGCTGGTCTCGGACTTGTGCCCGATCGACCTGCTCTTTCAGCGGGCCGGTCGGCTGCACCGTCACGACCGTCGTGGTCGTCCTTCCCATCTGGCCAGGCCCACCCTGTACGTCGCCGACGTCGATCCCGCCGAGCGCGCGGCCAGGCCGCCTTCGAAACGGACGAGCCTGGTCTTCACCGCGCACGTCACCACCGTTTACCGGCCTTGGATCCTCGGGCGTACCCGCATGCTTCTGCAGCAGGTCCTTCGAGCCGGCGAGTGGGACCCCATGTCCGAGATCGGCAAGCAGATCCACCGTCTCTATGTGAGCTCGGAGTCTCTCGTCGAGGAGGGATGGGAGCGTGCCTGGCATGTGGCGCAACAGCGGCACGAGCAGGCACTGGAGAGGGAGGAGGCCGACGGCCGCGAAGTCCTCGTGCCGATGCTCGGCGAAGCGGCGATGATCGACCGCCTGACGATGCGGCGGGCCCCGGCGGGCCGGACCCGTCGGTCGTCCGGACCGGACCGTTTCACCGAGAGCAGAGGGCGGTGACGTCGGCGGGTCCGCCGAACGTCGTGGTCCGCTCGTGCGGTGTTCCTCCGTGTCTTTCAGCAGGTGAAGACGCACGGCCGGGTCCGGTCGTGCCCGCGCCGATGGAGGCGGTGTCGATGCCCGACCGTCCGTCGGCCCTCGGGCACGAGCAGGCTCAGCGGCACCAGGTGGGACACGGAGTCAGGGGCGAAGGTCCCGATCAAGGCGAATATCATAAATGACCCCAATAGAGGCTAATGAGACTATTTCCCCGCTTTCGTGGTTTCTTGTCTCCATGAACAGCTAGAGTCGGAGCCCCCCTACCCCCTCGGAGTGGTCTGTGTCCCCTGGGTATTACAGCCTGCTCGACGAGCCCTGGATTCCTGTGGTCACGAAATCGGGCGAGTCGACACTGCTCGGTCTCAGTGATGTGTTCCGGAAGGCGCGCGAACTGCGGTGCGTCCGGGGCGAGTCGCCTGTGGTGACGGCCGCCCTTCACCGGTTGCTGCTCGCGTTCCTGCACCGGGTCTTTCAGGGGCCGGCCGGTGGTGAACATTGGGCCGCGCTTTGGAACAAAGGGCCGTGCATCACCTGTCTGACCCAGTACGAACAGGAGCACCGGAACGCCTTTTGGCTCCTCGGAGGGGAGCGTCCCTTCTTCCAGTGTCCCGGTCTGTCCCAGGTGCAGCCCAAACCGGCCGGCCAGCTGATCCTTCATCGGGCCACGGGCAACAACACCACCCTTTTCGACCACACAGTGGACACCGACCGGCCGGTGCTGGCTGCGGATGTGGCCGCACGCTGGCTGATGGCGATCCAGGCCTTCGACACCGGGGGCATCAAGACCTTCTACAAGGCGCCGGGCCGCAAGAGCGCCAAACCCGCCCACGGCAACTTCTTCGGCACTGTCCTCCTTGAGGGGGCGACCCTGTGGGAGACCTTGATGCTGAACGCGGTCATCTATGACCCCGGCAAGGGACTGCCGCTCGGCTTGGGCGACCCCGGTGACTGCCCGGTCTGGGAGCGGGATCGCCCCCTCTCTCTCGAACCCGACGAGAACGCGCGACCGCGCGGATGGACGCGGTTGCTCACCCTGCCTTCGCGCAACGTCCTTCTCCACGGGGTGGAAAAGGACGGCGTCCCGCATGTGGACGGCGTCGTGATATCGCCGGGCGAACAGCTCGACAAGGAGCACCTGACCTCGGAGGCCATGGCGGCCTTCCGCAAGAGCGGCGCGCGGCAGGCGACCACCGTCCCGGTGCAGCTGGAGATGCTGCGCGGAGTGTGGCGCCATGCCGACGACCTCCTCAACCCCGGCCAGAACGAGCACGGGAGGCCCGTGACAGTGGAAGACGTGGCCACGCATGTCGAGCACGACAGGCTCAGCATGACTAAAGAGGTCACTCTGCGAGTGTTCGGCCAGAAGCTCATGTCCAACCCCGGCGCGGTCGAGTACTGGTCGGAAGAGGCCCTTCCCATCAAGCTGGCCCTCCTGGTGGCGCAGGACCGCGGCTGGGGGCTGAAACCGCTCTTCGGTCAGGCGGTGAAGCTCGCCGATGAGGTCGGTAAGGGGCTCCAACAGATGCTGCGCACCTACCGGGAGGAGCTCCGCGCCAAGTTCGAGCCCCACAAGCACTGGAGTTTCCTAGCGGAGCGGTACTGGCCGTTCCTCGAGACCGGGTTCGCGCGCCTCCTGCACGACGTCGGGGATTTGGTCGCGCACAGAGAGGCGGACGACCCCGGTGCCCAGGACGAACTCCGCCGACTGTTCAACGAGTGGGGGGAGAACGTGCGGAGCACGGCCGACGATGCTCTTCACACGTGGCTCGACCGCTTCCCGGGAGGGGTACCCCGCCAGATCCTCACCGTGGCCAAGGTGGAGATGATCGCGCGCTCGAACCTGAACAACGCGTCCGACGTGTACAAGCACGAGATCGACCAGTACATCGGGTGAAAGACGGAGTCGTGGAGAACCAGAAACCGGAGTCCCCCCACCGGGAGTTCGTTCACAAGCTTTACCGACTAGGGCGGAAGCTGCACTCATCGGACCGGCACGCAGTCGCACAGGCCCGGCGACAACGGGCGCGGCTCCGGCGCAGTCTCAGCGACGAGCGGTTCGTCGGAGACGTATACGAGATTCTCCTGCCGTGCGGGGTTCCCAGGGCGCACGAACCCTCCTGCCTTCTGCTCGCAGGCCTCTTCGCGCTCCACCCTGACGGCGAGACCGATCCGAAGCGGCGATGGCGACTGTGCGCGGCCCTCGCCGAGACAGGATCGCCCTCCGCCGCGGACGCCCGTGTGCGCCAGCTGATCGGTTCCAACGAGAACGGGGCCTTGGAGCACTACCTGCGCCAATCGGTGCGTCTCATCGCGACTGCTCCCGTGGCCCGACCGCTCGACTACGAGCGGCTCCTCTGGGACCTGATCCGTCTCCGCGGCGGTGACGAGGAGAAGGCGCGCACCGTCCGTCTGGACTGGGCGCGGGACTTCCGCCGCCAGATGTACGTGAGCCAGCCCCCCAGCACGAAGGAAGCGACCTGACCGCCATGATCATCGAGCTGCACCTCCTCCAGTCGTTCCCGACGAGCAACCTGAACCGGGACGACCTCGGCCAGCCCAAGACCGTCACCTTTGGCGGAGCACTGCGGGGACGTGTCTCCAGCCAAAGCCTCAAGAAGGCCGCGCGTTCCCTCTTTCCCGAGGTCGGCCTCGCCAAGGGCGAGACCGCCTGGAGGACCAAGCGATTGCTGCTCAAAGCGGCGAAGGAGCTGACGCCCGGGGACGGCGAGCCTGGCGAAGAGGAGCACACGATCGTACGCGAGGCCCTTCAGCAGATGGGCTTCGGACTCGACACCAACGACCTGACCGAGTACCTGCTCTTCGTCGGGACCGGGGCCGTCGATGACCTCGCCGCGTTCTGCCGGGACCACCGCGAGAGGCTGCTCACGGATGCCGAGGCCCGCAAGAAGGAGCAGAACAGCAAGGGGGCGCCGAAAAAGAAGAAGGCGACCGACGAAGCGAAAAAGGTCGCCGACAGGATCCTCGACGCTCGCCGTGCGGTCGACATCGCCCTCTTCGGGCGCATGGTCGCCGACAACAAGGACTTCAACGTCGACGCGGCCTCCCAGGTCGCCCACGCCCTCTCCACCCACTCGGTCGCGAGCGAGTTCGACTTCTACACGGCCGTGGACGACCTCAAGCCCGACGACGAGGCCGGCGCGGACATGATGGGCACGGTCGACTTCAACGCGGCGTGCTACTACCGCTACGCCAACCTGGACACCGGCCAGCTGCGGCACAACCTCTTCGGCAAGGAAGCGAAGCTGGACGGGGACGACGAGGACCTGCTGAAGCGGGCCGTCAGTGCCTGGCTCAACGCGTTCATCCGGGCCGTCCCCAGCGGCAAGCAGAATTCCATGGCGGCCCTCACCATGCCCGACACGCTTCTGGCGGTCGTCCGCGACAGCGGAACCTGGAACCTCGCCAACGCCTTCCTCGACCCGGTGCCCGGTAAGGGGGTCATGGGCACGTCGACGGAGCGGATGTGGCAGCACTTCACCCGCCTGCGGAGCTTCTACGGCGATGAGGAGATCCGCACGGTCGCGATGGCGTCCCTGTCCGGTGACCTCGACGGGCTCCATGTCCCGAAGGGGGAGCAGGTCGGGAACCTCCCCGAGTTCACCGAAGCCGTCCTGGGAGGGGCTGTCCGTGGCTGACGCAGTGCTCGCGCTGCGCTTCGACGCGCCGATGCAGTCCTGGGGCGTGCGTTCGCGTTTCACCCACCGAGACACGGCACAGGAGCCGACCAAATCGGGGGTGGTGGGTCTGCTGGGGTCCGCGGCGGGGGTCGAGCGCACCGACCGGGAGCGCCTCGCGGATCTCGCGTCCCTGCGCATGGCCGTGCGGGTCGACCGCGAGGGCATCGTCGAGCGCGACTACCAGGTGACCACCGACGTTCCGACGACCCGGGGGACCGGCCACCGCAATGTCGTGAGCCACCGCTACTACCTGGCCGATGCGCTCTTTCTCGTCCTGCTGCAAGGGGAGCTCGGCTTCCTGGAGCGATTGGCCGCGGCCGTCCGTCGGCCGCACTGGCCCCTGTTCTTCGGCCGCAGGGCCCACGTGCCCGCCTCCCCGCTGATCATTGCCGAGGAGCGGGGGCTCGGAACGGGGATCCGCCCGGAGGGCACCCTGGAGGAGGCCCTTCGGGAGCACCCCTGGCAGGAGGAGGACCGAGAGCTCCGGGGCGGGGCGGAGACCGATCCGCTCCTGCGCGCCGTGGTGGAGGTCCCCGCCGAGCACACCGATGCCGAGGCACGCTACGACGTACCCGTGACGTTCGAGTCGGGCAATCGCGAGTTCCGGCAGCGGTACGTGCGCGTATGCCATGTTCCGATTCCTGGATCGAGGGAGGGAGGAGCCGCATGATGTACCTGAGCCGACTCCGCCCCAGTCTCCGCTCGCGCGACTACCGACGTGACCTCGCCGACGTGCAGCACATGCACCGCACCCTCATGTCGGTCTTCCCTGAGGTCGTGTCCGGCGGGTCGGCGCGGCAGGAGAACGGGCTGCTGTGGCGCCTGGACAGGACCGATTCCGGCCACGTGCTGCTGGTGCAGAGCGCCCTCGAACCGAATTGGGGGGACCTGCCGTCCGACTACCTGGCCGTCCCCGCGGAGACCAGGGAGATGGACAGCGTGTTCTCCGCGATCACCCCGGGTCGCACGCTCCACTTCCGGTGCACCGCCAATCCCACGCGCGTCGTGCGGGACCCGAATGACCCGAAGGCCGATCGCGGCCGGCGTGTGGCACTGCACGATGAGAAGAGCCGGCTCGGCTGGATAGCCCGCAAGGGGGAGCAGAACGGGTTCGTGATCCCCGCGACCTCGGACGGGGCGATGGCGGTGGACGTGACCCCCTTGCCTCCGAAGATCGGGTACAAGTCCTCCTCCGACGGGCGGAACAAGATCACGGTGTCGGCCGCACAGTACGACGGCCGGCTGGTGGTGACCGACGCCGACGCCTTCGCCGAAGCCGTCCGCTCGGGGCTCGGACGGGCGAAGGCCTATGGGTGCGGTCTGATCAGCCTGGCCCCTGCCGTCTCCGCGTAATGGAGGCTCGCGGGGTGGCAAGTCCCACGGGTGCGGTCTGCTCAGTCTGGCGCTGCTGGGAGGGGCCGATGAGTAGCGACTACTCCTCGGGGGCGCGCCGCAAGCTCGCCTCACCGACCCTCGCGATGCTGCCGCGAGTTTCCGATGGCTTGGCCTTCCTCTACATCGACATCGCCCGCGTCGAACAGACCGACACCGGCGTCTGCGCGGTGGTCGAGCCCGAGGACGGCGACCTTCAGCGCACCTATCTGCCTACGGCGTCGCTGGCCTGTGTGCTTCTCGGGCCGGGGACCTCCATCACGCAGCGGGCTCTGTCGACCTTCATGCGGCACGGCACCACCGTGATCGCCACGGGGTCGGGCGGCGTCCGCTGCTACGGGACGCTCCAGCCCACCGACCGCTCCACCTACTGGCTGGAGCGGCAGGTACAGGCCTGGTCCGACCCCAAGGCGCGACTGGAGGTCGCCCGGCGCATGTACGAGTTGCGCTTCCGGGAGGACATCGCCCCGGGGACACCTCTCGAACGTATGCGCGGAATCGAGGGCCAGCGCATGAAGGCCCTGTATCGGGCGCTCGCGCAGCGCCACGGCCTGAAGCCGTTCAAGCGCAGCTATGACCCCGAGGACTGGGACGACCAGGATCCGGTGAACCAGGGGTTGTCCGCGGCCAGCGCGGCCTTGTACGGGCTCGCCCACGCCGTCATCAGTCACCTGGGGTGCTCGCCGGCGCTGGGGTTCGTGCACTCCGGTAAGCAGCAGTCGCTGGTCTATGACATCGCCGACCTGTACAAGGCCGAGGTCACCGTTCCCCTCGCGTTCTCCCTGGCACGCTCGTCCAACCCGGAGGGCGAAGCCCGCCGCAGGCTCCGGGAGGATTTCCGCCTCTACCGCCGCCTCCCACGGATGGTCCGAGACCTGCAATGGCTGGTCGACCCCG
>NZ_ANAD01000118.1 GCF_000341245.1 Nocardiopsis halophila DSM 44494
CCGGGAGGATTTCCGCCTCTACCGCCGCCTCCCACGGATGGTCCGAGACCTGCAATGGCTGCTCGACCCTGACCGTCCGGTCCGGGACGAGGACGAGGAGGAGGAAGAAGAGGAGTCCGTGCGGCTGGTCGAACTCTGGGACCCCGACAAGGGCAGTGTTCCGGGCGGCACCAACTACGGCGACGACGTGGCCTGAGGGGGAGTGGCGTGGCGAACATGGTGGTCATCGCGACTGCGGCCGTTCCCCCTCGTGTTCGAGGCGCGCTGAGCCGTTGGATGATCGAACCCAGGGCGGGGCTCTACGTGGGAACCCTCTCGGCCCGTGTGCGTGAGGAACTGTGGGAGGTGGTCAGTGCCTCACTGGGGGAGGGGTCGGCGGTGTGCATCCATCCCACGGACACTGAACAGCGATTCCTCGTCCGCACGGCCGGCCCCCAGCGCCGGGAGGTCATCGACTACGAGGGCCTCCAGCTCATCCAGATGAATCCGGAGGAGCATCGCGACATGGAGGATGAGTCCGGTGGATGGCCTGTTCCTGAGGGATGGTGAAGGATTGATGAATGCGAAGAGTAGTCGAGTGACTACCTACCCCCTTGGTGAGGGGCTGATTTTCGATAAAGAAATGGTAACGCCCTAAGTTCTCGCAGGTGGACAAGTGCGAGCCCCACGCCCGTGGGGATGGACCGTCGCAGGAGACCGCGTAGTAGCCGGGGGTGTCGCGAGCCCCACGCCCGTGGGGATGGACCGCGTCCATCGGGCGGTCTCGCCGCCGTCCCCGCGCGAGCCCCACGCCCGTGGGGATGGACCGACGAAGCCGTCGGGGGCCTCCTCTGCGGCCGTGCGAGCCCCACGCCCGTGGGGATGGACCGTCGACGACGAACTGATCCTTCGGGTCAGGCGCGCGAGCCCCACGCCCGTGGGGATGGACCGTCCTGCCGCAGCCAGTGCCCCGGGTAGTCCGGGCGAGCCCCACGCCCGTGGGGATGGACCGCGGCCCAGGCCCGCGCCGACATCGACCGCCTGGCGAGCCCCACGCCCGTGGGGATGGACCGACCCAGGACGACATGGACTTCATGGAGCGCAAGCGAGCCCCACGCCCGTGGGGATGGACCGGTGGGGCGGTTCCCGGAGCGGATGCGCCATGCGCGAGCCCCACGCCCGTGGGGATGGACCGGCCCGCGGCTACGACCGCGCCGACCTTGAGGAGCGAGCCCCACGCCCGTGGGGATGGACCGGTCGCGACCCTCATCCCGGTGTCCGAGGAGGTGCGAGCCCCACGCCCGTGGGGATGGACCGACGGTCCAGCCGAGCACGGGCGGCACGGCGGGGCGAGCCCCACGCCCGTGGGGATGGACCG
>NZ_ANAD01000119.1 GCF_000341245.1 Nocardiopsis halophila DSM 44494
ACGCCCCGCACCGGCGACACCACCGTGGCCGCGAGCCCCACGCCCGTGGGGATGGACCGCGCCCGGGGGAAATGGCAAGAGACCTGGGCAAGCGAGCCCCACGCCCGTGGGGATGGACCGCCATCGACCACGCCGTCACCGACTGGGAGACCGCGAGCCCCACGCCCGTGGGGATGGACCGAACGTCGAGTCCGGCGGCTCTGGTGGTGTGCGGCGAGCCCCACGCCCGTGGGGATGGACCGGAGTACGTATGGACGTGTCCGTTTTGGACTCTGCGAGCCCCACGCCCGTGGGGATGGACCGACTGGGTGGCGCCAGCCGCCGGTCGAGGTCTGGCGAGCCCCACGCCCGTGGGGATGGACCGTGGTCACCAGGTCCTGGCCGATCACGGATTCCGCGAGCCCCACGCCCGTGGGGATGGACCGTCGACCATCCGCCAGATGCGGCACCGATTCCGGCGAGCCCCACGCCCGTGGGGATGGACCGGGGCGCCGCCCTGCGATCGCGTCACGCGCCCGGCGAGCCCCACGCCCGTGAGGATGGACCGCTCCCCCGCTACGGCGCGGACGGCGATTACGGGCGAGGAGCTGTCGGCTGGAATGTCCTCGGCGGAGGTCGTCGCCTTGCTGGAGGACGTCGGCGGATCAGCGCATGGGCTCGTACGGCTTGAGCGCCTCCGACACCAACATCGGGCACGCCGGGGTGTACCTGGGCGAGGTGCCTAAGTAGAGTGGCGCCGGATGAATACGCCAAGGCCCCGGCTTCGGCCGGGGCCTTCGGTCTGTCACGGGATATCAGAGCTGGCCGGTCTGAACCTCCCGCAGAAACACGGCCCACTCTCCCGAGGGGAACAGCAGCGCGCCCTGCTCACGATGCTCGGTGTCGCGGACAGCGTTGACGCCCGGGGCGTTGGCGACCTCCACGCATTCCCGGGCGGTTGAGCTGTAGCTGCTCTTCCGGAAGGTCAGCTCAGGCTCAGCGGATGAATACACGGTCGGTCCTCACTCCAGTTCGGCCATTAGGTCTTCCATCAATCCGATCGACTCTCCTTGTGACCTCGCTGCCACTTTGAGGTGATCGAAGATCAGCTTGTACTCAGCGACTTCATCGGGTTCTTCGAGGAAGAGACTGGACAGGCGGGTCTCCAGGTAGACCATGGTCGGGTCGGCCTCTCCCGGGAAGTCCAGCATCACGAACGGACCGCTGATCCCAGGGTGCAGCCCGGTCGAGTACGGGAGCACTTGGAGGGTGATCCCGTTGTAGGGATCACGCGCCACATCGATCAGACGTTGCACCTGCTCCCGAGCGACACCGCCGGTCTGAGGGATGCGGTGTAGGACCGATTCGTCAATGACCACCCACAAAGCGGGCGGATCATCCTGTGTCAGGATCTCCTGCCGTGCCATCCGCGCGTCGATGACCCGCTGACCTTCGTCGATGGGGCTGACAAGAGCGCTGCGTACCGATTCGGCAGCGTAGGCTTCGGTCTGCAAGAGCCCGGGGACCACAATCGGCTGGTACGTCGAGATCACCGACGCCTCTGACTCGAACCCGATATAGGTATCGCTGCCGAAGACGTCGCTGTACTTGGTCCACCAGCCTCGCTGTCGGGACTGCCTGGCTAGCGTCAGGATCGCTTCCCGCTGGGACTCGTCCGTCACCTCGTACAGATCGAGCAGCTGGCGGATGTTTCCCAGGTCAGGCCGCGTCCACTTGTTGCTCTCCATGTGGGCGAGTCGCCCCCGTGACCACTCCAGCTCCTTTGCGGCTTCTTCCAGCGTCTTGCCGGACGTGTGCCGCAGGTCGCGTAGGACGGCCGACAGGCGGCGTCGGCGCACGGTCGGGCTATATCTCCTGGCCAACTGCTTCTCCCAAAGGACGATGAGACCGATCGTAGAGGGATCCCCTCAGACGGGCATCTTTCGGAATCCGTTGATCGGATTCCAGCGCCTCTCTTGCAAACTTCGGAATCCTAAGTTCATCATAGGAGGGTATTCATCCTAGTGCCGCCCTCATCCAGCGGCCCGATCCCCCTGGGGGACCCATGATGATCTTGCGCTCGATGCGCCTCTTGGCGCTGACCGCGCCGTCACCACCGCGCGGTCGGCGCACTTCCTGGCGTGCCGACCGCCTGAGTGAGCCACAGAACAAGCAGGCGACCGACAACGGAGAGCGCGTCACCGCCACGGTCGCCGGCCCGCGCGGCGCCCACCGTCGGCTCCGCCGCCACCTCACCGTGAGCGGAGAGGGGGTTGCGGCATGAGCGCCGACACGCCCCCGGCCGTCACGGACCTGCTCGACGCCGTCCGGGACGCCATGGAAGTCCCGCGCCCCGCCGACCTGGCCCACGTCACGTGCCAGGACCGCCTCCGTTCCCGGCGCGCCGAATACGTCTGCGGTGTGCTGGTGCAGATCACCGGGAACGGCGACCTCGACTCCGGAACGCGCGCGGTGCGCAGCGCCCCGGCGCTGCTGCCCGTGAACTACCGGGTGGCGGGAGGTGGCGGGCGATGAGCACCCGACCCCTCAAGCCCCCGGCGCGTGATCTGCTGGAGGCGATCCGCGACACGCTCACCCCGCCCGACCCCGCCGGCGCCTGTGCCACGGAGGTCCGCAACGCGTTGGTGGCCCGGCGTGCGGCGCACGTCGTCGCCCTGCTGCCGCTCGTGGATGCCGCAGGACCCGGGGCGGTGGCCGCCGCCATCCGCCAGGGCGCCCACCTCATGCCCGTGACCTACGCCCACATCGGGCCGCAGGGGGCGCCGCGATGAGCGTCACCTACGCCCCGCCCCGCCTCGAAGGCGGCGACTACGCCCGCTTCGTCGACCTGGCCCTGCGGTACACCGACTGGGGCATGGGCTACACCAGCGACGGTGAACGCCTGCTCTTCACCGCCGAGCACACCCGGCACGGCATCGGCCTGGCCTGCTGCGACCTGGACACCTTCGGCGAGCTGATCGCCGACGCCGACCGCCGTCTGACCGGCGCCCCGCGGACGCGGGTCCGGCCCTACCAGGCCGCGGTCGAACGCGAACAGCGCGAGCACGAGGCCCGCGAAGTCCAAGCACTCATGGGGTTGGCCCGCACCCTCGGGCGCGACAAGGTCCAGGCCGCGCTCGCCGGGCGGTGGTCCTGATGGGCGGCCTGCTCGACGGCCTCTTGGACGGCGTCGGCGAGGGCACCGCCGTGCAGCGGCACTCTGATCGCGGCACGGTCGGGGTGGCGGTCACCGCCCCCGGACCGACCACGGTGCCCCTGGAGACTTCCGACGGCGGGGATGTCCCGGCTGTCGTCCTCGGGGCGAACCTCATCCAGCGCGCCGACCGGCACGACGTCGGCCTCCACCACGCCTGTCTCCATCGGCTAGGGCGGCTCGCAGGCGCCGCCTGCCACCTGCTGCGCTGCCTCGGTGTCCTCCCGGGGCTCGAACACAACGACGCCGATTAAGTCCGGCCGCCCGCAGGTGTGGGGAGCCTGCGGGCGGCCCTCATGCGAGAACGCGGAAGTGCACCCGCCGCGCCCTATGCCCCGCCGCAGTGCCGGGCGGCGCGGCGGGCGAGCCACCGCCACCGATCCGCCGCCGCCCCACCCGACCCCCGGGGCGGCGGCTCCCCGGCCGCCTGGGGAAGTGCGGCCACCGCGCCCGCCCGGGAGGCCCGCCGAATGCCTCCCGGGTGGGCCTGTCTGTTCGCCGTCGGCGCCTGCTCCCGGGGAGGGAGGGGGCGATGAGCTTGGTCTGCGGCACCCACTTCGGCGTCCTGCGCAGCCCGGCTGACAGGACGAACCTGTCAGCGGAGCAGGCATACGAAACGGCCCTGGGAGAGTGCGCCTAAGGGTTCCGATGCGATCCGCCGGGGCGCGTTGGGGAGGAAGATCGTCTCCATGCCGTCTCCATCGACGGGGAAACGACCGCAGGCCGGGACCGTTGTACGGTCCCGGCCTGCGGGAATGCTGGTGGGCGATACAGGATTCGAACCTGTGACCTCTACCGTGTCAAGGTAGCGCTCTAACCAACTGAGCTAACCGCCCGTGCTCCATGCATGAGAGGTGGAGACGGGATTTGAACCCGTGTCGACGGCTTTGCAGGCCGCTGCCTCGCCTCTCGGCCACTCCACCGGATTCCTTCGTGGGGGATGAGAGCCCCCGGTCTCCGAGCGGACGACGGGATTCGAA
Organism: Nocardiopsis halophila DSM 44494; assembly: GCF_000341245.1. Classification (GTDB taxonomy): domain Bacteria; phylum Actinomycetota; class Actinomycetes; order Streptosporangiales; family Streptosporangiaceae; genus Nocardiopsis_A; species Nocardiopsis_A halophila. The sequence goes on from NZ_ANAD01000119.1 coordinate 4,174, forward strand.
CCCGCGACCCTCACCTTGGCAAGGTGATGCTCTACCAGCTGAGCCACGTCCGCGCGCTTCCGGCCCCGGTCCCTCCGGCTTCCCGGTGGGCCCTGCGCCGTGCTGCGGTTAGAACTTTAGCGGAATCTCCGCAGGTGGCAAATCAGCGGTCGCACAGGGTTTCCGGCGCGGTCGCCACGGCCCGCCGAGGCGCCCCGCCGCGCCCTCCTGTCGGGATAGGGGGATGTGGGGGAGACGGGTCTTATGTCCCGATCCGTCGACGGTTACCCTCACCAGTGACGCGGTGTCCCGGCCCCCTCGTGCCGCCGGGTCAGGCTCCGTCGGTCGTGCCTCGCGGGACGTGCCCGGGAGGCGCAGAGCGGGTCCAGGGCGGGTCGCCGCGCCACGCGCCTCCCTGCGCGGATATACAGGGACGCGTGTGGGCACAGGGCGAATGCGGCGGCACAGGGGTGGCGATGGTCAAGCGCGAAGGCGCTTCGACGGGATGGGGCCGAGCGCGCGCTGCGGCACGGGAACTCGGTGAGCGGACAGGACCGGGCACCGTCCACCGGGTCCCCCTGAGCGAGGCCCTGGGCGCCACGCTCGCCGCCGACCTCCCCGCCCTCGTCGGCATCCCCGACTGCGACACCTCCGCCATGGACGGCTACGCCGTCCGCGGCCCCGGCCCCTGGCGGGTCGCCGGCCGCGTCCTCGCCGGGGCACGGCCCGCGGAGGACCCGCTGGAGCCCGGAACCGCCGTCGAGATCGCCACCGGCGCGCCCACCCCGCCCGGAACCACCGCGGTCCTGCCCTATGAGCACGCCCGCGACGAGGGCGGCGACACCGTCTCGGGGGAGACCGAGCCCGACCGGCACGTGCGCCGCGCCGGAGAGGACACCCGGCCCGGCGACGTCGTGCTCAAGCAGGGCGCCGCCGTCACCCCCGCCGTCCTGGGCCTGGCCTCCTCGCTCGGCCACGACGAGCTCCCCGTGCGCCGCCCGCTCCTGGCCGTCCTGGTCACCGGGGACGAGGTGGTGCGCACCGGCGTCCCCGGCCCGGGGCGGGTGCGGGACGCCATCGGGCCCATGCTCCCCGGCCTGGCCGCGTGGGCGGGCGCCCGCGCCCAGGCCCCCGTGCACCTGGGCGACGTGCGCACCGGCCTGGCCGAGGCGCTGCGCTCGGCCGCCGGGACAGGGGCGGATGCGGTGGCCGTGTGCGGCGCCTCCTCCAAAGGGCCGGCCGACCACCTGCGCTCCGCCCTGGCGGACCTGGGGGCCGAGACGGTGGTGGACGGGGTGGAGTGCCGCCCCGGCCACCCCCAGCTGCTGGCCCGGCTGCCGGAGGGTCCCGCGGTGGTGGGCCTGCCCGGGAACCCGGGGGCGGCGCTCGTGGCCGCCGTGACGCTGCTGGCGCCGCTGCTGTCGGCACTGGCCGGGCGGCCGGATCCGGCCGCGGCCGTGCCGCACCGGGCGGACCTGTCGGTCCCGGTCCACCCGCACCCGCGGGACACGCGGCTGGTCGCGGTCCGCCTCACGGAGGGCGGCGCCGAGCCCGTGGGGCACGATCGACCTGGGAGCCTGCGCTCCCCGGCCGCCGCCGACGGCTACGCGGTGATCCCGCCGGACTGGTCGGGGCCGGCCGCCGAGATCGTCCGGCTGCCGCGCTGAGCCCCGCCGTCCCGGGGCCCAGAGGGGCTCCGAGAGAGGCGCCGCGATCGGCCGCCCGTCCGGCGGGCGAGACGGTCCGACACTAGACTGCCGGGTACGAGGACGCCGAGGAGCGCGACCCCGCCCGGCCTCGCCGACACCGCCGCGACCACAGACGGAAATCTCGATTGACGATGGCCTCACGCCCGCTCGATAAGAACCTGCTGCCCACCCCGGTCCGCCGTCCCGTTCCGCTGCGCGAGAGCGTGTACGAGACGCTGCTCGAACTGATCACGCTGCGGCGGCTGCCACCGGGCCAGCACCTGGTGGAGAACGAGCTGGCCGAGCGGCTGGGCGTGTCCCGCCAGCCCATCCGGGAGGCCCTTCAGCGGCTGAGCAACGAGGGCTGGGTCGACCTGCGCCCCGGGTACGGGGCCTTCGTGCACCGCCCGAGCGAGGACGAGGCCGAGCAGCTGCTGGCGGTGCGCGGCCTGCTGGAGAGCGAGTCGGCGCGGCTGGCCGCCGCGCACGCCGGCGAGGAGGGCGTCGCCGAACTGCGCCGGCTGTGCCGCGCCGGGCGCGAGGGGCTGGAGCGCGGCGACACCGAGGAGATGGTGGCGCTCAACGCCGACCTGCACCGGCGGATCACCGAGCTGTCGGGCAACGCGGTCCTGGCCGACCTGGCCGGGCAGGTGGCCCGCCGGGTGCGCTGGTACCACGGCCTCGTGGCGGCCCGGCGCGGCAGCGACTCCTGGGACGAGCACGCGCGCATCATCGACGCCATCGAGGCGGGCGAGGGCGAGGAGGCCGCCCGCCTGATGCGCGAGCACACCGACGCGACCCGCCGCATGTACCACGAGCAGGCCGCCGCCGGTGAGGAGCCGGAAGGCGGAGAGGGCGCGGAGACCGAGTAGCGCTGCGCCCGTTCAGCCAGCAGGGGCGGGCGGTTCATGTTCCTGCCTGTCGGTGCCCCCTTCCGGTGCAGGCCGGGAGGCGGCGGCAAAGGTCGTGGCCTCTCGGCGGCGCTGTTGGGCGACAGGCGTACGACTGGTGATCGGAGGGGGTTGCGACGGGTCGGCTGGTGCCCCGTTCGCTCTCTTCGATCGGGCGCCGGCACCTCAGCGGTACCGGCGAGGGGCGGCGATGAAGCAGGGACGGGTCCCCGGGGCCTCCGGTCGGCCGCCGGGTCGCTGGTGGTCCGGGAAGGTGGCGGCGACGAAGCGGCAGGTGCCCCGCTCGCGGGCCCCGGCCGGCTGACGGGCCGTTGGGGTGCAGGGAGTTGGGCAGCGACGAAAGGGCGCGGCGGTTCCCCGGGGCCGGCTGTCGGCCGCCGGGCCCCTCGCGGTCCGGGAACA
>NZ_ANAD01000120.1 GCF_000341245.1 Nocardiopsis halophila DSM 44494
GGGGAGGGGGCGGCGACGGCGCAGCCGGTGCCCCGCTCGCGGGCCCCGGCCGGGCGGCGGGCCTCTCGCGGTACCGGCGATGAGCAGCGACGACGGGACGGCTGGTGCCCCGCTCGGGGCTGCNTGGCGGGGCCCTTCGGCACAGGGGAGGGGCGGCGACGACGGGGCCGAGCGGGTCCCCGGGACCGGCGGTCGGCCGCCGGG
>NZ_ANAD01000121.1 GCF_000341245.1 Nocardiopsis halophila DSM 44494
TGCGTAGCCGGGAAGGGGTCGACGCCGACACCAGGCCCGGCACGACCGGGTGCCCCACCCCTCCTCCGCCACCCCCGCTCCCTCTGCACACGGACGAACAGGGGCAATACGGGCGCGGCGGTACCGAATCCCGTTCTGGTCTGGCCGGGATCGCACTCAGGGGCCGCCAGGGGGCGTTGATCCGCGCGCTTCCGCCCGCCTCGTCCTATGACGGTGCGTATTCCCGCAGGTCAGCGGGGGGCCACTGGTCAGGGGGTGTCCGGGTCGGGCCGGGCGGGGCGCCGCGGGCGCGGGCGGGCGGCACCGGGCCTGCTCGCGCACCCTGCCCGGACCGCGAGAGACCCGGCGGCCGACCGGAGGCCC
>NZ_ANAD01000122.1 GCF_000341245.1 Nocardiopsis halophila DSM 44494
ACGCTTCTCCTTCCCGGACCACCGGCGAGCCGGCAGCCGACCGGAGTCCCCGGGGAACCGCCGCGCCCTTTCGTCGCTGCCCAACTCCCTGCACTCCAACAGCCCGTCAGCCAGCCGGGGCCCGCGAGCGGGGTACCAGTCGTGCCGTCGCCGCCCCCGCCCGGACCGCGAGAAGCCCGGCGGCCGACCGGCGAGGCCTGGAAACCGCCGCGCTGCGTCGTCGCCGCGCTCATCCCTGCACTCCGACTGCCCGGCACCCGGTCAGCAGCCCGGAGCGGGGCACCTCCTGCGCCGTCGCCGTCTTCTCCGGTGGGTGGCCGCAGGCCTGCCGCCCGGCAGCGCTACCGAGGGGACCCGCGGGCTCTTCGTCGCGACACCCCCTGTACCGACGGGTACCCGGCGCCCGACCGCCAGGCCGGGGGACCGCCGCCTTCCGCGCTCCGCCCCGCCGGAAAAGGCGGGCGAATCGGCGGGAATGTCTGGCGCGGGCCGCTCCGGCACAGCAGAATGTGTGATCGGTCTCTCTTTGACGGGACCGGCGGGCGCGTTGCGCTGAACCCGTCGCGGTCGGCCACCGCGCGCCCGTTCCGCGCCGGGGCCGGGCAACCCCTGGGTCCGGCCCCGGCGCCTCGCCCCTAGAGGAGCGTGGATGCTGATACGCCAGCTGGAGTACTTGGCCGCCCTGGACCGTGAACGCCACTTCGCCCGTGCGGCCAGCGCCTGCCACGTGTCGCAGCCCGCCCTGTCCGCCGCCCTGCGCAAGCTCGAGGCCGAGCTGGACATCCGCATCGTGCGGCGCGGCCACCGCTTCGAGGGCTTCACCCCCGAAGGCGAGCGGGTGCTGCGCTGGGCCCACCGCATCCTCGCCGAGCGCGACCTGCTCGACGCCGAGGTCGGCGCCATGCGCAAGGGCCGCACCGGGCGGCTGCGCATCGGCGTGCTGCCCTCGGCGGCCGCCCCCGTCNCGCGCCCTTCGGCACCCGCCACCCGCGGGTGCGGCTGAGCGTGCGCGCGCTGCCGGCCGAGGACATCGCCCGCGGGCTGGCCGACGGCAGCCTCGACTGCGGGGTCGCCCACCTGGGCGCGGTCTCCGGGCGCCCGCGCGGGGCCGCGGTGCGGCTCTACGCCGAGCGCGGCGTGGTGCTGGCCTGCCCCGGCCGGTTCACCGGCCGCGCCTCGGTGGCCTGGCAGGAGCTGGCCGGCGTCCCGCTGTGCGGGATGACCTGCGACGGCGGGGTGCGGCGGGCGATGGAGGCGGCCCTGGCCGAGAACGGCGGCCGCCCCAGCGTGCAGGTGGAGACCGACGCGCTGCCCGCCCTGTACACCCACGTCGCCGAAGGCGACTGGTGCGGCGTGGTGGCCCACGCCTGGCTGTGCTCGGCGCCGCCCCCGCAGGGCGTGCGCGTGCTGCCGGTCGAGGGGGCCGAGCGGGTGCGCGAGGTGGGCATCGTGGTCCCCGAGAACGCCCCCGAGCCGCTGCTGGCCCGGGACTTCGCAGCCTTCGCGCGGACCGTCCCGCTCCAGGAGGTGCTGGACGCCGCCCTGCCGCCGGGCCCGGCCGTCCCCGTGCACGCGGCGCCCGCGGGGCCCTCCCCGCGGGCGCCGCGCCCTCACGCGTCGGCGGACGGTGCCGACGCGGCGGCCCCCGAGCCGGAGCCGGACCCGGCCCCCGAGGCCGGGGTGCGGTCGCGGCGCAGCAGCAGCCCCGCCTGAACCGCGGCGGCCACCACGATCACCGTGGCGATCGCGCTGGTCAGGTGCATGCCGTCGAGGAAGGCGGACTGCGCCGCCTCCAGCAGCGCCGTCCCCGTCCCGCCCGGCAGGCCCTCGGCGGCGCTCACCGCCCCGCCCAGCGTCTGGCGGGCGGCCTCNNCGAGGCCACGTCCGGCAGGCCGATCCGGTAGGCGGCGGTGAGCACGCTGCCCAGCAGCGCCACGCCCAGGGCCCCGCCCAGTTCGTAGGCGGTCTCGGAGATCGCCGAGGCGGCGCCGGCGCGGGCCGGCGGCGCGGCGGTGAGGATGGCGTCGTTGGTCAGCGTCTCGGCCAGCCCGATGCCGGTGCCGATGAGCAGGAACGCCACCGCGATCAGCAGCGCGCCGCCCTGCAGTGGGGCCTGGGTGACCAGGAAGAACCCGGCGGCGATCAGCGCCAGGCCCAGCACCAGCACCCGCCCCAGGCTCATCCGGCGGGCCAGCGACACTGCGACGAAGCTCGAGGCGACCGACACCGCCAGCCCCGGCACCAGCACCAGCCCGGCGGTGACCGGACTCAGCCCCAGCACCAGCTGCAGGTACTGGGTGAGGAAGAACAGCGAGGCGACCATCGAGAAGACGATCATCAGGTTGGTGGCCACCGCCACGCTGAACCGGCGCACCGCGAACAGGCGGACGTCGATCAGCGGGTGCGCCAGCCGCAGCTGCCGGCGCACGAACACCGCGCCCAGCACCAGGCCGGCGGCGAGCGCCGCGGCGGGCGCCGGGTCCCAGCCGTGCTCGGCGAGCTTCTTGACGCCGTAGACGGCGGGCAGCATCGCGGCCAGGGACAGCAGCACGCTCAGCGGGTCCAGGCGCCCGGGGTTCGGGTCCTTGGACTCGCCCACCAGCAGCGGCAGCGCGACCAGCAGCACCGCCATCACCGGCAGGTTGATCAGGAAGACCGACCCCCAGTGGAAGTGCTCCAGCAGCCAGCCGCCCAGGATCGGCCCGAGCGCGCTGCCGGCGGAGAACCCGGAGGCCCAGATGGCGATGGCGAGCAGGCGCTGGCGGTCGTCGGTGAACAGGTTGCGCAGCAGCGACAGGGTGGAGGGCATCAGCGTCGCCCCGGCCATGCCCAGGAGCGCGCGGGCGGCGATGAGCACCTCGGGCGTGGGCGCGAAGGCGGCGGCCAGCGAGGCGAGGCCGAACCCGAGGGCGCCGATCATCAGCAGGCGGCGGCGCCCGATGCGGTCGCCGAGCGAGCCCATGGTGATGAGCAGCCCCGCCAGCACGAAGCCGTAGATGTCGACGATCCACAGCAGCTGTCCGCCGGTGGGGCGCAGGTCCTCGGTGAGGTAGGGGACGGCGAACCCGAGCACCGTCATGTCGACGGCGATGAGCAGGACGGGAAGGACGAGTACGGCCAGTCCGGCCCATTCGCGGGCGCCGGCCCGGGCGGGCCGCCGGTTCGAGGTGTCGTCGGGCGCTCCGGGCCCGGCAACGGCGGAAGTCATGGTCCCTCTACTAGGTCGTGGTCGCGTTGGAGCGAGTGCGTCGCGGGCCGCCGCGTGCGGCCGCGGTGATCGGGCGGTGCGCCGGTTAAACGGGCCGATCATCCTATGTATTCCGATCGACGGTCCGTCGGCCGTCCGTCTCGGGGGATGCGCCCCGGTGCGGGGCGGGGGCGGCACCGTCCGATCTTCTGAACCGTCCAGACGGTACAGTACCGTCCAGCCGGTACAGTGTCAAAGGTGAGCACCGGTACCACGCGCGACCGGATCCTGGACGCGCTCGAAGGCATCCTGATCGATGAGGGCCTCTCCGCCGTGACGCTGGAGTCCGTGGCCGCCGCCGCGGGCGTCTCCAAGGGCGGGCTCCTCTACCACTTCCCCTCCAAGGCCGCGATGATGACCGGCCTCATCCGCCGCCTGGCCGACCGCGCCGAGGAGGAGTTCCGCGAGACCGAGGAGAGCGGCGAGGGCGTCGTGCGGACCTTCCTGCGCACCTCGCTGCCGTCCTCCAAGCACGAGGCGGAGCTGTACTGGTCGATCATCGCCGCGCTGCGCAGCAAGGAGTCGATGACCGACGAGGCGCGCGACCTGGTCCGCTACTTCTTCGAGGAGTGGGCGCGCCTGCTCCACGAGGAGCTGGACGACCCGGTGCTGGCCGAGACCGTCCGCCTGGTGGGCGACGGCCTGTACCTGTCCTCCATCGCGGGCCTGGCCCAGCCCGACCCGGAACTGCTGCGCCAGGTGATGGACCGGCTGACCGCCCAGGCGGACCGGTCGAAGCGGCCCGGCCGCGGCGGGAACGGGGAGGAGGCGGCCGGAGAGCCCACCGGAGGGACCGGGGGCACGGGCTGACGCCCGCCCTCTCGCCTCCTTTCGCCCCGGCGCGACCGGTTCCGGCCGTCGCCCTTGCCGCGCTGCGGGCGGCGCGGGACGTCCGTCACAGGGTGGAGCCCCCGGATCGCTGATGGGGGATCGTGTTGTTCGGTCCCGTTCGAGCCGTGCGGTTCTCACGCCGGTCGGGCGTTCTCGCCCGGCGTCTCAGTCGACCCCGCCGGCCCGGCGCGCAGTGGCGGTGACAGGCCGACCACCGCACCTGGTCGGCGGAACGGTCCTGGGATACCGTCGCGTCACCACGACACCGGGAGGTCCCCGTGTCCAAGCGGCGTACGCGGCCCCCACCGATTCCGCCCAGGTGGATCATCCGCCTGTTCTGGAAAGGGCACCGCGCCCTCTACCGCATCACCCGCGGCAGGTCCGGGCTCTGGCACCCCGCGCCTGGCCGCTGGGGAACGATGCGGCTGACCACCATCGGCCGCCGCACAGGCCGCCCCAGGAGCGTGATCCTCGCCTACTTCCACGACGGCCCGGACCTCGTGGCACTCGCCATGAACGGCTGGGGCGCGCCCGAGCCCGCCTGGTGGCTGAACCTCCAGGCCACACCCGTGGCCACGGCCCAGCTCGCCGACGGCCGGCGCGCGGTACGCGCACGCGAGGCCCTCGGTGAGGAACGGGACCGGCTCTGGGGACGGTGGCGCGAGCTGGAGCAGCACATCGACGCCCATGCGGCCCGGCGCCCTAACGAGACCGCGGTCGTCGTCCTGGAGCCGGTGGAGTCCTCGGCGGAGGGGCGGACCTGAGCCGGCGGATTCCGCCAGACCCGTCGGCCCCGCCGGTTCGTCCCCTCAGCCGCCCAGGCCCGACCGCCCCACCCATACGGCGAGCTGCGTCCGGTCCCGCAGATCGAGCTTGCGCAGGATGCTGGAGACATGGTTCTTCGCCGTGCCCTCGGTGATGAACAGGCGCCGGGCGATCTGCCGGTTGGTCGCGCCCTCGCCGATCAGGCGCGCCACCTCGGCCTCGCGCTCGGACAGCGCCCCGCCCGCCGCCTGGCCGCCCGGGGCCCCGCGGCCGCCGACCTCCGGCGCCGTCGGTTCCGGCGCCGCGGGGGCCTCCGGGGGAGCGGCCCGCACCTCGGCGACCAGGCGTTCGGCGGCGGCCGCGCCCAGCACCGTCTCCCCGCGCGAGGCCCGGAGCACCGCGGCGACCAGCTCCTCCGGCGGCGTGTCCTTGAGCAGGTAGCCCTTGGCGCCCGCGCGCAGGCCGCCGAAGATGAAGTCGTCGTCGTCGAAGGTGGTCAGTACCACCGGCGCGACCGCCGGGTGGTCGCGGACCATGTGCGCGATCAGCTCGACGCCGTCCATGCGCGGCATGCGCGCGTCCACCAGGGCGACGTCGGGATAGGCGCCGGTCCCCGATGCGGTCGCCAGCGCCTCCAGGGCCTCCACACCGTCGGCGGCGCCGCCGACGACCTCGACCGCCTCCTCGATCTCCAGCAGTTTGGCCAGTCCCTGGCGCATCAGCACCTGGTCGTCGACGAGCAGCACCCGGACGGGGCGCCCTTCCTCCCCGGGTGTGCTCACGCGGCGACCTCCGCCGTCCGCCGGGCGGGCAGCCGGGCGCGCAGGGTGAAGCCGCCGCCGTTCCCGTCGGGGTCCCCGGCCCCGCCGCGGGGACCGGCCTCCAGCGTGCCGCCCACGGCCTCGACCCGCTCGCGCAGGCCCGCGATCCCGAAGCCGCCCGCGCCGGAGGGCGCCGCGGCGCCGGGGCCGCGCCCGTCGTCGACCACGGAGGCCGTGACCCCGTCCGGCGTGCACTCCACCGCCACCTCGATGCCGCGGGCGCCCGAATGCCGGACGGCGTTGGTCAGGCCCTCCTGCACCACGCGGTAGCAGACCAGCTCGACCTCCTCGCGCAGCTCGGGCCAGTCGCCGCGGCAGGTGAAGCGCACGTCGGCGCCTGCCGAGCCCCCGCCGGAGAAGGCCTCGGCCAGCGACCGGACGGCCTCCGGCCCGGCCTTGCCCTCCAGCTGGAGCGGGCGCAGCGCGCGGACCCACCGCCGGGTGTCGGCCAGGGCCTCCTGGGCCAGGCGCTTGGCGTCGGCGACCTCCTGCCAGGCGGCGTCGGGCTTGGCGGTGCGGAAGCGTTCGGCGTTGGACAGTCCGATGTTGAGGACCGTCAGGTAGTGGCCGATGGAGTCGTGCATGTCCCGCGCCATGCGTGCGCGTTCTTCGGCGACGGTGAGCTCCTTGACCCGGTCCGCATAGCGGCGCAGTTCGGAGTGCGCCGACTCCAGTTCCGCCAGTACCTCCTGCGTTTCCCGCGCGCGCGTCTGGGCGGCGAGGAGCGCGTTGAACGCCATCACGGTGACCGCGCAGAGGAAGAGGATGACGCTCGTCTCCAGCACGCCTCTGGCGAGCATCCCGGGTTGCACGGCGAAGAGGCCCAAGGCGCACGCCGTCAGCCCGGCCGAGCAGGCGAGGGCGGCCCGGGCGCCGAGGACGACGACGACATTGCCCAGGGCGATGATCAGCAGGATCTGTACGAGCAGGTTGCCCGACCCCAGGATGACGGCGGCGGCGCAGGCGAAGAACGAGAGCGAGAGCGCCTTGGGGCGGATCCCATGTGCGCCAGGGGTCCAGCTGAGCAGCGGCCAGAGGACCCCGGCCGGGACCAGCCCCAGGACGAAGAGGAGTTCCAGGGCCTGACCCAGGGGCGTGTCCGGCGGGGGAGGGGCGCCCGAACCGGACACGAGCGTCACCGCGACCAGCAGCAGCAATCCGGAGTAGGCCCCCCAGAACGCCAGGTGGAGCACCAGCGGGGCGCGCCCGCCCGACAGCGACGCCCAGCGCGCGGCGTCGTGCAGGCCCGCTCGTTCGATCGCGCTCATGGCTCGAAGCTAGCAGCGGTCCCAGAGTCTCAGAGGAGGAGCAGGGTCATGCCCGGGTCACCTCTTGCCCCATGACCGAAGTCATGGCAGATACCCAGGCAGGCGGCGTAACCGTCATCTATCCCGCGCGCGATGTGGAGGGGCGGCGCCCGCCCCTACCGTCCCTGCCATGTCCTCCACCAGCGAATCCTCGGTCCCGCCGCCCCAGGACGGCCCGCACCTGAGTGCCGGCGACGCCTTCGTCCGAGCCGGCGCCTCCGGGGCGCGCACCACCCATCCCCTGGCCACGATCCCGCTCACGCAGCTGCTCTACCTGGTGGGCTTCCTGCCGTCGCTGCTGTTCACGCTCCCGGCGGTGGAACGCTTCGCCGAGGAGGCCGGATCCGGTGCGGCGATCGCCCTGGGCGTCGCGGCACTGCCCGTCCAGGTCCTGCTGCCCTACGTCCCCCTCTGGCTGTGGCTGCGCTTCTATGAACGGCGGTCCTTCTTCGCCTCCACGGGCCTCGGCTTCCGGTGGAGGGCGCTCGCCGGCCTGCTGTGGGGGACCGCGGCGGCGATGGTGTTCATCGCCGCGTGGGTCGGGATCGCCCTGGCGAGCGGGATCGCACACGTGGAGGGGGTGTGGCGCTTCGGGGGCGACGGCCCTCTGGCCGTGGCGGTCGGCGCCGTGTACATGCTGCTGGTGCGCATCGTCATGATCGGCATCGAAGAGCAGCTCTTCCGAGGGTGGATGCTCCAGGCGGTCGGCGCGCGCTGGGGACGGACGGCGGGCGTCCTGCTCTCGTCGGTCTTCTTCTCCCTGTTCCACTTCACGTTCATCGGCTTCTACCTGGCGGGCGGCGAGCCGCACGAGGCCCATTGGGTCCTCATGCTCAACATCTTCCTCTGGGCGGTGTTCGCCGCCCTGGTCACGCTCCGGACCGGGAACCTGTGGGCGGCGGTCGGCTTCCACGCCGCCGCCCTGATCCTGCCCATGGCCGCGCTCACCGTCGCCATCCCGGACGCGGCCGCCGACGGCAAGGGGCTGTGGCCCCTGAGCGAGGCCGTCGGCGCGGTCGTCGTCCACCTGCCCGAGCCCACCCTTTACACCGGCGGGGTGGGCTTCGCCGGACTGTTCGAAGGGCTCCCCGCGACCGGTGCCCTCGCCGCGATGGTCCTTGCGGCATGGTGGTGGCTGCGGCGCGGCGAGGCCGCCGCTCACTCGTCGTCGTAGGAGACCGCCGTGGTCCGGTGCGGACGGACGCGCACCAGCAGGCCGGGCGGGCGGTGGTAGGCGTCGTCGAGCATGGCGAGCACCGCCGGGCCGTCGGTGGTGCCGCCCTTATCCGGCCTCAGACCGCCATGGCGTCCTCGCCCTGGGCGGTCCGCATCGTCGGCAGCCCCAGGTCCGAACAGAGCCGGCCGAGCGTGTCGTCGTGGCGGAAGTCGGTGATGTGCAGCCCCCGCACTCCGGGCTGGGCGAGGGCGTTGCGGGCCAGCTCCAGCGAGACCTGGTAGGAGGCCTCCCGTTCGTCGGACGCGTTCTCCACGCGTTCGACCACCTCCTGCGGAACGCTGATCCCCGGGACCTTGGCGTCCATGTACCGCAGCGCGCGGGCCCCCTTGACCAGCGCGACGGTGGGCAGCAGCGCGGCCGCGGGGGTGACGCCCTCGGCCTCGGCCCGTTCGCAGAACGCGCTGATCCGCTCGGGCCGGTAGCAGATCTGCAGCTGCAGGAACCGCGCCCCGGCCCGCACCTTCTTCAGCGCGCGCTTGGCACGCTCTTCGAACGGCGGTGCCCCCGGGTTCTCCACCGCCCCGATGAACAGCGGGGGAGCGGGCGACAGGGGCCGCCCGGACAGGTAGCGGCCGCCGGCCAGGACGGCGGCCGTGCGCACCGCCTGGGGCCCGTCCAGGTCGAACACGCGCTGCGCCTCGGGCTCGTCGCCGGCCGTGGTGTCGTCGCCGGTCATGCAGCACACGTTGGTGACGCCGTGCAGGGCGGCGCCGACGATGTCGGCCTGCACGGCCAGGCGGTTCTTGTCCCTGCAGGCCACCTGGAGCACGGGCTCCAGCCCGAGGCGGTACAGCGCGACCGCCACGGCCACGTTGGAGGCGTGCGCGTGCGCCGCCGGGTTGTCGGTGGCGTTGACCGCGTCCACGTAGGGCGCCAGGCGGGAGGCGTGCGCGGCGGCCGCCTCCAGCCCGCCGCCGTCGAGCGCCGGGAACTCGGCGGTGACCGCGGGCCGGTACGGCTCGGGCGCGGTCAGCAGCTCGGCCAGGGTCAATTCGGCACCCCCTCGGCGTCCTGGGCGTCCTCGGCGGGGCCGACGGCGGCGGGCGGGGCGGCACCGGAGGCGGCGGCCCGCTCGGCCGCCTCCCACCCCTCGGGCCGCCGGCGGTCGCGGCCGGTGGCCAGGTTGGCCCAGGAGGAGGTGCCCTGCAGCCGGACGTCGACGGGCGCCCGCAGCTCGTCGACGCCGTCGCGCAGGGGCGGGGGCAGGCGGCGCGCGCGCCCGTAGGCCTTGACCCACACGCAGGTCATCGTCGGGTCGACCTCGCACGCCCCGTCCTCGCGCACACCGCCGCAGGGGCCGTTGCGCAGGGACTTGGGGCAGGTCATCGGGCAGGTGAAGCCGGTGGAGTGCAGCACGCACTGGCCGCACATCCGGCAGTCCCACACGGGCTTCTTGACGGCGTGTTCGATGGTGGCGAGAAGTGTGGCCATGGTCCGCCTCGTTCCGTGCGCCGTACGGCGGGGATCGGCGTCGCGCGGTGGTCTGGGCCGCCGACCGACGTCTCTGGCATGAGTGTTGCTTTATATGCAACGATGTTCACATGAAGGAACGTGACCGCTCGACTACAGCGTAAGATCGGCGGAATCGTTGCGTCAATGGATGTCCGTTGCGTAAGACGGAACTAACCAGCGGCCGCGGTTCTTGACAGCGCCGTCGCGCGCGGGGGACTGTGTGTTGCGCATGGCGATCCTCGTTGCGCATCGGAGTGGTTGGAGGCCCTGAATGGCCGTGAACGAGAACCCGGAGATCCTGCTGTACCCGCGGATCAGGAAGTCGCCGTTCTTCTATGCCTCGCGCAGGCACGGCGTCGCCAAGTACAGCGTGTACAACCACACCTACCACCCGCGGCACTACGGCGACCCGGTCGCCGAGTACTGGCACCTGGTCAACGGCGTGACCCTGTGGGACGTCGGCGTGGAGCGCCAGATCGAGATCACGGGCCCCGACGCCTTCGCGTTCACCAACATGCTCGTCCCGCGCGACCTGAACAAGTGCGCGGTCGGCCAGTGCAAGTACGTCTTCATCACCGCCCCCGACGGCGGGATCATCAACGACCCGGTGCTGCTGCGCCTCGAGGAGAACCGCTTCTGGCTCTCCCTGGCCGACAGCGACGTGCTGCTGTGGGCCCAGGGCCTGGCCCACAACTCCGGCATGGACGTGACGATCCGCGAGGCCGACGTGGGCCCGGTGCAGGTCCAGGGCCCCAAGTCGCGCGAGGTCATGGTCGACCTCTTCGGCCCCGAGGTCATGGACGTCCCCTACTACTACTGCCGCGAGTTCGAGCTCGACGGCATGCGCGTGGTGGTCTCCCGCACCGGCTACACCTCCGAGCTGGGCTTCGAGATCTACCTGATGGACGCCTCCCGCGACGGGGTGCGGCTGTGGGACACCGTGCTCCAGGCCGGCGAGCCGCACGGCATCCAGGTCATCGGCCCCTGCCACATCCGCCGGATCGAGGGCGGGATCCTGGCCTGGGGCAGCGACATCGGCCTGGACACCAACCCCTTCGAGGTCGGCTACGGCTACGAGGTCAGCTGGATGGTCGACCTGGACCAGGAGGCCGACTTCATCGGCAAGGAGGCGCTCACCCGCATCCGCGACACCGGCATCTCCCGCAAGCTGGTCGGGCTGGAGATCGGCGGCGAGCCGCTGGGCTCCTACAACGACGGCTCGATGATCGACGTCTTCCCCGTGCACGAGCCCGGCTCCACCGAGGGCCCGGTCGGCAAGGTCACCTCGGCCTGCCACTCGCCGCGCCTGGACCGCAACATCGGCTTCGCCATGGTGCCGATCGGACTGGCGTCCCTGGGGACCGAGCTGGCGGGGCACCGGCCGGGCGGCCAGGTCCCCGCCGTGGT
>NZ_ANAD01000123.1 GCF_000341245.1 Nocardiopsis halophila DSM 44494
CCGCAACATCGGCTTCGCCATGGTGCCGATCGGACTGGCGTCCCTGGGGACCGAGCTGGCGGTGCACCGGCCGGGCGGCCAGGTCCCCGCCGTGGTCGTGGACAAGCCCTTCGTCGACCCCAAGAAGATGCTGCCCAAGCAGGACCTGAGGCGGCTGGCCGCGACGTCCTGACGGCGGGCCCGCCCGGGGGCGCCGCCCCGTCGGCGCCCCCGGCGCCCGCCCTCTTGACACCGCGGTCCGGCCGATCGACTCTGTTGCGTAGACCGCACATGGTTGCGCGGACAGGAACACCGTAGCGAGTGCACACGAGAACACCGATGGCGAAGGCAGGCCGCCATGCCCGCTCTCCCTGACACCCAGCGAACCGTTCCCAGGATCGTCGTCATCGGCGCCGGGATCGTCGGCTGCGCGCTGGCCGACGAGCTCACCGCCCGCGGGTGCACCGACGTCACCGTCGTCGACCAGGGCGACCTGTACCGCACCGGAGGGTCGACCTCGCACGCCCCCGGCCTGGTCTTCCAGACCAACGCCGCCAAGGCCATGACCGACTTCGCGCGCTACACCGCCGAGAAGTACCGGCGGCTGCGCGCCGGCGGGCGCCCCTGCTTCTCCCCGGTCGGCGGCCTGGAGCTGGCCGCCGCCCCCGAACGCCTCGACGAGCTGCACCGCCGCTGCGGCTGGGCGCGCTCCTGGGGGCTGCGCGCCGAGGTCGTCGGCCCGCAGGAATGCGCCCGCGCCCACCCGCTGGTCGAGGCCGACCGGGTGCTGGGCGGCCTGTTCACCCCCGACGACGGCCTGGCCGACGCCCTCGGCGCGGCCCGGGCCCAGGCCGAGGCCGCGGTCGGGCGCGGCGCCCGCTTCCTGCCCCGGCACGAGGTCACCGGGATCGAGACCCGTGGCGACGGCGCGCCCTCGGGCCGCCGGGTGGCGGCCGTCCACACCGACCAGGGGCGGCTGCCCGCCGACGCCGTGGTGCTGTGCGCCGGCATGTGGGGCCCACGGGTGGCGGCCATGGCCGGCGAGGTGCTGCCGCTCACCCCGCTGGCCCACCAGTTCGGCTGGACCGGGCCGACCGCCGCGCTGGCCGGCAACGGCGGCGGCGACGCCGCGCCCCACCCCATCCTCCGCTTCCAGGAGCGCGACCTGTACTACCGCGAGCGCGGCGACCGGGTCGGGGTCGGCTACTACGGGCACCGGCCGATGCCGGTCGCCCCCGACGCCATCGGCACCCCCGCCACCACCGGGCACCTGCCGATGCCGTCCATGCACCCCTTCACCCCCGAGGACTTCGCCCCGGCCTGGAGCGACACCCTCGGGCTGCTGCCCGCCCTGTCCGACACCAAGGTGGATGAGGGGTTCAACGGCCTGTTCTCCTTCACCCCGGACACCATGCCGCTGATCGGGGAGTTCGCCGGGACGGCGGGGCTGTGGTCGGCCGAGGCGGTGTGGATCACCCACTCGGCCGGCGTGGCCCGCGCGGCCGCCGAGCTCATCGCCGAGGGAGCCTCCACGTTCGACCTGCACGCCTGCGACGTCAACCGCTTCCAGCGGCACCACCTGGCCCCCTCCTACATCCGGGAGCGGGGCTGCCAGAACTTCGTCGAGGTCTACGACGCCCTCCACCCGCAGCAGCCGATGGAGCACCCCAGGCCGCTGCGCGTCGCCCCGTTCCACCGGCGCGAGCAGGAGCTGGGCGCCTTCTTCCTGGAGGCCGGCGGCTGGGAGCGCCCCTACTACTACGAGGCCAACACCGCGCTCGACGGGGCCGAGGACGCGCCCCGGCCGGGCCCGTGGGCCGCGCGCTACTGGTCGCCCGCGATCGCCGCCGAAGCGCGCGCCACCCGCGAACGCGTCGCGCTCTACGACATGTCGTCCCTGATGCGCCTGGAGGTCGCCGGGCCCGGCGCCGCCGACTACCTGGACCGGGTGACCACCTGCCGCGCCCACCGCGACCCCGGCGCCGTGAGCTACTGCCTGATGCTGGACGGGCGCGGGCACCTCCTCGGCGACATCACCGTCGCCCGCATCGAGGAGGACCTCTTCCAGCTCGGGGTCAACAGCCGCCTCGACCTGGCCCGCCTCGCCCGGAACGCCCCCGCCGGGGTGAGCGTCCGCGACCTCACCTCCGAGACCACCTGCATCGGGGTGTGGGGGCCGCTCGCCCGGGAGGTGGTCCAGCCCCTGGCCGACCACGACCTCTCCAACGACGGGCTGCGCTACTTCCACTGCGCCCGCATGCACATCGCCGAGGTGCCGGTCACGGCGATGCGGGTGTCCTACGTCGGCGAACTCGGCTGGGAGCTGTACACCACCCCGGACCTGGGCCTGCGGCTGTGGGACGCGCTCTGGCGGGCCGGGCGGGGACACGGCCTGGCCGCCGCCGGGCGGGGCGCCTTCGACGCGCTGCGCCTGGAGAAGGGCTACCGCGCCTTCGGCGCCGACATGACCGACGAGCACGACCCCTACGAGGCCGGCGTGGGCTTCGCGCTCCGCCTGAAGACCAAGGGCGACTTCGTCGGCCGCGCCGCCGTCGAGGCCAAGGACCCCGGCGCCCCGGCCCGGCGCCTGACCTGCCTGGCCACCGGCGGCCCGCAGGACACCGTGATGGGGGCCGAGCCGGTGCACGAGCCCGGCGCGCCGACCGCCGCGGGGTACGTGACCAGCGCCGCCTTCGGCTACACGCTGGGGCACGGCATCGCCTACGCCTGGCTGCCCGCCGAGCTCGCCGCCCCCGGCACCCGCCTGGAGATCGGCTACTTCGGCCGGCGCATCCCGGCCCAGGCCGTGGCCGAGCCCCTGTACGACCCCGCCATGGAGAGGGTGAGGGCCTGATGCCCGCGCTCCCCGCGGCACTGACCGGCGGACCGGACCCGCGGCCGGGCCGCCTGTGGCGCGCGCCCGAGCCGCGGGCCGCCTACGACGTGCTCGTCATCGGCTCCCGCGGGCCANGCTCCGGCGGCCACGGCCTGGCCACCGCCTACTACCTGGCCGCCGAGCACGGCATCACCGAGGTCGCCGTGCTGGAGCGCGGCTGGCTGGCCGGCGGCAACATGGCCCGCAACACCGCCATCATCCGCTCCAACTACCTGTGGGACGCCAGCGCCGGGATCTACGAGCACGCGCTGCGGCTGTGGGAGGGCCTGGAGGACGAGCTCGGACGCGACCTGCACTTCAGCCAGCGCGGGGTGCTCAACCTGGCCCACTCCACCCACGACGTGCGCGAGTCGGTGCGCCGGGTCGACGCCAACCGGCTCAACGGCGTCGACGCCGAATGGCTCGGCCCCGACGAGGTCGCCAAGCTGGTCCCCGTCCTGGACACCGGCCCGCACACCCGCCACCCCGTGCTGGGCGCCACCTACCAGCCGCGCGCCGGCATCGCCGACCACGACCTGGTGGCCTGGGCCTTCGCCGCGGAGGCCGACCGGCTCGGCGTGGACCTGGTGCAGGGGTGCGAGGTGACCGGCTTCCTGCGCTCGGGGGACAAGGTGCGGGGCGTGCGCACCACCCGCGGCGACATCGGCGCCGGGGCGGTCGCGCTGTGCGCCGCGGGGCGCACCAGCGTGCTCACCGAGACGCTGGGGCTGCGCCTGCCGCTGCAGAGCCACCCGCTGCAGGCCCTGGTCACCCCGCTGCTGGAGCCGGTGCTGGACACCGTGGTCATGTCGAACGCGGTGCACGTCTACGTCAGCCAGGCCCCCAAAGGCGAGCTGGTGCTGGGGGCGGGCATCGACGGCTACAACGGCTACGGCCAGCGCGGCTCGTTCCGCACGGTGGAGGACCAGGTCGCCGCCGCCGTCGAGCTGTACCCGGTGTTCGCGCACGCCGAGGCGCTGCGCACCTGGGCCGGGACCGTCGACGTCTCGCCCGACGCCTCACCGGTCATCGGGCCCACGCCGTTCGAGGGCCTCTACCTCAACTGCGGGTGGGGGACCGGGGGGTACAAGGCCACGCCGGGCGCGGGCCAGGTCTTCGCCGACACCGTGGCCAACGGGCGCCCGCACCCGCTGGCCGAGCCCTTCGGCCTGGAGCGCTTCACCACCGGGGCGCTCGTGGACGAGCACGGGGCCGCCGCAGTGGCCCACTGACCGCCGTCTCCGATCCGCAGCGCAGGGAGGCCGACCGCGATGCTCCTCATTCCGTGCCCCTGGTGCGGTCCGCGCGACGAACGCGAGTTCCGGTACGGCGGCCAGGCGCACATCGCCTACCCCGCCGACCCCTCGGCGCTCGACGACCGGGCGTGGGCCGAGTACCTGTTCCTGCGCGACAACCCCGCGGGGGCGTTCGCCGAGCGCTGGTTCCACGCCTCGGGGTGCAGAGCCTGGTGCGACGTGCGGCGCGACACCGTCGACTACACGGTCGCCGGCTCCTGCCCCACGGGCGCCCACGGAGCGGACGCGGACGCCGACGCTGGCCAGGGGCCGTGCGCGTCCCCTTACTGCGTGCGCAGGGCGACCCCTGCTGATGCTGAAGGAGGCGCACGATGAGCCGCTGGGGTGCCGACCCTGACGCCGGGCGAGTGTATTTCGCCCGCCGGGAGTGGTGCGGATTCCCGGACCTCGCGGAGGGGCCCGCCGAGGCGCTTCTCAAGAGGCGTGAGCCGTCCGCCGCAGAAGGCGACCCGGCCCAGCGCATCCGCGACCGGCGCAGACGCCCTTCCGTCCCCCGGGAGAGGGGCGGGCGATGAGCGTGCGGGACAGGAGGAGAGCGGCGGAAGACCGCGCGGCCGTTCCCGCCGTTCCCGCCGTCCCCACGGCCGCCACCGGCCGCACCGCGACCCTGGAGACCGCGACCCTGGAAGGGGGAGGGCGATGACCGGACGCCGCACGGGGACCGGGCCCGAGCCGGACACCCGGATCGTGTTCGACGGGCACGAGGTCCCCGCCGTGGCCGGGGAGCCCGTCGCCGCCGCGCTCCTGGCAGCCGGGGTGCGCACGGTCTGCCGGGGGATCCGCACCGGCCGTCCGCGCGGGGTCGTGGGCATCGGCACCGGCGAGCCCGGCGCCCAGGTCCGCACCGAGGGCCCCGACCCCCGGCCGATGGCGCCCGCCCCCCGGGTGGAGGCGTGCGAGGGGCTGCGCGTGTCCGGCCTGGCCGGCTACGCCCGCCTGCCCGACCAGGCGCCCGCCCGGGGCGGCGACTCCCGCTGGGCCCACTGCGACGTCCTGGTCGTCGGCGCCGGGCCCGCCGGCCTCGCCGCCGCCGACGCCGCCCGTGCGGAGGGCGCGCGGGTGGTCATCGCCGACGAGGCGCCCGCCCCCGGCGGCGACGCCCGCGGCAACGGGCGCGACGGGTGGATCACCGCGACCTGGCAGGCCCTGGCCGGGGCCGCCGACGTGCGGGCGCTGGCGCGCACCACCGTCACCGGCCACCACGACCACGGCGAGCTCATCGCCCTGCAGCGGCGCGGCGGCTCCGACCTGCTGTGGCGCATCCGCGCCCGCCGCACCGTGCTGGCCACCGGATCCACCGAGCGCCCCTTCGCCTTCCAGGACGACGACCTGCCCGGCGTCATGCTCGCCGGGGCGGCCGCCGCCTACGTCCGCCGCCACGGGGTCCTGCCGGGCGGGCGCCCGGTGGTCGCCGGGTGCCACGACGAGGCGCTGTGGGCCGCCGCCGCCCTGCACGACGCCGGGGCGCGGATCGCGGCCGTCGCCGACGCCCGTCCCGAGGCGGGGGCCGCGGCCCGTGAGGCCCTGCGGCGCCGGGGGATCGGGGTGCGCGCCGGAACCTCGGCGGTGCGCGCCGAACCCGGCGCCGAGGGCGGCGTGGCCGCCGTCCTGCTCGCCCCGGTCGCCCCGGACGGAAGCGTTCAGGGGGAGGCCGAGCGGGTGCCCTGCGACCTCCTGGCGGTCTCCGGCGGGTTCGACCCGGCGACGCCCCTGGCGGTGCAGGCGGGCGGACGGGTGCGCTGGTCCGACCGGCACGCCGCCTTCCTTCCCGGGGACCTGCCGCCGACCACGGTGTGCGTCGGCGCCGCGGCGGGCACCCGGGACCCCGGGACGGCTGTCGAGGAGGGCATCCAGGCGGGCGAGGCCGCGGCGCGGGCGGCGCTCGGGCGGACCGGGCCGGGGGGCCGCCCTTCGGAAGGAGGCGGCCTGGAGGGGCACCTGCCCGACGCCCTGCGCGCACGCGGCGGATCGGCCCAAGGGCACGGGGCGCGGGCAGGGGAGGGCGCCGCGGGCGGCCCCCCGGCGGCTCCGTTGCAGGCCGTCGGAGGACAGGCGCGGGAACGGCCGTCCGCGGGGGCCGCGGGCGCCGTGGGCGTGCCCGGGGACGTGCGGGCAGGCGACACCGCGCCCCCGATGGCGCTCTTCTGCGTCACCGGTCCGGACACCGACCACGAACGGGTCTTCGTGGACCTCCAGCGCGACGCGACCCTGTCCGACATCCGCGCGGCCGTCGCGGCCGGGATGGACTCCATCGAGCTCATCAAGCGCCACACCACCATCGGCACCGGCCCCGACCAGGGCCGCACCTGCGGCGCCCTGGTCACCGGGATCACCGCGCGCCTGCTCGGGCGCACCATGGACGAGGTCGGCGGCGCCACGCCCCGGCCCCCGTACGCCCCCATCCCCTTCACCGCGCTGGCCGGACGCGCGCGCGGGGATCTCATCGACCCGCTGCGACGCACCCCCATGCACGCCTGGCACGAGGCGCACGGCGCCGCCTACGAGGACGTCGGCCAGTGGCGCCGCGCGCGCTACTACGCCCGGGAGGACGAGGACATGCACGCGGCGGTACTGCGCGAGTGCGCCGCCGCGCGGACCGGGGTGGCGGCCCTGGACGCCTCCACCCTCGGAAAGGTCGTCGTCGCCGGGCGCGACGCCGGGGAGTTCCTCGACCGCCTCTACACCGGCACCTTCTCCACTCTCAAGCCGGGACGGTGCCGCTACGGGCTGCTGTGCACCGCCGACGGGATGGTCCTCGACGACGGCGTCATCGCCCGCCTGCCCGACGGGTCCTATCTGGTCAGCACCACCACCGGAAACGCCGAGACCGTCCTCGACCACATGGAGGAGTGGTCCCAGACCGAGTGGCCGGACCTGTGCGTGCACATCTTCAACGCCACCGACGCCTGGGCGGTGGTGAGCCTGGTCGGACCGCGCTCCCGGGAGGTCATGCGGCGCCTGGCCCCGGACATGGACGTCTCCCGGGAGGGCTTCCGCTTCATGGACCTCAAGGAGGGGCGGGTCGCCGGGGTCCGCGCGCGCGTGCTGCGCGTGAGCTTCACCGGTGAGCTGACCTTCGAGGTCAACGTTCCCTCCTGGTACGGGCTCGCCGTCTGGGAGGCCGCCATGGAGGCGGGCGCGGAGTACGGCATCACGCCCTACGGCACCGAGACCATGCACGTCCTGCGGGCCGAGAAGGGCTTCATCGTCGTCGGACACGAGACCGACGGCAGCATCACCCCACTGGACCTCGGCATGGACTGGGCCCTGTCGCGCACCAAGGACTTCGTCGGCAAGCGCTCCCTGAGCCGGCCGGACACGGCCCGGGCGGACCGGCCCCAGCTCGTCGGCCTCCTGCCGGAGGACCCCGGGTTCGTCCTGGCCGAGGGGGCGCAGCTGACCGAGGCGGCGCCGGGCCGGGGCGGGCCCCGCGCGCGCTCGCAGGGATGGGTGACCTCCTCCTACGACAGCGCCGCGCTGGGGCGCTCGTTCGCCCTCGGACTGCTCCGATCGGGCCGCGAGCGCCACGGCGAGGTGCTGCAGGCGGTGCACCTCGGCACCGCCGTCCCCGTCCGGGTCGCCGACCCGGTCTTCTACGACAGGGAAGGGAGCCGCAAGGATGGCTGAACCCCTGGTCCCGCGCCGGCGCAGTCCGGCCGAGGGCCTCCTGGAGGGCTCGCGCCTGCGCGAGCTGTCGTTCCTGGCCCAGGCCGAGCTGCGGGTGGACCCCGACGAGGCCGAGGCCGCCTCGCGGATGGCCGAGCAGTTCCTCGGCTGCCCCCTGCCCGGCCCCGGCCGCGCCACCGGGAGCGGCACGCCGTACGTGCTGTGGAGCGGCCCCGGCCGGTACCTGGTGGTGGACGCCGACGCGACCGGGCGGGGGCTGTGCGCGGGGCTGCGCTCCGCGCTCGGCGGCGAGTACGGGCGGCTGTGCGCGGCGGTGGCCGACCTGTCGGCCCAGCGCACCGTGCTGGAGCTGCGCGGGCCCGACGCCGGGGAGGTGCTGGCCCGCGGCTGTCCGATGGACCTGCACCCGCGGGTGTTCGGCCCGGGCTCCTACGCCCAGACGGTCGTCGGCAAGGCGGCCGTGGGCCTGCACCGCACCGGCGGCCCCGTCGGCCCCGGAGCCCCCGCCGGCTCCGGCGCGGAAGGGGAGGCCTCCGCCTTCCGCGTCCTCGTACGCGCGTCGTTCGCCGACTACCTGGCCCGCTTCCTCACCGGTGCGGCCGACGACGTCCGGCGCGAGCGCGCGGGGGCGGTGGGGTGAAAGGGGGGCACGGGGGTCGAAGGGAGACGAGGGGACCAAAGGGGGGCGCTGGTGCCGTGGGGAGGCAGAGGAGGCGTGTGAAGCCCGTGCACAAGCGTCTGACCTGGGGTGACGCCCTGGCCAGGGCGCCTGTCCGGGGAAGTGGGAGGGCACGACGTTATCGTGGTGGGCATGGCTTCCAACGACCACCGCGCAGAAAAGAGTCAGACGACGACCGACACGGCACGGTTCGGGCGGGGGTCGGGCGGTGAGGCGGAACCGGCCAGGACCGCGGCCGGGAAGGACGGTGCACCCGTGCAATCGGTGGATCGCGCCATCACGGTGCTGGAGATCCTCGCACAGCACCGCGAGGCCGGAGTGACCGAGATCGCCGCGGAACTGGGCGTTCACAAGTCGACCGCATTCCGACTGGTCGGAGCGTTGGAGCGGCGCGGACTGGTGGAGCAGCCCGGGCTTCGCGGCAAGTACCAGCTGGGCTTCGGGATCATCCGGCTGGCCGGCACCATGGCGGCCGGACTGGACCTGACCCAGCAGAGCCGGCGGGTCTGCGAGGACCTGGCCTCCGACCTGGGGGAGACGGTCAACATCGCAATACCGAGCGGAGACATGGTCGTCAACATTGACCAGGTCCGCGGGTCCTCGGCCGTGGTCAGCCAGAACTGGATCGGACGGCAGAACCCCCTGCACTCCACCTCCAGCGGCAAGGTGCTGCTGGCCTACATGCGCGCGAGCGACCAGCGCCGCGTGCTGCGCGGGCGCCTGGAGGAGATGACCCCGCAGACCAAGACCGACCCGGAGGACCTGCGCGCCGAGTTCGAGGAGATCGTCGACCGCGGGTTCGCGACCGCCGTGGAGGAGCTGGAGATCGGGCTGAACGCCGTCGCCGCCCCCATCCGCGGCCTCACCGGCGAGGTGATCGCCGCCATCAGCGCCTCCGGCCCCTCCTACCGGATGGAGGAGGACAAACTCGACGCGATCGGTGAGACGGTCGCCAAGGCCGGAATGGAGATCTCGACCCGGATGGGCCACATGGAG
Source organism: Nocardiopsis halophila DSM 44494 (assembly GCF_000341245.1). Lineage (GTDB taxonomy): Bacteria > Actinomycetota > Actinomycetes > Streptosporangiales > Streptosporangiaceae > Nocardiopsis_A > Nocardiopsis_A halophila. The sequence goes on from NZ_ANAD01000123.1 coordinate 9,473, forward strand.
CCCGCCGGGTGAGCCCGGACCTGCTCCCCTCCCCACCGCCCCCGTTCCCCGACCCCCGATCCCGTCACGCGCACGCCCCCGACGCCGCGGAACCGCCCGAGACCTAGGCGCGGCGCCCGGAGCATGCCCGTCGGCGGACGAACGGCCCCCGCCCCCACCGCGCCGCTGTGCCGACCCGGCGCAGCGCCGGCGGAGGCCGGGGCGGCACCGCAGAGGCGTGCCTGAGAGCCGGGAACGATCCGCCGACCACCACCGGGACGCCGGTCCTGATGGGCCCGGGCGGCGCGCAGCACGTCCGGGAAGGCGTCCACGCCCCTCCCGAGGCCGGCGGCCGCGCCGCGGACTCCCCGTTCTCCGCGAGCCCCGTGCGGGCCTCCGGCCCACGGGCCCCGGGGCTCCCCGGGAACGGCGCATACGAGAGGGGGACGCCCGAACGGGCGTCCCCCTCTCGTATGCGCCGGCCGGGCGCCGTGCCCGCCCGGCCGAGGCTCACACGGCGCCGTGCGCCGCCGACTCCCCGTTCCCGCTGAGGGCGGAGCGCACCGCGCGGACCGCCTCCTCCGTGATCTCCTCCGGCGGCGGTGCGATGTCGAGCACGACCCCCTTCTCGTCGTCCCGCAGCGGCTCCAGGGTGGCCTGCTGGGAGTCGAGCAGGCCGCTCGGCATGAAGTGGCCCGCCCGCTCGGCCAGGCGCCGGCGGATCAGCTCGACGGGGCCGTCCAGGTGCACGAAGCGCACGTCGGGCGCCCCGGAGCGCAGCACGTCCCGGTAGGAGCGCTTCAGCGCCGAGCACGCCATCAGGCTGTCCCGGCCCTCGGCCTCGCGCTCGCCGATCCACGCGGCCAGCGAGCGCAGCCAGGGGAGGCGGTCGGCGTCGGTGAGCGCGACGCCCTGTGACATCTTGGCGATGTTCGCCTCGGGATGGAACGCGTCGGCCTCGGCGAAGGGCAGCGCGAGCCGCTCGGCGGTGCGCAGGGCCACCGTGCTCTTGCCGCTGCCCGACACGCCCATGAAGACGAAGTGCATGTACTGTCCCTCCCCGTGAGATGGCGTCCGTCCGGCCGCGGGACCCCGGACGCCCGACTTCAATAGTGTTATCAATAGGGGGCGCCGCCCGTGACGCGCCCCCGGCCCCCGCGCGCCGGGGCCCAGCGAGCCGAGGAGCCCGATGAGCCGCGAGTCCGACCACCGCACCCTGCACAACCGCGTGCTCGCGGAGCTGGGCCCGGCGATCGCGGCCGGCCGCTACGGCCCCGACCACGTCTTCACTCTGGACGGCCTCGTCCGCGAATACGGCGTCTCGCGCACCGTGGCGCGCGAGGCGGTCCGGGTCCTGGAGTCGATGCGCCTGGTGGTCAGCCGCCCCCGGACCGGGGTGCGGGTGCGCCCGCGCTCGGAGTGGAGCGTGTTCGACCCCCAGCTGATCCGCTGGCGGCTGGCCGGCCCCGGGCGCCTGGAGCAGCTGCGCTCGCTGAACGGGCTGCGCGCCGCGGTCGAGCCCCCGGCCGCGGCCGCCGCCGCCCGGCTCGCCTCCCCCGGGGAGCGGGCCGCGCTGGCGGAGCTGGAGCGGCGGATGTCCGACACCGGCCGCCGCGGCGACCTGGAGGCCTTCCTGGAGCTCGACATCGAGTTCCACCGGCGGATCCTGGAGCTGTCCGGCAACGACATGTTCGCCGGGCTGTCCGGGGTGGTCGCCGAGGTGCTGGCCGGGCGCACCGAGCACAGCCTGATGCCGCCCACCCCCCGCCCCGAGGCGCTGTGCCTGCACCGGCACGTGGCCTCGGCGATCGAGGGGGGCCTGCCCCAGGTCGCCGAGGCGGCCATGCGCGCCATCGTCGACGAGGTCGTCGAGGCGCTGGACGGCTCGCAGGACCTGGGCCCCGGAGGGACGGACCCCGGGGCCCAGGGGTCGGGCGGCCCTACAGCAGCACGCTGAGGACCAGGGCGAGGACGAAGCCCACCCCGCCGATCAGGGTCTCCATCACGGTCCAGGTGCGCAGCGTCGTCGCCACGTCCATCCCCAGGAACCGGCCCACCAGCCAGAACCCGGAGTCGTTGACGTGGGAGAGCACGGTGGAACCGCAGGCGATGGCGATGACGATCAGCGACAGGTCGATCGTGCTCAGCCCCGGGGACGCCGCCACCGCCGGGGCCACCAGGGCCGAGGCGGTGGTGAGCGCGACCGTGGCCGAGCCCTGGGCCACCCGCAGCGCGGTGGCGATCACGAAGGCCGCCACGATCACCGGCAGCCCGGTCGACTCCAGGCTGGAGGCGAGGGCCTCGCCGATGCCGCTGGAGCGCAGCACCCCGCCGAACATGCCGCCGGCGCCGGTGATGAGGATGATCGAGCAGACCGGGCCCAGTGCGCCGTTGACGATCTGCTCCACCCGGTCGCGGGGGTAGCGCCCGCTCCCCAGGGCGAACATCGCCACGATGGCGGTGATCAGCAGCGCGATCGGGGTCTGGCCGATGAGCAGCATCGCCTGCACCCAGGCCGGCTCCTCGCTCACGATCCCGGCGGTGGCCAGGGTGGAGATGCCTGTGTTGCAGAAGATCAGCAGCATCGGCAGCAGCAGGATGCCCAGGACGGTGGCCACGTGCGGGGGGCGCTCGTACCTGAGCTCGCCCTCGGAGGTGAAGTCGTCGGGCACCGGCAGCTCGAAGCGGCGGCCGGCGTAGAGGGCGTACAGGTAGCTGCCGATGTACCAGGTGGGGATCGCCAGGACGGCGCCCACCAGGAGGGTGACGCCCATGTGGGCGCCGAGCTGGTCGCTGGCGGTGACCGGGCCCGGGTGCGGCGGCACGAAGGCGTGCATCACGGCGAAGGCGCCGGCCGTGGGAAGGGCGTAGAGCAGCACGGAGCCGCCGAGGCGGCGGGCGACGCTGAAGACGATCGGCAGCATGACGATCAGGCCGGCGTCGAAGAAGATCGGGAAGCCGAAGAGCAGCGAGGCCACGCCCAGGGCGAGCGGCGCGCGCTTCTCTCCGAAGAGCCGGATCAGGGCCTGGGCCAGGACGGCGGCGCCGCCGGTGACCTCCAGCATGCGCCCGATCATCACGCCCAGTCCGACGAGCATGGCGACGCTGGCCAGCGTTCCGCCGAAGCCGTCGAGCATGGTGGGGACGATGTCGGTGAGGGGGATCCGGGTGGCGAGTGCGACGAGCAGGCTGACCAGGGTCAGCGAGACGAAGGCGTGCAGCCGGACCTTGATGACCAGGAACAGCAGGACGGCGATCGCGGCCGCCGCGATGAGCAGCAGCGGGCCGGTGCCGAGCGTGGGAGCGGTTGTTTCCACAGGGTCCTCCGGACGGGAGAGGGGTGCTCGGCGCGGTCGGGGGGAGGTCCCGGTGCCCTCGCTCGGCCGACGGGTCGGGCCGGGCCGGGTGTGACCCCGATCGCGCTGTCGGCCAATGGTAATACCATTTGTGAGGCTGTGTGACCACCGGCGTAAGGAAATGTGACCGGGGCGTTTCCGGGTCCGGCGCCCCTGCGTGACCGGCGCCCCACGGGACCGACCCCCGGTGAGCCTCCGTGCGCGTACCGGCAGGGGGCGCACGGGGCGGCTCAGGGCGGCTCAGGGCGGCTCGGGGTGGGGGGCCGGCGCTGGAGAACGGCTGTCCTTCAGGGGGCCGCCGCTCCCCTCTTTGCCGTTGATCTCGGGGGAGTCGGGGTAATACTCGCCGGTATTACCCCGGCTTCCCCGAGATCAACGGGGGTGTCGCCGAAGGCGGCGGTCGGACGGCTGGTGCGATGCGAGCAAGGCACCGGTCGGGATGGCGTCCACCTGCGTGGTGCGGCTTCGGGCGGACACGACCGCCATCGGCCCGCTGCCCGCCGGCCGCTCGCCGACGGGGAGAGGGCAGGTCAAGGCCCCGACACAGGAGGACGTGCGCCCCAGAGGCGCACGGGCCGCCCCGAGCAGGTCGGACGCAATCGCCCCCTTCAATGGCCCTGGTCCTGGGCGGGGCCCCGAGAACGGGGGATTCACCACGTCCGATGCCTCGGCGATTCCTGGGGCGTTCGGTACGCCCGGTAGCGAGGAGCGGGTGTCCTCATGGGGGATGGCCTGCCGCTCCTCACCGGTCGGCCCTTACCGGTCGGCTCCTCGTGAACGCCGGGTCGGGAGCGGCCCGTGCTCAGGGCTCGGAGGCGCACGCCCCGGCCCACCGGAGGCGGACCGGCCCCCGTCGCACTCGGTTCCCGCAGCGTGACCGTGTGGACCCGCACCGAGGGCGGGCGGGGCCGGGGGCGGCCCACGGGCTGGACAACGTGCGGCGCGGAAGGTAAACCAATCGGTAACTTCGTGTCCGCCTGGTGGGTGGGGCCTGCACCACCGGCACAGGTAGAGCCTGTCGTGCAGACAGGTCGGGCCGCCTCCGCGACACTGGCATCGGCTCCCCTCCCCGGCGAGGGGGCGGGGACCGCGGCGGGGCCGCCAGCGGCGACGAAGCGACGGGAACGGGAAGAAGCAGCGCGGATGCACAGGCTGATCAACCAGGTACGCCCCTATGCCTGGGGAGCGAAAGAGGCCATACCCCGGCTGCTCGGCGCCGAGCCCGACGGCAGCCCCCAAGCCGAGCTGTGGATGGGCGCCCATCCCGCGGCCCCCAGCACCCTGCTCACCGGCGGAGACGGCGGAGGCGCCGGCGCGGAGACGGCCTTCGACGCCTTCATCGCCGACGCCCCCAAGGAGGTCCTCGGCAAGGACACCGTCGCGCGCTTCGGCGAGCGCCTGCCCTTCCTGCTCAAGGTGCTCGCGGCCGAGTCCCCCCTCTCCCTCCAGGCCCACCCCGACGAGGCCCGGGCGCGCGCGGGGTTCGCCGCCGAAGAGGCCGAGGGCATCCCCGTCAACGCCGCCGACCGCAACTACCGCGACCCCTTCCACAAGCCCGAACTGGTGCTGGCCCTGGAGCCCTTCGAGGCGCTGTGCGGGTTCCGCGACCCGGTCGCGGCGCTCGGGGACCTGGCGGGCATCCGGTGCGAGCTGGCCCGCCGCCTGCGCGCCGACCTCGCCGCCCCCGACCCGCACATCGCGCTGCGCACGGCCATGACCCGCATCCTCACCCTGGACAGCCGCGACCTGGACCAGGGCCTGGCCGAGTTCATCGAGGAGTGGGCCCACCGGGGCGGCGGCAGCCACCACGCCACCGTCCTGGACCTGGTACGGCGCTACCCCGGCGACCCCGGAGCGGTGGCCGCGCTGCTGCTCAACCGGATCACCCTGCGCCCGGGGGAGGCGCTCTTCCTGCCGGCCGGGAACGTCCACGCCTACCTGCGCGGGACCGCCGTGGAGATCATGGCCAGCTCCGACAACGTGCTGCGGGCCGGGCTGACCGCCAAGCACGTCGACGTGCCCGAGCTGCTGGCGGTCGTCGACTTCTCGGTGCTGCCGATCCCCTACACCCGCCCCGTTCCGGTGGAGGGACGCAGCGAGTACCGCCCCGGCGTGGACGAGTTCTCCCTGGCGGTGCTGGGCCCGGGCCCGATCGAGGCCAGGATGCCCGGCGGCGCGCCGTCGATCCTGCTGGCCCTGGACGGCGGGGCGGAGCTGCGCTCGGAGTGCGGCGCGCACACGCGGCTGACGCGGGGGCAGTCGGTCTTCGTCCCGGCGAGCAGCGGCGCCGTGCAGGTCGAGGGCACCGGCCACGTGGTGGCGGCGACGGTCGGGTTCTGACACCGCGGCGCCATCGGCGGGNCGCGGAGCCCCCGCGCCCGGGTGGGCACGGGCGCTGCCGCGGTCGCCGGTGGTTTTCGGGTCCAGGGCGGGCCCCGTGTTCTTCGGGGTTCGTATGCGGTCCGCCCTGCGCCGTCTCCCCAGTCCCGGGGTGCTGCCGCAGCGGCCCGGCGGAGCACGGTTCGGGTGAACTGCCGCGGCGGTGCCGCTGCCGCCCGCGACCGTCACGGGGACGGCGTCCGCCGGGGCGGTGCGGCCGTCGGCGGCCTTTTCGGCGGACGGGCCCCGGTCAGGGCTGCGCAGGCGCCTCGGGCCTGATGCAGAGCCGTGGGGATGGCGCGGGACAGGTCGGACGGAAACTCCACTGCTCCAGCGGACGCGACCGTCACGGGTCCTCGGGGCGGCGCCCCCCACGGCCGCCGGGCGGGTCCAAGGGAGCGGTCCGCTCCCGGGCGCGCAGGTAGGAGGTGTGGTCGCGCTGGCGGCGGGCACGGGTCTCCAGCAGCCGGTCGGCCGCCTTGTCGACGGAGGCCTCCAGCAGGTCGAGCTGTTCGCACAGCTCCCCGGCGGCGCCGTCCGTGCCGCTCCCGCCACCGGCACCGTCCGCTCTGCGCCCGGCGGCGAACCGCCACGGCAGGGTCAGGGACGCCCCCCACCC
>NZ_ANAD01000124.1 GCF_000341245.1 Nocardiopsis halophila DSM 44494
CGCCCGGCGGCGAACCGCCACGGCAGGTTCAGGTACGCCTCCACCGCCTCGGGCAGGTCCGTGCGCACCACCCGCTCCAGCTCATAGGCGGTGTCGGGGTCGGTCCTCAGATCGGCGTCGAGGCGGAGCAGGTCCGCCAGCTTGGCCCGGAGCCGGTCGAACCGCTCGGACGCCGCGCCGGGCAGGCGGCTCCGGCGCCGCTCCACCCCTTCGGCCAGCGCCGCCAGGTCGCGGCGCAGGTCCCGGGGCGTGCGCCCGGCGCCCGCGCCGCCCAGGCGCACCCGCTCCGGCGGCGCGGCCAGCGCACCGGCCGTGTACAGCGCGGCCACCGCCAGCGGCCAGTACGCCCCGAACACCCCGGCGAACGCGACCACCACGCCCACCAGGCCGGCCGCGGCGCCCGACAGGTTCCGCAGCGACATCAGATAGCGCAGCGCGGCCGCCGGCCATCCCCCGGCCCCGCTACTGGTACCCACGGATCTCCCGGAAGGCCTCGTCGAGGGCGGCGCCGTCCCCGTCCCCTCCTCCGCGCGCGTCGAAGCTCCGCCCGCCGGTCAGCTCCGCCAGATCCTCCATCTCACCGGGGTCGGACTCGCCGAACACCACCGGGAAGACCGGTACCCCGCGCAGCCCGGCCGGCAGGCCGGCGTGGGCGTCGGTGAAGCCGTCGAAGTCCATGCCGCTGTTGATCTCGCCGTCGGTCATCAGCACGATCGAGGCGAACCCCTCCCCGGTGTCCTCCCGCTCCAGCAGGGCGTAGGCCTCGGCGAGCGCGTCGTACCCGGCCGTGCCGCCCTCGGGTTGCAGGCCGTCGACGTGGGCGCGGATATCCCCCAGGACCGGTTCCGGGTCCTCCTCGGGGACCGTGAACGTCCGCTCCCGGCGGGTGCCGGAGGCGAACGGCAGCACGGTGACCCGCTCGCGGCCGTAGAAGCGCTGGAAGCGCCCGGCGATCGAGTCGGCGTCGCCGCCGGTCAGGGTGTGCACCGCCTCCCGCAGCCCCGCGATGCGCTCCCCGGCCATGGACGAGGACACGTCCAGCAGGTACACCGTGCGCGCGGGGCGGCGGATCCGGTCGTAGTAGGCCGCGACCAGGGCGTCCGCCGACTCGGCGGTGGCGGGGAAGGGCAGTTCCGGGAGCGGGGGGAAGGAGCCGCGCGCCTCCTCGGGCACGGCCCCCGGCTCCATCGGCCTGCGGTGGGTCGTGGCCGCGATCTCCTCCTGGACCGGCGCCGACAGCAGGTGCTCCACCAGCGCGCCGTAGTCCCGGCCCGCGTCCTCGTCCGCGGACTCCAGCAGGGACAGCGGGTAGTCCGCGGTCACCGCGCCGTCGGAGGGGTGGACCGGTACCAGGCCGCCGGGGACCCCGTCCTCCTCCAGCGACATCAGGACCGACTCGTAGTTGATCATCGCGTCCGGGGCGGGCCGGTCGCCCGGGTCCTGCCTCCGGTCGACGTACTCCTCGGCCAGCCAGCCGGAGGAGCCCGCGGTGAAGGTCTGCCCGGCGAAGAAGCCGGCCAGCTCCCCGGTCACGCCGTCGATGTCGGCGGGTTCCAGGGCCGCGCCCGTGTCGGCCAGCGCCGCGGCCACCCCGACCAGGGCGGAGAACCCGGAGTTGGAGGCGGCGGGGGAGGTCATGGCGTAGTCGAGGCCGTCCCCGTCCACCGCCCGGGCGATGTCGGACCAGGCGACCCCGGTGACGGAGCCGTCCCCGACGTCCCAGCCCAGCTCCCGCGCCCGGTCCGGGCCGACCCCGAGCAGCACCGGCGAGGCCATGACCGGCACCTCGCGGCGGAGCGCCCCGCGCCCCTCCGGGCGCAGGTTCAGGTAGCGGTTGGAGGAGAACCAGACCGCGTCGTAGCGGTCCTCCGCGTCGCCGGCGACGATCTGCTCGACCCCGTCCAGGGTTCCGGTGTACTCCATGCGCACCTCCACGCCGGTCTCTTCGGCGGCGCGCTCCAGCAGCGGCTCCATGTCGGCGAGCTCGCTGCCGGCCAGCACCCGCAGCTCGCCCGCCCCGGGCGCCCCGGAGCCCTCCCCGCCGGCCGGGCACCCGGCGGCGGCGAGCACCAGGACGGCGGCGGCCGCGGCGGCGCGCACACCGGCGCCCGCGCGGTGCGGCGGGCGCCTCACCGGCCCTCACCTCCGTCGCGCGTGCGCGAGCGGGCCAGGTGGTCCCCGGCGCCCTCCAGCTCGGTGCGCAGGGCTTCGACCGTGGCGGCCATGTTCTCCACCGCCTGCTCCTTGAACGCGTCGATGCGGTCGATCGAGGCGTAGATGCTGCGGAAGGAGGAGCGCAGCGTCTCCACGCCCACCGCCGGGTCGGCGGCGATGCGCTGGACGTCCCGGCTCTGCCCGGACAGCATGTCGGCGTTGGCTGCGATGATGTCCTCGGTGGTCCCGCGCAGCGCGTCCACCTGCTCGACGACCCGCTTCTGGTTCGCCAGCGCCTGCGCGGTGGTCACGGCCACCCGCAGCGCCGAGACGGTGGTGGCCGCCGCCCGCTCCACGCCCGCGATCAGCTCGTCGTTGCCGCGCCGCACGGTGTCCAGGGCCAGGTAGCCCTGTGCGCACACCGCCAGCTGGGTGAGCAGGTCCTGGTGGCGGCGGCGGACCGGGAAGAGCACGTCCGCGCGGAGCCGGGAGGCGGCCTCGGGGTCCTCGGCCGCGACCTCCGCGATGCGCTGCGCGGCCGCCCCGTCCAGCGCCTCGGCCAGCACCGCGTACTCCTGGAGGCGGCCCATCGTCTCCCAGAGCCGCTCCCGCTCGTTCTGCAGGGCGGCGTTGTCGCGCCGCAGCTCGTCCTGGCCCGAGCGCAGGGACGCGACGATGCGGTCGATGTGCGCGTCGGCGCCCTTGTACCTGTTGACGAAGTCGCGCAACGGGGAGCCGAAGGGCAGGAAGGCCAGCAGCCTGCGGCCCGTGGACCGCCGGACGTCCCCGGGGTCGAGGTCCTCGACGGTCCGCCGCAGCTCCAGCAGCCCGCCGCCGACCCGCTTCTGGGCGTCGGCGCCCTCCCCCTCGGCGCCGGCCAGGGCGCTGACCGAGCGCGTGAGCATGCGGTTCGCGGCCTGGGCTGAGGAGCGCAGCTCGTCCTCGCCGAGGGAGGTGATGCCGGCGGTGCGTGAGGCGAACTCCGGAGAGCGGGGGTCGAGGCCGGCCAGTCCGCGCACGTAGTCCTCGGCGCGCTCGCGCAGCTCGGCGCGTTTGGCGTCGTCGACGGGGACCAGTGCGCCGGCGTGCTCGGGGCGCACCGGGGGCACCGGTTCGGGCGGGGTGAGCACCGGGGGGTCGTCTCCGGGCGGGGTGAGCGGTGCGGGCCGGTCCTGGCTCATGCGGACTCCGTGGTCGGGTCGGGCCGTGCCGGGGGCGCGCCCGGGGGCCGCGCGGGCGCGGCCCCGCCGTCCCGGGGGTCGCCGCGCTCATCGGCCGGTTCGGGAAGGCCCCCGTCGGCGTAGGCCTGCTCCAGGCGGGTGATCATGCCCTCGACCACCTCGTAGGCCGGGGCGTTGACGACGTCGCCGACTTGCGCGCGCACCGGGCGGCCGGCGTCGCGGGCGGCGGCGGTGAACCGGTCGGCGTCAGAGGTGCGGAAGCCGTGCCCGGCGGCGAGCCGCTGCAGCTCGGGGTCCTCGGTGAGCAGGCGGCCGACCTCGTCCCCGGCGGCGGTGAGGGGGAGCACGGTGTGGTTGGAGACGGTGGTGGGCGCCGGGTACATGACGACCGCCCCGTCGGGCAGGCCGCCGGCGCCGCCCTCCTCCGCCCCCTCGGCACCGCCGGGGCCGCGGGCGCCGGCGTACTGGGCCTCATAGGCCCACAGCAGCGGGGTGTGGCCGGCGCCGAGCGCGGCGTACTGGTCGAAGGGCTGCTTGGAGCTCTCCGGCGGGGCGCCCTGGGCCAGGAACAGGCGGGCGATGTGCTCGCCGGCCTCCCCGCCGGGCGGCTCCTGCACGACCTCCTCGCCGTTGAGGAGGTAGCTCACGACGGCCAGGTACATGGCGGCGGAGTTGGAGGTGCGCGGATCGGTGGTGCGGATGAGGAGCTCACCGCGCCCGGCGCCGTCGTAGCCGCCGCCGGGCAGGTCGCGCCAGCGCGTGCGGTCCCTGGTCAGGTGGAGGTAGGCGGCCATGTCGAGGGTCCAGGTGCCGTCGTCCTCCTCGGTGGCCGCGCCCGCCTCCCGCAGCGCCTCGGCGACCGGGCGGTGGCCGAGCACGACCATGGGGGAGTAGAAGGGGCGGTACTCGCGGTCGGTGCCGTGCTCGCGCTGGAAGGCCTCGGCCGAGGGGTCGCTGCTCGGGAAGCCGAAGTCGGCGCCGTCCAGGTCGGAGCGGGCGATGGCGCGCGAGCCCCGGGTGCGCACCTCCACCGTGTAGCCGAGGTCGGCGAAGCGTTCGGCCACCTCGGGGTCGGCGAAGAAGTCGGCCTTCTCCGAGCCGATGACGCCGGTGACGCGCCGGGGCTCGGGGCCGGCGAGGTTCCACGCGACCGCGGCGAGGACCCCGGCGACGAGCAGGGCCGACACCGCCAGTGCGCTGATCCGCCGCATGCCCCTCCCGTCACAGGGGACGCGTGGACCGCCCTCCGGCGGCCCGGGGGACCGCGCTCCCCGCGCGCCGATTGTCGGACGGGGCCCCGTCGCCGGGGTGGCGCTCCGTTGGCGGGACGGTGACGGGACCGTGTCGAATCGCCCGCCCGTCGGGGATCAAGGGGCGACGGGGGCGGATCTTCAGGCCTCCGTGTCCTCCAGGCCCCAGCTGAGGATCTTCCGCGGGTGGATGCGGACGGCCTCCGGGCCGAAGCTCTCGGCCAGGGGGTGGCCGCCGACGAGGAGTTCGGCGGTGCCGCGGATCTCGACGGCGCGGACCTCCCAGGGGGACACGCTCACGACGTCGTCGATGACGATGGAGACCTTGGGGTTGCTCTGGAGGTTGCGCCACTTCTTCGAGGCGCCCATGTTCCGGCCGCCGACCAGCACGGTCCCGTCGTCCTGAAGGAAGAAGCCCACGGGGTTGGCCTGCGGCTGGCCTTCCGGGTCGGCGGTGGCCATGCGGCCCAGGCGCTGGGTCTCGAGGTAGGCGCGTTGGGCGCCGGTCAGTTCGGCCATGGGGGTGTCCTTCCGATCGTCGGGGATGCGGGGAGGAACCGTCGCTCTTCCCGAATACCCGCACCCGCGGCCGCCGAAAGGGCCCTCCCGGGCCGCATCCCGGAGGCGGCCGGGACCGGCCGGGAGGGGCGCGGCGCCGGTGCCGGGCGGCGCGCGCTGCCGGTGCCGAGCGGTGTCGGGCGCCGCTAGCCTGGGGAGCCGTTGCCGAGAACGCATAAGGGGAGGACACCCATGGCGCTGGAGCGTCCCGAGATCGACTTCATCGACGGCCCGCCGCCCGCCGACCTGCAGGTGGAGGACATCACCATCGGCGAGGGGGCGCAGGCCGGCCACGGCTCCAAGCTCGCCATGCACTACGTGGGCGTCTCCCACTCCACGGGGGAGGAGTTCGACGCCTCCTGGAACCGCGGGGAGCCGCTGCGCTTCACGCTCGGCGGCGGCCAGGTCATCCCCGGCTGGGACCAGGGCGTGCTGGGCATGCGCGTCGGCGGCCGCCGCAAGCTCGTCATCCCGCCGCACCTGGCCTACGGCAGGCGCGGGGNTGCCGGCGGCGTCATCAAGCCGAACGAGACCCTGGTCTTCGTGATCGACCTGGTCGAGGTCGGCTGACGCGGACCGGCCGTCCCCGGGCGCCGGGGAGAACGAAGGACGGGGCCTCCCCGCTCGGGAGGCCCCGTCCGCATTTCGGGCCCCTCCTGCCGGGGGGCGGACCGCTCTCGGGAGCGGACCGGGCGGGCTCACCCGAGCGAGGCGCCGACCTTCACACGGCCCGTCAGCAGGTCGCGGGCGATCGTGCGGCGCTGGATCTCGTCGGTGCCCTCGTAGATCCGCAGCAGCCGCAGGTCGCGGTACCAGCGCTCGATCGGCAGCTCGCGGGTGTAGCCCATGCCGCCGTGGATCTGCATGACCCGGTCGACGATCTCGTTGGCCTTCTGGCCCCCGTAGAGCTTGGCGATGGACTGGGCGTGCCGCGAGTCGGCGCCGCTGTCGACCTGCCAGGCCGCCTGGAGCACCAGCAGGCGCAGCGCCTCGATCTCCACCTCCGAGTCGGCGATCATCCACTGGATGGCCTGGCGGTCGGCGATGGGGGCGCCGAAGGTGGTGCGCTCCTTGGCGTAGCGGACCGCCATGTCCAGCAGGCGCTCGCAGGCCCCGATGGCGCGTGCGGGCAGCAGGTAGCGGCCCTTGCCGATCCACTGCATGGCCAGGCGGAAGCCGTTGCCCTCCTCGCCGAGGATGTTGCTGTGCGGGACGCGCACGTCCTCGAAGACCAGGGAGGCGGGGCGGCGCTCGCCCATCGTGTCGATGGGCTCGGAGGTCCAGCCCATCTCGCGGTCGGCGATGAAGCAGGTGACACCGCCGTCGGCGCCCTTCTCGGGGTCGGTGACGGCGAAGACCAGCGCGAAGTCGGCCTCGTGGCCGCCGGTGATGAAGGTCTTCTCACCGTTGATCACCCAGGAGTCGCCGTCGCGCACGGCCCGGGTGCGGATGTTCTTGGCGTCGGAGCCGGCCCCCGGCTCGGTGATGGCGAAGCAGGACTTGCGCTCGCCCTCGATGGTGGGCACCAGGTAGCGCTTGCGCTGCTCCTCGTCGGCGTGGAAGAGGATGTTGTCGGCCTCGCCGCCGAACTTGAAGGTCACGAAGGTCCGGCCGAGCTCGGACTCGATGAGGGCGGCGGTGACCGCGTCCAGCCCCATGCCGCCGTACTCGGGCGGCGTCTGCACGCCCCAGAAGTCGGACTTGCGGGCGAGCGCGCGCAGCTCGCGGTTCTCCTCGGCGGTGAGCCCGGGGGCGGCGCCCGCCCGCTCGCGGCGCAGCACCTCGTTCTCCAGGGGCATGAGCTCGCGCTCGACGAAGGTGCGGACCCAGTCGCGAACGCCCTTCTGCTCATCGGTGAGGGCGAAGTCCACCATTCCCGTGCTCCATTCTCAACCTAACGGTGTTCGGTTACTCGACCGTAGACCGCCCTGCCGCCGGACCGCAAGGGGGCGGCGCCGTCCGCGCGGAACGCGCGGGGCATGGCAGGATCGTTCGACACCCGAACACCGCGGGCCGGACCCGCGCGACGACCGAGAGGACGAGCAGTGGCCCGCCCGAAGACCCCGCTCCTGACCCGCCAGGGCATCCGCACCGCCGCGCTGGGGCTGGTGGACCGCGACGGCCTCGAAGGGCTGTCCATGCGCAAGCTCGCCCAGGAACTGGAGGTGCAGGCGGCGTCCCTGTACAGCCACTACCGGACCAAGGACGAGCTGCTGGCCGACATCGCCAACGAGATCATGGCGGGCGTGGACGTGTCCGGTTTCGAGCAGGGCGACTGGCGGTGCGGGCTGACCGTGTGGGCGCGCTCCTACCGCCGGGCCCTGGCGGCCCACCCCAACCTCGTCCCGGTCATCGCGGTGGGGCCCGGCCGCCGCGAGGAGGCCCTGCGCCGGGCGGACGCGGTCCACGGCGGCCTCGTGGCGGCGGGGGGGCCGCCCCGGCACGCCACGATGATCGGCGCCTCGACGAAGTACCTGGTGGTCGGCGGCGCGATCAACTCCTTCGCCCGCGGCTTCGACGACGACGTCCAGGTCTACCGGGACCGCTACCCCAACCTGTTCCAGGCCCACAAGCTCGCCGAGCACGCCGCCGAGATCGACGAGGACAGCTTCGAACTGGCCCTGGAGGCCTTCCTGGCGGGCCTGGAGGCCACCTTCGAGAAGGTGCGGGTGCGGCCGGACGACCATGTGTGAAGGGCCTGCCCGGCGAAACGCGCTTTGTAGTGGCGGGGACGTCCGTGCGGAGACTGGCACGATGCCCGCTCCGCGGACCTCGGCACCGGCCTACGGGCGAAGGCGTTCCCGAGGCGATTGGTACGATCGGGCGTTTCCGAGCGTGTGACCTCGTTGCCGGAGGGCGCATTGGATGACCGGCCGCACGGCACCGCAACTGAGAACCACGTGGAGAACCCCGGGTTCATATCGACCCTGCTGCAGGCCGGGGCGATCTACGGCGGAATCCATCTGTACATGGGAGAGCCCGGAGCCGAGGCCCAGAGGGTGCCTCCGGAGTACCAGGAATACCTGAGGCGGGCGTTCGTTCCCGCCGAACCCGAGAAGTTCGCGGATTTCCGTTCGCGGTTCCGGGGCGAGGCCGGCAGAAGAACCGTGTTCCTCCTCGGTGAACCGGGGAGCGGCAGGACGGTGGCGGCCGTCGCGCTGCTCGCCTCGGCCGGCCTGCGGGTGCACCGGCTGGTCCTCGACCCCGAGGGGCGGGAGGGGCGGCGGCTCAAGGGAATCCGGATCGACGCGGGCGACGGGTACCTGATCGACCTCTCCGGCCACGGGACCGCGGACCTCGGGCTGCTCCACGACGTCCTGGAGTTCGGCGCGCGGGCGCGTTCGGCCGGGGCCGGAACGGCGGTCGTCCTCGGCCCGGGGCGGCACGGGGCCGAGCTCCCGCCGGGGAGTGATTTCACCGTCGTGCGCCCGCCCGCGATGGACGTGTTCGCCGCCCACTTCCGGCTCCTCGTCGGTGGAGAACGGCTGTCGGCCTGGCTCGCGAACGGCGAGGTCCGCGGGGCGATGGCCGAGGCCCTGCCCGCCGACGCCGTGCGCCTGGCGCGCATGGCGCTGGAGACCTCCGGAGCGGAGGCCGGGCAGGAGAAGTGGATCGACGCGGCGCTGCATGCCTTCCGCAACTGGCGGCAGGAGCTGGAGGACTGGTTCGGGAACAAGCAGGGGGAGGACGGCGCCTGGCCCCGCGTGCTGCTGATCGCCGGGGCGCTGCTCTCCGGGCGCGACGCTGTGGAGGTGCTCGTCTCTGCGGACCGCCTCGCCGGGATGCTCGGACTGCCGCCGGGTGACGCGGGCGGCCTCGTCGGGCCCGGGGTCGACGAGGCTCTGAAGAGCATCGGGGCCGTGCGCGACGGCAGTGGCCGCCTGAGGTTCCAGAAGGTCGAATACGACAGCGCCGTGCTCGACTACGTCTGGCAGGAGCATCCGCGGCTCCGGGACCGCCTTGTCGAATGGAGCATCCGGTCGATCGCGGAATCCTCCGACGGCCACGGAAGGGAAGCCGCCGAGCGGTGGGCCGACCTTCTCATGCGGAACGGGGACGACGAGACAGCGAACAACCTGTTCAACGCCTTGTCGAGGACCACGCAGACGTCCGCGGCCGCAACCCGTTTCGGTGCACTGGTCGCCTCCGCCCCCGATTTCGGAAAAAGGATCCGCCGTAGGGTCTACGACATTGCACAGAGGCGGCCGACCATCCAGCAGTCGACGGTGGCCGCGCGGGTGTGCGCCGAGTACGGGAAGGTCATTCCGAGTTCGGCGCTGTTGAGGCTGAGATGGCTGGCGGCCTCGGAGGCCGAGGCGGTCCGCCGATCGGTCATCGATGCCCTCGAAGAACTGGCCCGCTCAGGGATGCGGGAAGAGGTCATCGATGAACTCGAGGACTGGACGGAATCCGAGTCGGGGAGCCGCGCCTCCCTTGCCTGTGAGACCTTGGCGGCCATGCTCTCCAGGGCCGAGGACGGGACCCCGGCCCTGCTCATGGAGACCTGCGCGGCCTCGGACGAGGCGGAGGGGTGGCGCTTGGGGCAGGAGACGGTCCGAGCGTGGAAAGTGCTCTTCGACCAGGCGTGCAAGGCGAGCCTCGCCAAGGCCGCCGACGTGTGGCTCCCCCGCTACCTGAGAAGGGACGACGTGGGGAACGTCGCCGCCACGATCATGGTCAGCGCAGTCGCCGGGGCACCGGACGGGAGCGAGGAGTCCATGAACCGGAGGATCGTCACAGCGAACAGGATGGTCTACCAATGGTGCGATGAGGCTGGTCAGGACGACCACGACATGGACGTCGTCTCCCTTCAGCGCTGGATCCACGGTGCCGCGCACCAGGTCTTCGGCGATCCGGAGTCTGAACGACCTGGATAAGCCGGTCCGGACCGCGACCACTGTCCCCCCCCGAGGCGAGCGCCTCTTCACTGACCGCACACCTGACGAGTCCAGGGGTCCTTGCCCAGGGCGGTGTCCGGGTGGAGGCGGACGGTGTACTCGGTGGTCGACACCGGCACCACCTCAGGGGCGGCCCGGTCCTCTTCCAGCGGGCGCAGCAGCAGCCACGCGGTGCCGTCGCTCCGGCCGATCAGGGTCGCCGCGCGCTCAGGGCCCGCACAGATGCCCGCAGGGTCGGCGTCGGTGCCCGCCGGGGCCACCTCCACCGGGCGGACCGTCCGCGGCAGAGCCAGGGCCGACCGCTCCGGCGGCAGGTAGCCGTACTCACGGACGGCCATCCCCGCATCGATCGCGCTCCCGACGGCCACCAGGTAGCCGGCCAGCGCGATGAGGCCCGCCAGCCCCGAGGCGACCAGGAACACCACCGCGGTCCTGCGCGCCTGCGCCCCCGGCACGCGCGACTCCAGGTCGCGCGGGTCGGAGAAGGGCACCAGGTCGTGCCGAAGCCGGGTGAGCAGGTCGCGGGGGCGGACCGGCGCCTCGGGCCCGCCGTCGTGCGCGTCGTCTGCGGCATCCGCCCGGGCCTTCCGGCGGTACCAGCGCCGCAGGGCGAGGACGAGCGCCGCGCTCCCCGCGAGGAAGACGAGCAGGGGCCACGGTTGAGGGAGCAGCCACGCCCTCAGGGCGACCGCGGGCGCGGCCGCGCCCGCCACTGCTGCGGCGCCGACCAGGACCCCGAGGAGGTAGGCATAGGTGCTCTCGCCACTGATCAGACGGGCCGCGGTGCCCAGCCACCCCACCCCGACGACCGCCACCACCAGCGTCGCCGCCAGGTCGGGAGCGCCGGCGGGCAGCCACGGCAGGAGCGCGGCGTAAGCCGCCCCGTAGGCCGACGCGACCAGGCAGGCCGCATAGACGACCGTCGCCAGCGCCGCCGCCGGGACGGCGAGCTCAGGGGAAGGCGAGGAGGGGACGAGCGCCGCCCCCGTGGCGTAGCCGACGATGAGCACCACCAGGACGGCTGTGGCCAAGAGCGTCGTCTCGGCGGTCGCGGCGACGAACTCGCCGTACCCGACCGGCACCTCGCCGAGTCCCACCCCGAGGGCCCGGTAGAACTCGGCATAGCGGGCGAGCACGATCCCGTGGACGACCGCGACGCCCAGCACGACCACGGCGATGACGGCGGCCAGACGCCCACCCCGCCGGGGCAGGACGACCGACCCGTAGACGTTCCCGATCAAGAACGCGGTCCCGTGGTTCTCGGAAACCGTGTTCGTCACGTGCGAGGCGTCGTCTTCGGCCATGGGCGCGGCCTCCCGGGCTTTCCGTTAGTGGGAGCCTACTCACCGAGTGACCGCGGCTCCCCGTCGCAATCGCCCTCATAGGGCGGCTGGCAGCTGCCTGATGGCTGCGGCCGCCAGGGCAGAGAGTGCTCCGGTCGGTCCCAGTGGAAGCGCGTCCCTCTGGGGGCGCCAGGAGGATCGACGAGGCCGGGGTGAGGGGAGCGGGCCGAGTGATGGGCAAGTATTTACCCGGCGCCGCGTTGCTGGTCGCGATTACTCTTCGTGGTGAATGTGACGCTTAGTGTATGGGAACCAACCTCGACGTCGCGAGTGACCGGAAGCGGCGGTCGACCGGGCGGCGTGCCGTGGTCCTCCTGGGGACGGGGGCCGCCGGGGCCGCCGTGCTCGCGGGGGCCCTCGCGCTCTCCAGTGTCGCCGCGACCCTGCCGGGCGGGCTCGGGCCCTGTGTCCCGGGGGACTGCCCGGACCCGTACCCCGAGGTCAACAACGGGCCGATCGCCGGCCGTGACAACGGGATCAACGTCTTCGTCGGCGGCGACATGCTCGTCCGGGAGGGCGCCGCCGAGGCCGAGGGCAAGGTCGTCGTCCTCGGCGACTTCGACATGAACAAGCGCGAGGGCGCCTCCAAGATCTACAACGTCGGCGTGGCCGGTGTCGGATCGCGGGTGCCGCCCGGCGACGGGACCGACTTCCTCACTGTGGGCGGGAACATCACCGTCGCAGACGGCCAGCGGGTCCTGGCCGAGGAGGGGGACGTCCACGGTGTCGTCCGCTACGGCGGAGAGCTCCAGGGGACGGTCATCCCCGAGGGGGTGCACGACCCCGACGCGGCGGCCCCGTACGCCGACCTGCGTTCCGAACTGGCGGCGGCCAGCGACTGCTACGCCTATCCGCAAGGCGAGCAGCGCGAGGCCACCGGGACCGCGGTCAACCAGGGGCACACGACCGTCTTCACCGGCGACGGCACCTCCTCGCTCCAGGTCTTCAACGTCGACTTCGACCTGACGAACACGGGCGGCGGCCAGCAGGGCTTCTCGTTCGTGGACATCCCGACCGACGCCACGGTGCTCATCAACGTGACCGGCGACCGGCGCACCATCAACACGTACATGGGCGAGCTGCCGGACGGCCTGCGGGAGAGGATCCTGTGGAACTTCCCCGACGCCACCGAGGTGAACCTGAAGGGCACCGGCCAGCTCCAGGGCAGCGTCCTGGTCGGTGAGCCGGGCAGTACGACCCGCCTGTCCCTGCCGGGGACCAACGGGCGCTTCTTCACGACGGGGACCCTGTCCCACGAGTCCGACGGCGGGAGCGGCGGCCAGGAGCTGCACGCCTACCCGTTCAACGGCGACTTGCCGGACTGCAGGGGCATCGAGCCGACGCCGACCCCGACGCCGAGTCCCAGTCCGAGCGTCAGTCCGACGCCGTCCCCGGAGCCGACGCCGAGTCCGTCTCCTGAGCCGAGCCCTTCGCCGGAACCGTCGCCTTCTCCGGAACCGACTCCGACGCCTGAGCCCACGGACTCTCCGACGCCGACGCCTGAGCCGACCGGGTCGCCGGAGCCCACGGAATCGCCGGAGCCGACTGACGAGCCGACGCCCGAGCCCACCGACTCGCCGGAACCCACGGATGGGCCCACGGACGGGCCCACGCCAGGGCCCGACGGCGGGGGCGGGGACGCCGGGGACGACGCGCCCGCGCCCGACCGCGGCGGACTTCCGCTGACCGGGCCAGAGATCGCCGGACTCGTCGCGGCCGCGCTGGTCCTGCTCGCCCTCGGCGGGCTGGCCGTCTACGCGTCCTGGAGGCGGCGGGCCGACGGAGAGGGCCCCGGCTAAGACGCCGAACGGGGCGCGGCCCCGGGGCCGCGCCCCGTCTGCACCCGCGCACCCGCCCTGGCCGGAATTTCCGGCCGGGGCGGGTTTTTCTGTCCGGATCGCGGTGGTTTCGCCGCGAAGGTCGGGTGTGTGAATTGCTAATCAGCTTAGTAGGAGTGCGGCCGTGCCCGAATGCAACGGGGTGCTTCCGGGAGAATGGTGCGAAGCGGCACCGAGCGGCCCCAGTCCGCGTCCGCAGCCGCTGTGTGCTGGGCGTTTGCGAGTTCTCTGGATTCTCGCCGTTTTCCTGATGCGGGCGTGTCGTGCTTGCTATCGTGGGCCATCGAATCGGTCGAACAGCGTATGGTTCGACCGAAACCTCGACTTCGGTGTGCGAATTTATCCCCTGTGATCGGAGGCCGCTTTCCCCAACGGGGTGGAATGGCCGAAGCGTCCCATTCCGTCCCGGTCGGTTCCACCCGCGGTGCCGCTGCGCTCGCCCCCGATGAGCGCGACGGGCGACCCCGCGGCCGTAGCTCGCCCCACCTGATTGAGGAGACGTGTTGTGGCAGACGCGCCGTCACCGCCAGGTCGCGATGGCAACCCGTTAACGCACATGATGACGAACGAGAACGCACGCCACAGGCAGCCCGGACGGTTCCGCCGGCTCATGGCCCGCATGGGCCTGGCCCGCAGGGACCCGGACCCGGTGACCGATCCCGCCGCCGAGCAGTACGAACAGCAGGCGCCCGCCGCCCGCGACCAGCCCGCCCCGGGCGCACAGCAGACCCAGCAGACCCGGACACAGCGGCTTCCGGACGCATGGCCGCCCCAGAGCGCTCCGGCCGAGGCCGCCGAGTGGGCCGCCGCCTTCACGCCCGAGCCCTCTGCCCCCGGTGCCCCCGGCGCGGCCGACCCGGCGCAGCAGCCCTACCCCGGCGCGGCCCCCGGCCCCTACTCCGGTGCCGGACCGGCCCCGGGGGCCGCGGGCACCGGCGCCTACGCGCGTCCGCAGGCGCCGCCGAACGGCGGCCCGGGCGGGGCCCAGGGCGGCGGGCTGCGTCCCTCGCAGAGCCCGTCGCAGGGTCGGCAGGTCCCCGTCGCGCAGGGCCCGATGCCCGTGAACGGCGGCGGGACCGCCACGGCGGTCCGCCAGGACGCCGTGCGCATGACCGACTTCGTGGCCGGGATGGCGATGCGCGACCTCAACCTGGTCGACGCCCTGCTGGCCACGGTCGAGGAGCTGGAGGACACCGCCGACGACCCCAGCCTGATGGACCGGTTGTTCGAGATCGACAACCTGGCCACCCGGATGCGGCGGCACAGCGAGAACCTGCTGCTGCTGACCGACCAGCCCGTGGTCGAGCCCGACGAGGAGCCGGTCTCGGTGCTCGACGTCGCCCGCGCGGCCATCTCCGAGATCAAGGACTACCCGCGGGTCCAGGTCGGCCGGCTGCCCAACGGGTTCGTGCTGGGCACCGCCGCCGACGACATCAGCCACCTGCTCGCCGAACTGCTGGACAACGCGACCCAGCACTCGCCCGAGCACGCCCAGGTCGTGATCAGCGCCCAGCCGATGGCCGACGGCGGCCTGCTGTACATCGTGGAGGACGAGGGGGTGGGCCTGCCGCGCGAGGAGGTCAGCGACCTCAACTCCCGGCTCTCCGGCCCGCCCCGGCTCGACCAGCGCGCCCTGCGCCACATGGGCCTGTACGTCGCCAGCCGCATCGCCTACCGGCACGGCCTGACCGTCCAGCTGGAGGCGCGCGCCTTCCGCGGCGTCAGCGCCTACGCGGTGGTCCCCGCGAACCTGCTCACCGACAAGGGCCCACGGCCCGAGCGGGGCAAGGGCATGACGGCCAGCCGCAACACGCCGTCGCTGCCGCCCCGCCCGCCGCAGCACACCGCCCGTCCGGCCGCGCCGCCGCCCGGGACCCCGCCCCAGTCCGCGGTCACCGAGGCCGGCCTCCCGCGCCGCAGTGCCCACCGCGACCCCGCCAAGGCCGCGATGCTCCAGCAGATCGCCCAGGACCTGGCCGCCGAGGACGGCGCGAACGCCGCAGGGGGCGCGAACGCCTCCGGGGCCGCCGCCCAGGGGCGCCACGGCCGCCGCGACGAAGGCCCGGTGGAGGACAGGGCCGCCCAGATCCGCGACGAGCTCGACGGCTTCCTCGAAGGCGAGCGCCGAGCAGCCGGCCGGGAGCAGGAGTGAACGGGCGCCCGGCCGGCGGGCCCGCGCCGCACGGATCCCACACCACTGCTGACAAGAGGCGGGTACTTCCATGAACGAGCAGTTGACCGTGAGCGCCGAGGACTTCTCCTTCCTCGTCTCCAATTTCGTCCGCGACACCCACGGGGCCGAGCACGCGATCGTCGTCTCCTCGGACGGCCTGCTGCTGACCGCCTCCCGGGACTTCCCCGGGGAGCACGCCGAGCAGCTCGCCGCCATCGCCAGCGGTCTGCAGAGCCTGGCCCTGGGCGGGTCCAAGCTCTTCGACAAGGGCGAGTGCCAGTCGCTGATCGTGCGCATGCGCGAGGGACACCTGATCGTGATGGCCATCAGCGACGGGTCGTGCCTGGCGGTGCTGAGCGACCGGCGTGCGCAGATGCAGGTCGTCGCCTACGAGATGACGCGCCTGGTCGAGCGCGTCGCGCACGTCCTCACCCCCCAGCTGCGCACCGAGCTCCGCGAGGTGATCGGGAGTTGACGCGGTGGCCAGGGCGATTTCGGCACGGATCATGAAGAGGATGCCACTGTTATGAGCAACCGCAGGCGCAGGGACGGTACGCGAATCCGTTCCTACACCTTCACCGGTGGGCGGACCCGGTCGCGGCATCCGCTCATGGTGCAGACGCTCGTGTCCACCGGCGACCCGGGCCACGACCCGCCCGAGAACCTGATGCCCGAGTCGCAGGACATCTACCTGCTCTGCCGGGAGACGCGCTCGGTGGCCGAGGTCTCGGCCGAGCTGAAGATTCCGCTGGGGGTCGCCCAGGTCCTGCTCAGCGACCTCGCCGAGCTGGGCCTCGTGTACATCCACCCCACCATCACGGGCTCCAGCCCGTCGGAAAACCAGGTTCTGGAGAGGGCTCTCCGTGGTCTCGAACGACTTTTCCAGTGACGCCCGGACGAAGATGTCGACGAAGATCGTGGTCGCCGGAGGGTTCGGTGCCGGCAAGACCACGCTCGTCGGCTCCGTCAGCGAGATCCCGCCGGTGACCACCGAGGCGGTCATGACCGAGGCCAGCGTCGACCACGACGACCTGTCCGCGACGCCGACCAAGGTGACTACCACCGTCGCGATGGACTTCGGCAGGATCACCGTCGACCAGCAGCTCATCATGTACATGTTCGGCACGCCGGGCCAGGCGCGGTTCTGGTTCATGTGGGACGACCTGATCCGCGGCGCGGTGGGCGCGGTCGTGGTGGTCGACTGCCGCAGGCTCGCGGACAGCTTCGACGCGGTCGACTACTTCGAGACGAACCGGCGCATCCCCTACATCGTGGCGCTGAACAAGTTCGACGGCCGTCTCGACTTCGACGCCGAGCAGGTGCGCGAGGCGCTGGAGGTGAGCCCGGAGGTGCCCATCGTCGACTTCGACGCCCGGGACCGCACCTCCGGCGGCGCGGTGCTCAAGACCCTGCTCCGGTACGCCCTGCAGTCCAACGCCGCGGCGGAGCCGGTCGGCTGACGCCCCGGCAGGCCGCCCCGCCGTGCCGCGCGGCGGGGCCGCGACCGCCGCCCCCCGGCCGTCCACCTCTCGTGGAGAAGGAAATCACGTCAATGCGCAAGATCCTCATCGTGGGGGCGGGGCACTCGGGTCTCCAGCTCGCCCACGGGCTGCTGAACAACGGCTACGACGTCACCGTGATCACCGGGCAGACCTCGATCGAGATCCGCACCGGGCGGCCGGCGATCACGCAGCTGACCATGCCGACCGCGCTGGAGCTCGAACGCGAACTGCACCTGGACTTCTGGAGCGCCCAGTCGCCGCAGATCGACAAGTTCAACATCGGCCTCTTCCCTCCCGGGGGGCCGCCCACCATCATGCCCAGCCACTTCGAGCAGGGCTATGCCATCGCGGTGGACCGGCGGGTCAAGATCGCCGACTGGCTGGAGTACTTCGAGGACTGCGGCGGGAAGGTCGTCATCCACGGGGTCACCGTGAGCGACCTGGACTACTTCTCCCGCATGTTCGACCTGATCGTGGTCGCGGTGGGCCACGGCGAGCTGGGCGCGCTCTTCGACCACGACAACTCCCGCTTCAGCGGGGCCCGCAAGCGCGGCATGGCCCAGGCGCTGCTCTACGACGTCGCCCCCGAGGAGGGGGAGAAGGAGAGCATCGGGTGGGCGGGCACCGCGCCCGCGCTGGGCTGCTTCTTCCTCGTGCCCTTCCTCACCCGCGAGGGGCACTGCCACGCGCTGTTCATGAGCGAGCGCCCCAGCGACGGGGTCAGCCGCTGGCCGGTGCGCCCGCGCCCCGACGAGCAGCTGGAGTGGATGAAGGAGAGCCTGCGGACCCACGCCCACCCCTACTACGAGCGGATCCGCGACGCCGAGCTGCTGGACGGCAACAGCACCACCGCGGGGGTGATCCGCCCCCAGGTGCGCAACCCCGTGGGCGTGCTCCCCTCCGGCGGCCTCGTTCTGGGCATCTCCGACGTGGTCATCTCCATGGACCCATACGTGCTGCAGGGGTGGAACCACTCGGCCCGGTGCGCCAAGAGCTATCTGGAGAGCATCGTCGCGCACGGGGACAAGCCCTTCGACCGTCCGTTCCTGGAGCAGACGTTCGAGACCTTCTGGGAGTACGGCCAGACCGCCCAGCACTGGTCCGAATGGGTGTCGACGATGTGGGACCAGGACCTGCCGGACTGGGTACAGGAGATCTTCGGTGCGATGGCGGAAGTCCCCGGGGTGGGCGACCGGCTGCTCAAGGGGTGGAACTACCCGCCGGACTTCTTCACCTGGCTCTATGACGAGCAGGGCGGCCGGAAGTGGCTGGAGGAGATCCGCGCGATGCGCGCGCGCATGTAGCCGACGGCCCCGGAGCGTCCGCACGGGCGCGGCGCCGGGGCGGGGCGGGGACCGAAGCGGGCCCGGATGCCGGAACGGCGGCATCCGGGCCCGTTCGTCGCTTTCGGGGGCGGTGGTGCGGGAGGCGCTTGCGTCACTTTCGTCCCAGGAGTTTCCCTGCGTGTCCGCCTCCGGAGTCCGCTGTCCGAAATGATCGTGCATATTGCCGTGCTTATGCAAGGGAGTTATGATCACCCCATTGTCAGGAGAAAGGGATAAGTGTGCCTGTCTGTGGGGATCGCATATTTTGACGGTTTTCGGGTCCTGCCCGAACCCCCTTCCCCGACCGGCCGCTCGACCGTGAGGATCGCCATGGCCCGGCACGACTTCCGCCCCCCGGCTGCCGCCTCCCGGAGGAGATCCGCGCCGCCGCGACAGCGGTGCCGGCGTCCGGAGGCCTCCTCCCTGGCCTGAGGCGCCGGCACTCTCCCTCACGCTCCTCGCCTCCGCCGCCGGCGGTCCCCTTTCCCCCTTGTTGGACGGCGCGATCTCGGAGTGGATTCCCATGCGTTCGAGTGCCCGTTTCCCTGATGTCCCTCCCACGGCCGGTGCCCCCGGTGCCCCCGAGGGCGCCGTGTCCTCCGGGGTCCCGACCCGCGGCGCCGGAGGCCGGGCCCGCCCGATCGCGGTCGTGGGCCTGGCCTGCCGCTTCCCGGGGGCACCCGGCCCCGCGGCCTTCCGGCGCCTGCTCGCCGAGGGGAGAAGCGCCGTCGGCGGCGTGCCCGGCGACCGCCCGTTCGCCGGGGACCCGGCGGCGGGGCCGGCCGGGGAGCACGGCGCCTTCGTGGACCGCCCCGACCTCTTCGATGCCGACTTCTTCGGGGTCTCCCCGCGCGAGGCGGCCGAGACCGACCCCCGCCAGCGCCTGATGCTGGAGCTGGGCTGGGAGGCCCTGGAGGACGCCCGCATCCCCGCCTCGGCCCTCTCGGCCACGGCCACCGGGGTCTTCGCGGGGGCGTTCGGGGACGACTACGCGCTGCTGCGGCACGCCCGGGGCGGCCCGCCCACGGCCCACACGATGGCCGGGCTGCAGCGCACCATGATCGCCAACCGGCTCTCCTACGTCCTGGGGCTGCGCGGGCCGGGCCTGGTGGTCGACACCGGCCAGTCCTCCTCGCTCACCGCGGTGGTGGAGGCGGTGCGCGCGCTGCGCGAGGGCGCCTGCACGGCGGCCTTCGCCGGCGGGGTGCACCTGCACCTGTCCGCGGAGAGCGCCGCCGCCGAGGCGGGGCTGGGCGGGCTGTCCCCGAGCGGCCGCTGCCGCCCCTTCGACGCCGGCGCCGACGGGTACGTGCGCGGCGAGGGCGGCGGCCTCGTCCTGCTCAAGACGCTGGATGCGGCGCTGGCCGACGGCGACCGGATCCGCGCGGTCATCCTCGGCGGGGCGGTCAGCGGGGACGGCGCGACCCGGGGGCTGACCGTCCCGGGGCGCGACGGCCAGGAGGAGGCGCTGCGCGGCGCCTGCCGCGACGCCCGCATCGCCCCGCACGAGGTCCGCTACGTCGAGCTGCACGGCACCGGCACCCCGGTCGGCGACCCGGTCGAGGCCGAGGCGCTGGGGGCGGTCTTCGGGCAGGGGCGTCCCCGCGACGAGCCGCTGCGGGTCGGCTCGGTCAAGGCCGCGATCGGGCACCTGGAGGCGGCGGCGGGCATCGCCGGGCTGATCGCGACGGTGCTGGCGGTGGCCGAGGGGGAACTGGCGCCGACGCTCAACCACGGCGGGGGGGGGGGGGGGGGG
>NZ_ANAD01000125.1 GCF_000341245.1 Nocardiopsis halophila DSM 44494
CGGTGGCGGGGGTGTCATCGTTCGGGATGGGCGGCAGCGACTGCCACGTCCTGCTCGCCGGGGCCCCGGAGCCGCGGGGGCGGGCGGGGTTCCGCGCGCGGGTCCGCGCCCGCTCGGACGGTGCCGCCGGACCGGGGGCCGGGGCGCCCGGAGGAACGGTCTGGTGGGTGCTGTCCGGGGCCACCGAGGACGGGCTGCGGGCCCAGGCGGAGCGCCTGCGGGCGCACGTGGCCGGGCAGGAGCAGGGCGGCGCCACCGACGCCGACATCGGGCTCACGCTGGCCCGGGGCCGCACGGCGCTCGCCCACCGGGCGGCGGTGCGCGGGAGCGACCGCGCCGAGCTGCTGAGCGGGCTGGAGGCCGTCGCGCAGGGGCGCCGGTGCGAGGGCGTGGTGACCGGCCGCGTGCGCGGGGAGAGCGGCGAGCAGGGGCACGACCCGGGGGAGCGGAGCGCCGGCCGGGCGCCCGCCACGGCGGCCTGTGACCCCGGTGGGCTCTTCTGCGCGGGCGCGGAGGACCGGGTCGACTGGCGGGAGCTCTTCGGTCCGCGGGCCCGGATGGTGGACCTGCCGACCTACGCCTTCCAGCGCCGCCGCCACTGGTTCCGTGAGGCCGAAGAGGAGGCCGGCCGGTCCGTCGGAGGGGGCGGACCGGAGGCCGCGGAGGGCGCCGCAGGCGGAGGCCGCGCACCGGGATCGGCGCTCGCGCTGGTCCGCGAGCACGCCGCCCGGGTGCTCGGGCACGCGACCGCCGACGCGGTCGCCCCCGGGCGCACCTTCCGCGACCTGGGCCTCGACTCGGCCCTGGGCACCGAGCTGCGCCACGCCCTCGAACAGGTGCTGGGGCGGCGCCTGCCCGCGGGGCTGGTCTACGACCACCCCACCCCCGAGCGCCTGGCGCACTTCCTGGAGACGGGACGTGCGGACGCCGGTGCGTCCGCACCGTCGGCGGCCCCGGTCCGCCCCGGGGCGCCGGGCGCCTCCGAACCGATCGCGATCACCGCCATGGCCTGCCGCTTCCCCGGCGGCGCGGACACCCCGGAGCGGCTCTGGGAGCTGCTGGCCGAAGAGCGCGACGCCACCGGCGCCTTCCCCGTGGACCGCGGGTGGGGGAGCGGGGTGCTCGCCGACGGCCGGGGCGTCGACCGGGGCGGCTTCCTGTACGGCGCGGCCGAGTTCGACGCGGGGTTCTTCGGGATCAGCCCGAGGGAGGCCGACGCCATGGACCCGCAGCAGCGGCTGCTGCTGGAGACGGCGTGGGAGGCGGTGGAGCGGGCCGGGGTGGACCCGACGTCGCTGCACGGTTCGCGGACCGGGGTGTTCACCGGGCTGACGGCCTCGGGGTACGGCGCCGCGGGCGACGGGACGGGGCACGAGGGCTACCTGATGACCGGGTCGGCGCCGAGCGTGGCCTCCGGGCGCATCGCCTACCTGCTGGGGCTGTCCGGGCCGCCGGTCACCGTGGACACCGCCTGCTCGTCGTCGCTGGTGGCGGTGCACCTGGCGGTGCGGGCGCTGCGCGGCGGCGAGTGCGACACGGCGCTGGCCGGGGGCGCGTGCGTGATGGCGACCCCGGAGATGTTCACCGAGTTCACGGCGCAGGGCGGGCTGTCCCCGGACGGGCGGTGCAAGCCGTTCTCCGCCGGGGCGGACGGAACCGCGTGGGCCGAGGGGGCCGGGATCGTGGTCCTGGAGCGGTTGTCGGATGCGGTGCGGCGGGGGCGCCGGGTGTTGGCGGTGGTGCGCGGTTCGGCGGTGAACTCCGATGGGGCGTCGAACGGGTTGACGGCGCCGAGCGGTCCGGCTCAGCAGCGGGTCATTGAGGCGGCGTTGGCGGATGCGGGGTTGTCGCCGCAGGACGTGGACGTGGTCGAGGCGCATGGGACGGGGACCCGGTTGGGCGATCCGATCGAGGCGCGCGCCCTGGCCTCGGCCTACGGCCGTGGACGCGAGCGGCCGCTGATCGTGGGGTCGGTCAAGTCCAACATCGGGCACACCCAGGCGGCGGCGGGTCTGGCCGGGCTGATCAAGACCGTGTCCGCGCTGCGGAACGGCCGGGTCCCCGCGACTCTGCACCTGGGAGAGCCGACGCCGCACGTCGACTGGGCCGCGAGCGGGCTGGAGCCCGCCGCCGAGGCGGTGCCGTGGCCGGATACGGGCCGCCCGAGGCGCGCGGGGGTGTCGTCGTTCGGGGTGAGCGGGGCCAACGCCCACGTGCTCCTCGAACAGGCCCCGGAGACGGAGCGGGACGCGGGGGACGGGGAGGCCGGTCCCGCCGATACCGCGACCGCGCCTGCCGAGCAGCGGCGCACCTGGCCGTTCGTGGTCTCGGCGGCCGACCGGCAGGCGCTGCGCGAGCAGGCGTCGAGGCTCGCCGACCACGTCCGCGGCGATGCGGGCCTGCGCCCGGTGGACGTGGCCTACTCCCTCGCCGCGACCCGTGCCGCGCTGTCCGAGCGCGCCGTGGTCCTGGCCGACGACCGGGCCGGGCTCCTGGACGGGCTCGCCAAGGTGGCCCGGGGCGAGGACCCGCTGGAGGGCGCCGCCGTGGACGGGGGCGCCGAGGGCGTCGGCGGTGCAGGCGGTGCCGGCGGCGGTGACGGGGGTGCCCCCGGGGACACCGGTGCCGAGCGGCCGCCCAGGCGTTCCGTCTCGCCCTCCGGCCACGGGGCCGGGGGCCGCCCGTCGCGCCACGACCCCGACGGGCCGGTGTTCCTCTTCCCCGGGCAGGGCACCCAGTGGGAGGGCATGGCCGCCGGCATGCTCCGCGACTCGGCCGCCTTCCGCCGGGCCGCCCACGACTGCGCCGAGGCCCTGCGCCCGCACGTGGACTTCGACCCGATGGCCGTCCTGCGCGGCGATCCCGGGGCGGCGCCGCTCTCCCGGGTCGACGTCGTCCAGCCCGCGCTGTGGGCGGTGATGGTCGCCCTCGCCGAGGCCTGGCGCGCCGACGGGATCGCCCCCTCGGCCGTCGTCGGCCACTCCCAGGGCGAGATCGCGGCCGCCTGCGCCGCCGGGGCCCTGTCCCTGGAGGACGGCGCCGCCGTGGCCGCGCTGCGCAGCGCCGCCCTGGTGGAGCTGGCCGGCACCGGCACCATGGCGGCCCTCGCCCTGCCCGAGGGCCGGGTGCGGGAGCTGGGCGCGCCCGTGCACGTGGCCGCGCTCAACGGCCCCGGCTCCACCGTCGTGTCCGGAACGGTGGAGGCCGTGGAGGCCCTGCTGGCCGAGTGCGACCGGACCGGGGTGGACGCGCGCCGGGTCGACGTGGACTACGCCTCGCACTCGCCGCTGGTCGAACCGGTGCGCGCCCGGGTCGAGGAGGCCCTGGCGCGGATCGCGCCGCGTACCCCCGAGGTGCCCTTCCACTCCACCCTGCTGGGCCGCCCCCTGGNCAACCTGCGCAGCACGGTCCGGTTCGCCCCGGTGGTGCGCGCCCTGGCCGAGTCCGGCCGCGGGCTGTTCATCGAGGTCGCCCCCCACCCGGCGGTGACGCCCGCGGTGTGGGCGACCTTGGAGGACGCCGGCCTCCCGGGCGCCGCCGTGGGCACACTGCGCAGGGGGGAGGGGGGCGGCGACCGCTTCACCGCGGCGGTGGGCGAGGCGCTGGTCGGCGGCGCCGCCGCCGATCCCCGCCGGGCCGCCGGGGGCGGCAGGCTGCTCGCCGCGGCCGCCGCGGCCTTCACCCGCGGCGCCCGCATCGACTGGTCCGGCTTCTTCACCGACGGCACCGACGACACCGGCGGGGACGGCGGG
>NZ_ANAD01000126.1 GCF_000341245.1 Nocardiopsis halophila DSM 44494
TCGACTGGTCCGGCTTCTTCACCGACGGCACCGACGACACCGGCGGGAACGGCGGCACCGGCGGCGCCGGACCGCGCACGGTGCCCCTGCCCACCTACCCCTTCCAGCGGCGGCGGCACTGGCTGGGGCCCGCCCCCGCGCCGACGNTCTTCGGCCGACCCCGAGGAGGGGGCGTTCTGGGAGGCCGTCGACCGGGAGGACGCCCACCGGATCGCCGAGGCGATCGGCGTGGACGGGGACGAGCCGCTCATGGCGGTGCTGCCCGCGCTCGCCGACTGGCGGCGGCGCCGCGGCGCCGACCGGGAGCAGGACGCGCTGCGCTACAAGGAGGAGTGGGTACGGATCCCCGCGCCCGAGCGCGTCGCCCTGGAGGGCACCTGGCTGCTGGTGGCCGAGCCCGGCGGCGCCGGGGAGGCCGCGGCCCGCGCCTGCGCCCGCCGGATGGAGGCGCACGGCGCGCGGACCGTGCATATCGGGGTCGGGCCCGGCGGCGGGCGCCGGGAGCTGCGCCGCGCCCTCGCCGACGCCCCCGGCCCGGTCGCCGGGGTGGTGTCCGTGCAGGCCCCGGGGGCGGGGGCGGGGACCAGCGGCGCGCCCGCGGTGCCGCCCGGGCCCGCCGCCACCGCCGCGCTGCTGCAGGCCCTGGGCGAGGCCGGCGTGTCCGCGCCGGTGTGGTGCCTCACCTCCGGCGCGGTGGCGGCCGCGCCCGGCGACCGGATCGCCGACCCGTGGGACGCGGCCGTGTGGGGGCTGGGGCGGGTCGCCGCCCAGGAGCACCCCGACCGCTGGGGCGGACTGGTCGACCTGCCGCCCGACCCGGGCGAGCGCGACCTGGGGGCGCTATGCGCGGCGCTGGCCCGCACGGACGGGGAGGACCAGCTCGCGGTCCGCCCGCAGGGCCTGCTGGCCCGGCGGCTGGTGCGCGCGCCCCTGGCGGGGGCGGCCCCGGCACGGCGGTGGCGGCCCTCGGGGACGGTTCTGGTCACCGGGGGCACCGGGGCGCTGGGGGCGCAGACCGCGCGGTGGCTCGCCTCCGGCGACGACCCCCCGCACCTGCTGCTGGTGGGGCGGCGCGGACCGGAGGCGCCCGGCGCCGCCGTCCTCGCCGAGGAGCTGCGCGCCCTCGGCGCGCGGACCACGCTGGCCGCCTGCGACGTGGCCGACCGGGAGGCGCTGGCCCGGGTGCTGGACGGTATCCCCGGCGACCAGCCGCTGACCGCCGTCGTGCACACCGCCGCCGCGCTCGACGACGCCCCGGTCGACGCGCTCACCCCCGAGCGCATGGAAGAGGCCCTGCGCGCCAAGGCGGTCGGCGCCCTCAACCTGCACGAGCTCACCCGCGGGGCCGGCCTGGAGGCGTTCGTGCTGTTCTCCTCGGCGGCGGCGCTGGTCGGCGTCGCCGGGCAGGCCAACTACGCGCCCGGCAACGCGGTGCTCGACGCCCTCGCCCACCACCGGCGCGGGCTGGGGCTGGAGGCGGTCTCGGTGGCCTGGGGGACCTGGGCCGACCAGGGCATGGCGGCCGACGGCACCGGGGAGCGGCTGGTCCGCCACGGGCTGCCCGGCATCGGCGCCCGCACCGCGGCGGCGGCGCTGCGGCGGGCGGTGGAGCACCGGGACACGGCGGTGGCGGTGGCGCGCATCGACTGGTCGCGCTTCCCGGCCGCCTTCACCGCGGTGCGGCCCTCCACGCTGCTCGACCGGATCCCCGAGGCCGCCCGCACCCCCGACGGGGGCGGCGGTGCGGACACGGAAGGCGCCGCGGGGCTGCGCGCACGCCTGGAGGGGGAGGGGCGCGCCGAGCGCCGCCGCCTGCTGCTGGGCGCGGTGCGGGCCGAGGCGGCGTCGGTCCTGGGGTACCGCGCGCCCGGAGGCGTCGCCGAGGACCGCAGCTTCAAGGACCAGGGGGCCGACTCGGTCACCGCCCTGGAGCTGCGCAACCGGCTGGCGGCGGCGGTGGAGGAGCCCCTGCCCGCCTCGGTCGTCTTCGACCACCCGACGCCGGCGGCGCTCGCCGCCCACCTGGAGGGGCTGCTGCCGGGGGCCGCTCCGGAGCGCGAGGGGCCCGCACCGGAGGCCTCCGGGAAGGAAGGAGACGAGGAGAGGCTGGAGCGGGCGCTGGCGGTGCTGGAGGAGGTGCTGCCGGGCCTGCAGGAGGGGGCGTCCGCGCGGACCGGGGCCGAGGGGCGGCTGGAGGCGCTGCTCACCGGACTGACCTCGGCCACCCGCGACGAGCTGTTCGCCCTCATCGACGAGGAACTCGGCGGCGCCTGACCGGCGCCGTACCCCCCCGATATCCCCGAACGGAGACACCGCATGGCCGACGATGCGAAACTCCTCGACTACCTCAAGCGCGCCACCGCCGACCTGCGCCGCACCCGCGGGCGCCTGCGCGAGCTGGAGGAGGCGCGCCGCGAACCGATCGCGGTCGTGGCGATGGCCTGCCGCTACCCGGGCGGCGCGGACACCCCCGAGGGGCTGTGGTCCCTGGTGCGGGACGGCACCGACGCCGTCGCCCCCTTACCCGGAGACCGGGGCTGGGGGGAGGTGCGCGGCTACGCGGACACCGGGGGCTTCCTGGAGGGGGCGTACGGGTTCGACGCGGGGTTCTTCGGGATCAGCCCGCGCGAGGCGGCGGCGATGGACCCGCAGCAGCGGCTGCTGCTGGAGACGGCGTGGGAGGCGGTGGAGCGGGCCGGGGTGGACCCGGTGTCGCTGCGCGGCACCCGCACCGGCGTCTTCGCGGGGGTGAGCCACCTGGACTACCGGGAGCGCGCGGCCGGCGCCGAGGAGGAGGCCGAGGGGCACCTGCTGACCGGGACCGTCGGCAGCGTGGTCGCCGGCCGGGTGGCCTACGCCCTGGGCCTGGAGGGGCCCACCATGACGGTCGACACGGCCTGCTCGTCGTCGCTGGTGGCGGTGCACCTGGCGGTGCGGGCGCTGCGCGGCGGCGAGTGCGACGGCGCGCTGGCGGGCGGCGTCACCGTGATGAACGGGCCGTCGCTGTTCGAGGAGTTCTCGCGGCAGGGCGCGCTGTCGCCGGACGGGCGCTGCCGGGCCTTCGCGGCGTCGGCGGACGGCACGGGCTTCGCCGAGGGCGTCGGCCTGGTCATGCTGGAGCGGTTGTCGGATGCGGTGCGGCGGGGGCGCCGGGTGTTGGCGGTGGTGCGCGGTTCGGCGGTGAACTCCGATGGGGCGTCGAACGGGTTGACGGCGCCGAGCGGTCCGGCTCAGCAGCGGGTCATTGAGGCGGCGTTGGCGGATGCGGGGTTGTCGCCGCAGGAC
Organism: Nocardiopsis halophila DSM 44494; assembly: GCF_000341245.1. GTDB lineage: Bacteria > Actinomycetota > Actinomycetes > Streptosporangiales > Streptosporangiaceae > Nocardiopsis_A > Nocardiopsis_A halophila. The sequence goes on from NZ_ANAD01000126.1 coordinate 3,286, forward strand.
GTGGACGTGGTCGAGGCGCATGGGACGGGGACCCGGTTGGGCGATCCGATCGAGGCGCGCGCCCTGGCCTCGGCCTACGGGCGCGGGCGCGATCCTGAGCGGGCGCTGCGCATCGGGTCGGTCAAGTCCAACATCGGGCACACCCAGGCGGCGGCGGGCGCCGCGGGGATCATCAAGACGGTGATGGCGCTCCGGCACCAGGAGCTGCCCGCGTCCCTGCACATCGACGCGCCGAGCCCGCACGTGCAGTGGGACGGCACGGTGCGCGCGGTGGCGGCGAACGAGCCGTGGCCCCAGGAGCCGGGGCGGGAGCGCAGGGCCGGGGTGTCGTCGTTCGGGGTGAGCGGCACCAACGCCCACGTGATCCTGGAGGAGGCCCCCGACCCCGAAGGGGCCGCCGACGAGGAGGCCCCCGGACCGGCGGCCGGCCACCGGGACGAGAGCACCGCGCCGGAGAAGGGCGGGCGAGAACGGCCGCGGGCGGATACCGGCCCCCCGTCCACGGCGCTCCCCTTCGCGCCCCGGCCGGGCAGGCCGCTGCCGTGGGTGCTGTCGGCCCGCACCCCCGAGGCGCTGGCCGAGCAGGCCCGCCGGCTCGACGCCCGGCTCGACCGGCCCGGGGCAGGGGAGGGCCCCGCGGCCGTCGGACGGGCCCTGGCATGCGCGCGTACCGCCTTCGAGCACCGCGCCGCCGTCGTGGCCCGCGACACCGGCGGCCTCCGCGCCGGGCTGCGGGCGCTCGCCGAAGGGCGCACCGCCTCCGACACGGTGCCTGAGGGGGTGCGCCTGGTCCCCGGCGGGCGCGCGTCCGCGGCGGGGACCACCGCCTTCGTCTTCCCCGGCCAGGGGCAGCAGTGGGAGGGCATGGCGCGGGACCTGCTGCGCGATTCCCCCGTGTTCGCCCGCAGGATGGGCGCGTGCGCCGAAGCGCTCCGCCCGCACGTGGACTTCGAGCCCCTGGCCGTCCTGCGCGGGGACCCGGGGGCGCCCGCGCTCGACCGCGACGACGTCGTCCAGCCGGTGCTGTGGTGCATGATGGTCTCCCTCGCGGCCCTGTGGGAGTCGTGCGGGGTGCGCCCCGAGGCGATCATCGGCCACTCGCAGGGGGAGATCGCCGCCGCCTGCGCCGCCGGCGCGCTGTCCCTGGAGGACGCCGCGCGGATCATCGCCGTCCGGGGCCGCGCACTGGTGGCGCTGGCGGGGCGCGGCGCCGCCGCCTCGGTCGGGCTCCCGGTCGGGCGGATCGAGGAGTGGATCGCCGCGCAGGGCGCCGAGCTGGCCCCCGCGGCCATCAACGGGCCCGAGTCCGTGGTGGTCAGCGGCGCCCGCGGGGACCTGGAGCGGCTGGAGGCCTGGTGCGCGGGCCAGGGGGTGCACAGCAAGCGGCTCGCGGTCTTCTTCGCGGCGCACGGGCCCGCGGTGGAGGAGGTGCGCGCGGAGTTCCTGGCGGGCATCGGCGCCGTGGCCCCGCGCACCGCCCGGGTGCCGCTGCTGTCCTCGGTGACGGCGGGGCCGGTCGACGGCGCGGAGCTGGACGCCGAGTACTGGTACCGGAACCTGCGGCACCCGGTGCTGTTCGCCCCGGCGGTCGCCCGCGCGGCCGAGGCGGGGGCGGGCCTGTTCGTCGAGGTGTCGGCGCACCCGGTGGCGCGGGTCGGGCTGGCGCAGACCCTGGACGGCGCCGGAACCGCGGTGGGGACCCTGGCGCGCGGGGACGGGGGCGCCGACCGGTTCCTGGTGTCGCTGGCCGAGGCGCACCGCGGCGGTGCGCGCCCGGACTGGGACGGGCTCTTCCCCGAGGCGCGCGGCCCCCATCCCGAGCTGCCCACCTACCCCTTCCAGAGGAAGGAGTACCGCCTGCGGCCTGCGCGGCCCCGGGGCGACCTGGCGGCGGCGGGACTGGACGAGGGGGGCCACGCCATGCTCGGCGCGGCGGTCGAGAGCCCGGAGGGGGACCGGACGGTCCTGACGGGGCGGCTCGGCCTGGCCGNGCCGGCCGCTGCTGGCCGGAACGGGCCTGCTCGACCTCGCCCTGCACACGGCGGCCTCCGTGGGGGCGCCGGTGGTGGAGAGCCTGGAACTGCTGGCGCCGCTGTGGATCCCCGCGACGGGCGACGTGCGCCTGCACGCCGAGGCCGTGCCCGGCCCGGAGCCGGGGACATGGCGCCTGAGGCTCCATTCGCGGGAGGCCGACGGCGAGTGGCGCCTGCACGCCGAGGGCACCGCGGCGGAGGGGGCCGCCGGTGCCGCCGGGGAAGGCGAAGCCGGCGCTGACGGTGCTGACGGCACTGACAGCATTGACGGCACTGACGGTGTCCGCACCGGGGGCCCCGTTCCCTCCGAAGCCGGGAGCGCGGATCCGGCGGAGCGCACCGGGCCCGGCTCGGCAGGCGTGCCGAAGCAGCACGCGCCGAGTGCAGGCGTCGGGCGGGAGAGCGCCGGTGGGGCGCCGCTCGGTGCTCCCGGGGCTGCGCCGGGACCCACCGGACATCCGGGTCTCCCCGGAGGGCCTGAACGAGGGACGGAATCCGTCCCCGGAAGCGAACCGGTGTCGGGGCCCGCTCCGGGTGGAGCGCCCCCTGGCGCGCCCGCATCCTCAGGAGGCCGTGTTGTGGGCGGCCCTGCTTCCGACGGCCCTGCGAGGGCGGAACCCTCCTCTGCCCCGCACCCTGCCCGGCCCGTCCATGCCCGGCCCCTCCACCACCCCGACCTGCCCGCGCAGTGGCCCCCGCCCGGGGCCGAGGAGATCCCGCTGGAACCCTCCTACGCGCGCATGGCCGAGCTCGGGTACCACTACGGGCCCGCGTTCCGGGGGCTCCGGCGCGCCTGGGTGCGCGGCGAGGGGGCCGGCTCCGACGTCTACGGCGAGGTCCGGCTTCCCGACAGTCTGGAAGAGGACGGCTACGGCCTCCACCCGGCCCTGCTCGACACCTGCCTGCACGCCATGATCGCCGCACTGCCCGAGGTGCGCGGCGCCGTCGGGGACGTGCGGGACCGGCCCGCCGGGCGGGTGCGGATGGCCTTCTCCTGGGAGGGCGTCCGCCTGCACGCCGTGGGCGCCCGCGCCCTGCGGGTACGGATCACCGAGACCGCGCCCGGGGTCCACCGCGTCACCGCCGTCGACCCCGCGGGCGCGCCGGTCCTGACCGCCGACGCCCTCACCATGCGCGAGGCGGCCGGAGCCTCGGCCGCCGGCGCCGCGGCCTACCGGATCGACTGGCGCCCCCTCCCCGAGCAGGACGCCGTCCCCCGCCAGGGCGCCGCCGACTGGGCCTTCCTCGGCGGCCTGCCCGCCCCCGCCGGCGCCCGCGCCCACGCCGACCTGGCCGCGCTCGCCGCGCACCTGGACGCCGGGGCCCCCGCCCCGGACGTGGTGGCCGTACCGGTGCCCGCCGCCGGCGGCATCCCCCGGCCTCGCGGCGGCTCCCCCTGCGCAGACCCGGGCGCCGACGCCCGCGGCGCGGTCCGGCGCACGCTCCGCCTCCTGCAGGAGTGGCTGGCCGACGACCGCTTCGCCGCCGGCCGCCTGGCCCTGGTCACCCGCGGGGCGGTGGCCACCCGCCCCGGGGAGCACGTGCCCGACCTGCCCGGCGCCGCGGTGTGGGGGCTGCTGCGCACGGCCCAGACCGAGCACCCCGGCCGGTTCCTGCTGGTCGACACCGACCCGGCCGCGCCCGGCGGCGCCGACCCGGCGCCCGCGCTCGCCGCCGACGAGCCCCAGGCCGCGGTCCGCGACGGCCGCGTGCTGGTGCCGCGGCTGGCCCCGCCGGAGCCCCGGCCGCCCGCCGACCCCGCCGACCGCACCTGGCGCCTGGTCCCCGACGGCAGCGGCCGCACCGCCGGGCTGGAGCGCCGCCCCCACCCGGGGGCCGAGGGCCCGCTCGAAGGCGACCAGGTGCGCATCGAGGTGCGCGCCGCCGGGCTGAACTTCCGCGACCTGCTGCTGGCCCTGGGCTACTTCGGCGCGGGGGAGCCGATCGGGTTCGAGGCGGCCGGCGTGGTCACCGGGGTCGGCCCCGGCGTGACGGACCTGGCGCCCGGCGACCGGGTGATGGGCCTGGTGGTGGGCGCGGTCGGCCCGGTGGGCACCGCGCACCGGCGCATGCTGGCCCGCATCCCCGACGACTGGACCCTGGCGCAGGCCGCCACCAGTCCGGGGGTGTTCCTGACCGCCTACCACGCGCTGGCGGAGACGGCCGCCGTGCGCCCCGGCGAGCGGGTGCTGGTGCACGCGGGCACCGGCGGCGTCGGCATGGCGGCCGTCCGGCTCGCCCGCCACCTGGGGGCCGAGGTCTTCGCCACCGCCGCCGGGCACAAGCGGCACCTGCTGCGCGCGGCGGGGCTGCCCGAGGAGCGGATCGCCGACACCCGCACCCCGGACTTCGCCGACCGGTTCCTGGAGGCCACCGGCGGGCGCGGCATGGACACGGTGCTCAACTGCCTGACCGGCCCGATGCTGGAGGCCTCGCTGCGGCTGCTGCCGCGCGGCGGNTCGAACTGGGCCGGACCGACCTGCGCGACCCCGCCCGGGTGGCGGCCGAGCACCCCGGTGTGCGCTACCACGGCCTCGAGCTGCCCAAGGTGGCGCCCGAGCGCATCGGAGCCATGCTCGCCGACCTGCTGTCCCTGTTCGGGCGGGGGCGGCTGCGCCCGCTTCCGGCCGCCTGCATGCCGGTGGGCGAGATCGGCGCCGGCCTGCGCCGCCTGCAGCTGGGGCTGAACACCGGCAAGATCGGGCTCACCGTGCCGCGGCCGCTCGACCCCGGCGGAACCGTCCTGGTCACCGGGGGAACCGGCGCCCTGGGCGGGCTCGTCGCCGAGCACCTGGTCAAAGAGCACGGCGTGCGCCGCCTGCTGCTGCTGAGCCGGAGCGGGCCCGGCGCCCCCAACGCCCGGCGCCTGGTGGAGGACCTGCGCGCCCTGGGGGCCGAGGCCAGGGTCGAGGCGTGCGACGCGGCCGACCGGGACGCGCTGAGGCGGGTGCTGGACTCGGTGCCCGGGGAGCATCCGCTCACCGGCGTCTTCCACGCGGCCGCCGTCGTGGACGACGCCACCGTGGAGGCCGAGACCCCTGAGCGGTCCGCGCGCGTGTTCGCGGCCAAGGCCGAGGCCGCCTGGGCGCTGCACGAGCTCACCCTCGGCACCGACCTGGCGGCGTTCGTACTCTTCTCCTCGGCGGCCGGGGTCCTCGGCAGCGCAGGGCAGGGCTCCTACGCCGCCGCCAACGCCTTCCTCGACGGGCTGGCCGCGCACCGGGCCGCGCTCGGGCTGCCCGCGGTGTGCCTGGCCTGGGGGCTGTGGGACGTGGAGAGCGGGCCCGCGGGCCGCCTGGGCCGCGCCGACCGGGCGCGCATGGCGCGCGCGGGACTGGTGCCGATGCCCGCCGAGGCCGGGACGGGCCTGCTCGACACGGGCCTGGCGGGGGAGCGGACCCACCTGGTGCCGATGCTGTTCGACCCCTCGGGGCCGCGCGCGCACGCCCGCCGCACCGGCGCGCTCGCCCCGGTGCTGGGCGACCTGGCGGCGCCGGCGCGTCCGCGCCGGCGCACGCTGCGCGCGGCCGCGCGGGAGGGCGTCCGGCCCCGGCGGGACCCGGCCGCTCTCGCCCGCCTCCCCGAGGACGAGCGGCGCGACGCACTGCTGGAGGCGGTGCGCGGGCACGCCGCCGAGGTCCTCGGACACGGTGACGCCGCGGCGGTGTCCGCCGACGCCGAGTTCCTGGAGTCGGGGTTCGACTCGCTGACCGCGGTCGAGCTGCGCAACCGGCTCGCCTCCGAGCTGGGGCGCCGGCTCCCGGCGGGGCTGGCCTTCGCCCACCCGACGCCGGAGCGGCTGGCCGCCCACCTGGCGCAGGTGCTGGCGGCGGACGCCCCACAGGTGCGGGGGGAGGCGGTCGAGGGCGGCCCCGAGGCCTCCGCGGACCGGGTGGGGCGGCCGCCGCGCGAGGGAGAGGGGGCGCCCTCCCGGGACGGGCACGGCCTGGTGGACCTGATGCTCCGGGCCTGCCGGACGGGGCGGGCCGGGGACGGGCTGCGGATGCTGGAGGCCGCGGCGGCCCTGCGCCCGGTGTTCGAGTCGGCCCTGGACGCCGGGGACGTGCCCCCGCCCAAGCGCCTCGCGGAGGCCGGCGGCTCCTCCGCGGCGCCGGTGCTGGTGTGCGTGCCGTCCCTGCTGATGAACTCGGGGCCGCACGAGTACGCACGGTTCGCGGCGGCCCTGGAGGGGCGGGCCGAGGTGCTGGGGCTGACGCACCCGGGCTTCTCCCCGGGCGAGCGGCTGCCGGCGGCGGTGGACGCCTTGACCGAACTGCACGCGCGCAACGTCCGCGCGGCGGTGGACGGGCGCAGGTTCGCGCTGGTGGGCAGGTCGTCGGGGGCGTGGGCGGCGCACGCGCTGGCCGGGCAGCTGGAGAGCACCGGCGTGCCGCCGGAGGGCCTGGTGCTGCTGGACCCGCCGATGCCGGACGACGAGCGGCTGCACGAGGTGGCGGGCCGGGTGCTGCTGGAGCGCGAGGAGGAGATGCGCCTGGGCGACGACGCCCGGGCGACCGCCGGCGGCGGCCACCTGGCGCTGTTCCGGGGCTGGGAGCCGGGGCCGGTGGCGGCGCCGGCCCTGGTGCTGCGGCCCGAGGCGGGTGCACCCGGCGCGGAGGGCAGGGCCCACCGGTTCACCTGGGACCCCCCGCACGAGGAGGCGGTGACCGGCGGCGACCACCTGACCATGCTGGAGGCCGGCGCCCCGGAGACGGCGGCGGCGGTGCTCCGGTGGCTGGCAGAGCGCACGGCCGGAGAGCCGCCGCACCGCCCGTGCGAGGCGGTCCGCTGAGGAGGGGCCGCTGAGGAAGAGGTCCCGGCGGAGGAGGGGCGGATGCGCCTCCTCCGCCGGGACCCGCCGCACGTGCCCCGGGACCGACGGCAAGGGGGCGCCTGGCCGCAGGAGAGCGCCGAGAGCCGTCCCTGAGGGCGCGTGGGGCCGGTGCGCCGTTGCGGCGCCGGATGGGGCTCCGTAGGCTCCTACCTCGTCGATACGGGCGCCGGAGGGATGAGAGCGGGGGGACGTTGGGTGTGCCGACGGAGCCGGAACGGATCGTCGGAGGGCGGTACCGGCTGGTCGAGCAGTTGGGCGCGGGCGGCTTCGGGCGGGTGTGGAAGGCGCTCGACGAGGCGCTCGGCGTCCCCGTCGCCGTCAAGGAGGTGTGGCTCCCGCAGCGGCAGGCGGGCTCGGAGGAGCACCGCGCGCAGGTGGTGCGCGCGACCCGTGAGGCCCGCAACGCGGCCCGGCTCCGCGACCACCCGCACGTCGTCGCCGTCCACGACGTGGTGGTCGAGGAGGGGACCCCGTGGATCGTGATGCGCTTGGTCGAAGGGCGCTCCCTGGAGGAGCGCATCCGCGCGGAGGGGGCGCTGTCCTCCGCGGCCGTCGAGGAGATCGCGGCCGCGCTGCTCAAAGCGGTCAAGGCCGCGCACGCCGCCGGGATCGTGCACCGCGACATCAAGCCGGGGAACGTGATGGTCACCGGTGACGGCCAGGTGCTCCTCGCCGACTTCGGCATCGCCGTGCACGAGGCCGACACCCGCCTCACCACCACCGGAGGCCTGATCGGGTCCGCCGAGTACATGGCCCCCGAACGCCTCAACGGCGCCCAGGACCATCCCACCGCCGACCTCTTCGCCTTGGGCGCGACCCTCTACAAGGCGGTGGAGGGGGTCTCCCCGTTCCACCGCGACACCACCACCGCGACCATCGCCGCCGTCGCACTGCACGACCCCCCGCCGATGAGGAACGCCGGCCCGGTGCTCGCCGGGGTCATCACCGCGTTCCTCGCCAAGGAGCCCGGGGAGCGCCCGGACATCGACGGCGCTCTGTCGGCCCTGGGCACGGCGGCGCCCACCGGCACGGACCAGGCGGCGCCGCCACCGCCCGCAGCCGACCCCCCGTCCGCCTCCGGCGAGCGGGGACCATGGTCGGAACCGGTCTCATGGCCGATCTATGCCGGGCGCCTGGTCGTCGGGGGGTGCTCCCTTCTGGCGGGTCTGGGCCTCATCGCGTTCGGCTGCTTCATGTACCTGCGGCAAGGAGGCGACCCGGTCGCCTACCCCGTCGCCACCGGCAGTGCCGCCTTGACCGCGCTGTTCTTCGGGACGGCCGCCACGTTCTATCGGTGGAGAGGCCGGGGACGGGCGCCCTTCGGCGTCCTGCGTACGGTCTTCCTCTCCGTCTTCCTTCCGCTCGCCTTGGTCTGGGCTCTGTGGAACACGGTGCTGCTCGCGTAAGAGTCGCATCGGCCACAGGCCGTCCCGCACTCCCGACCGGGGCGGCCTCCCGGAGCCGGACGCCCCGTCGGCCACCTGTCGATCTCGGGGAAGTCGGCCTTGTACCGACTGGTACAAGGCCGACTTCCCCGAGATCAACGGCAACAGGGCGCCGGGGGGAGAGGCCACACCGGTCAAGCGGGCGCGGCCCTGACCGCAGGCTCTGCCCCGCGTTTCGGGGCCACGTGGGGAGGACGGCGCCTCTCACCGCTTCGTCAGGAACACGTGGGCACCTATGACGAACGCCTCGGAGGTGATCATTGAGAGGGCGGTGTTCTCTCCTGATACCAGGAAGAACATGCTTCCTCAGGAGGTCCGGACGCGGCCTGCTCCACGCCGGTCGGCTCTCGAGTGCCCCTCTTCCTTCGGCCCCGCTCAGGGGACGCGCCGCCCCACCGGCGCAGCCGGGCGACCGGTGAGCCTCAGGCGCGGGGGGTGAGGCCGTCGAGCCAGGCCTCGAAGACCGCCTGGGCGGCCTGGGCCAGGTTCGGGCCGTAGGCCGCGGCGTCGGCGCGGATCGCGCGGGGGTCGAGGCCCGCGGCGGCCAGCTCGTTCGCGTGGCCGATCAGCCACTGCTCGATGCGCGTGTGATCGGCCTCCAGGTGGAACTGCAGCCCGAGGACGTTCTCGCCCAGGGAGAAGGCCTGGTTCGGGAAGCCTGGCGTCTCGGCCAGGCGCTCCGCGCCTTCGGGGATCTCGAACTGGTCCCCGTGCCAGTGCAGGACGGGGGAGCCGCCGAGGTGCTTGAGGGGCGAGGCGTCCCCGGCGGGCGTCGGGGAGAGCGGGGCGTAGCCGATCTCCTTGCGGCCCGTCGCGGTGACGTCGGCGCCCAGGGCACGCGCGATGAGCTGGGCGCCCAGGCACACACCGAGCGTCGGGGCACCGGTCTCCAGGCGTCGGGAGACGGCGTCCAGCTCCTGGGAGAGGAAGGGGTAGGCGTCGGTCTCGTAGACCCCGATCGGTCCGCCGAGCACGACCAGCAGGTCGGCGCCGAGCAGCGCGTCCGGGTCGAGGCCGTCCACGCCCGCGTCGAGGTGGGAGACGCGGTAGCCCCGGCGCTCCAGCAGCGGGGCGAGGATGCCCAGATCCTCGAAGGCCAGGTGGCGCACGGCCAGCGCGGTGGGCGGTTCAGGGGTGCTCATCGGAATGGGGTTCCTCGTCGGCGCGGTGGGGCGGTCGTCTCCGGTGCCGGGGGCGGAACAAGGATAGTGGCGCCCGGTCCCCGGCGCCGCCTCGGGCGTGGACCGCCGGCGGGTCGGGGCGGGATCGCTCCGGACGCTTTGCATGAGCATTCATAATGATGCATACTTTTCCCATGTCCAAGGTTCTCACCGCCCTGCCCACCGGCGAGCGCGTCGGTATCGCCTTCTCCGGGGGGCTCGACACCTCCGTCGCGGTCGCGTGGATGCGCGACAAGGGCGCCGTCCCGTGCACCTACACCGCCGACATCGGCCAGTACGACGAACCCGACATCGCGTCGGTGCCCGGCCGCGCCGGGGAGTACGGAGCGGAGGTCGCGCGCCTGGTCGACTGCCGCGCGGCCCTGGTCGAGGAGGGCCTGGCCGCCCTCACGTGCGGTGCGTTCCACATCCGCTCGGGCGGGCGCGCCTACTTCAACACCACCCCCCTCGGCCGCGCCGTCACCGGCACCCTGCTCGTCCGGGCGATGCTCGAGGACGACGTGCAGATCTGGGGCGACGGCTCGACCTTCAAGGGCAACGACATCGAGCGGTTCTACCGCTACGGCCTGCTCGCCAACCCGCACCTGCGCATCTACAAGCCGTGGCTGGACGCCGACTTCGTCTCCGAGCTCGGCGGCCGCAAGGAGATGTCGGAGTGGCTCCTGGCCCACGGCCTGCCCTACCGGGACAGCACCGAGAAGGCCTACTCCACCGACGCCAACATCTGGGGCGCCACCCACGAGGCCAAGACCCTGGAGTACCTGGACGCCGGGGTGGAGACCGTCGACCCGATCATGGGCGTGCGGTTCTGGGACCCCGAGGTCGAGATCCTGCCCGAGGACGTGACGATCGGCTTCGCCCAGGGGCGCCCGGTGTCGATCAACGGCAAGGAGTACACCGACCCGGTCGCCCTGGTGGTGGAGGCCAACGCCATCGGCGGCCGCCACGGCCTGGGCATGTCCGACCAGATCGAGAACCGGGTGATCGAGGCCAAGAGCCGCGGCGTCTACGAGGCCCCGGGCATGGCGCTGCTGCACGCCGCCTACGAGCGGCTGGTCAACGCGATCCACAACGAGGACACCCTGGCGCAGTACCACAACGAGGGCCGGCGCCTGGGCCGCCTGATGTACGAGGGCCGCTGGCTGGACCCGCAGGCGCTGATGATCCGCGAGTCGCTGCAGCGCTGGGTGGGCACGGCGGTCACCGGCGAGGTGACGCTGCGGCTGCGGCGCGGCGAGGACTACTCGGTCATGGACACCACCGGACCGGCGTTCAGCTACCACCCGGACAAGCTGTCCATGGAGCGCACCGAGGACGCGGCCTTCGGCCCGGTGGACCGGATCGGCCAGCTCACCATGCGCAACCTCGACATCGCCGACTCCCGCACCCGGCTGGAGCAGTACTCCGAGCTGGGCATCGTCGGCAACACGCACCGGTCGGTCATCGGGGCCGCCCAGGCCGCCTCGACCGGGCTGATCGGCGCCATGCCGCAGGGCGGTGCGGAGGTCATCGCCTCCCGCGGGGACGTCGAGGAGGACGACTACCAGATGCTCGACCACGCCGCCCTGGAAGGCGGCACCGACTGACGCCGGTGGGACGCCTGCGACACGGGCGGCGGAGGCCCCTTGCGAGGCGGGCCCTCTGCCGCCCGTCGACGGTCGGGACAGGAGACCGCCGGGGGAGGGGGCCTGAGGGGCGTGTCCCGCACGGCCGGCCCGGACCGGGGGCCGGGTCGGCCGCGGGCGCTCGCCGGCGCCCGTCGGTGCCCGGCCGCCGAACCCTCAGTGCGCGACCGCCACGCCCTCCATCGTGCCCATGGGGCCGACCGTGACGTCGGTGACCGTCGTTCCGGGCGTGATGGGGAGCATCGCGTAGTACTCGCCGGTGGCCCCGCCGGCCAGTCGCGTGGAGCCCAGGTTGATCCCGGCGGTGGAACTGCAGAAGCAGTACGGGTCCGACCGGTCGTCGGGCGGGTGGACGCGCAGCGGGTGGGAGGTGCGGTCGCCGCCCGGGGCGCTCAGCGACACCGCGTGCGTGGCGTGGTACCGGAACGCCATCCACTGCTCGGAGTACATGTCCAGGTTGACGCTCACCGTGCCGTCGTTCGGGTTGTGCAGTTCGTAGGTGAGCAGCGCCGTGCTCGGCGTGACGGCCCGCAGCCCGGTGAGCGCGACGTCGACCTCGGGTGCTCCGTCCTTGTCGGAGGGCCCGGAGACCGCGGCCTCCTCCGCCGGGGTCCCCTCGCCTTCGGCAGGGGAGCCGCCGTCGCCGCCGGCTCCGTCCTCTGCGCTCTCCCCCTGCTCGACGGGGGTCCCGCGCGGCACGCTGACGGTGACCCGCCGGTTGCGCGCCCGGCCGTCCTCGGTGTCGTTGTCCGCGATGGGCTCCCGCGACCCGAAGCCCTCCGTCTCGTAGGCGATGTCGCCGTCGATGCGTTCCTCCAGGGCGTCCCGCACGGCCTCGGCCCGCTCCTCCGAGAGGGGGTCGTTGATCTCGTCGGTGCCGGAGGAGTCCGCGTGCCCTTCGACGCGGACCTCGGCGGCGCCCAGGTTCTCGATCTCCGCGGCGGTCCGGTCCAGAACCCCGTCGGCCTCGGCCATGAGCTCGGACTCCTCCAGCTCGAACAGCACATCGGTGGACAGGTTGAAGTCGGTCGTCTCGGAGTCCTCGACCACGGTCTCCTGGTCGGAGGTGATGACCGACTCCAGTTCGGCGACCTCGGGCCCGGCCCCCGGTTCGTCGGCCGGGGAGGTGTAGTCGAGGCCCTCGGGGGCCTTCCGCGCGAACCCGTCCGAACGCCTCCTGGTTCCTCGTCGCCGTCGGCGTCGTCATCCTGGCCGCCGGCCCGCTCCTGCCGGGCCGTGCCCACGAGATCGCCGCGGCGCGCCGGGAGCCGGTCACGGAGGCGGGTGGGGAGGGCCGTCTCTAGAGTCGGCCCGAGTCCTCTCGCTGCGCGGTGGAGAAGGGGGCGGGCAGAGGCGAGGTGTGCACGACGTGGAGGCCGCTGACGGCGCGGGTCAGGGCCACGTACAGTCTTTGGAGTCCGCGCTGCTCGGCGTCGGCGATGGCGGCCGGTTCCACGACGACGACCGTGTCGAACTCCAGGCCCTTGGCCAGGGAGGCCGGTACGCACACCAGCCTGGCCGTCTCCAGCACGTCGCCGCCGTCGGCGTCCAGGGCACCGGCTTCCAGCCCCTCGGCCTGCAGGCGCTCATGGATGCGGGACACCTGGGCGTCGGCGGCGATGACGCCCACCGACCCCTCCCCCTTCAGGGCGTTCCGGCACGTCTGGGCGACCTCGTCGGCCAGCGTGTCCGGTTCGGCCCGGCGCACCTGCAGGGCGTCAGGAGCGCCGCTGCGCACGCCGATGGGCCTGTTCAGGCCCGGAGCGATGTGGGGCAGGGCCTGTGCGGCGAAGTCGATGATCTGTGCCGGGACCCGGAAGCCGCGGTCCAGCACCGCCAGGTGGGCGTCCGGCACGCCCAGGTGCTCCAGGAGCTGTGGCCACTCCGCGACGGCCGAGGGCGCGGTGGCCTGGGCGATGTCGCCCAGCACGGTCATCGAGGACCGGGCGCAGCGGCGGGCGATGGCCCGGCACTGCATGGGGCTCAGGTCCTGGGCCTCGTCGACGACGATGTGGCCCAGCATCGACGGGCGCTCGATGAGGGCCGCGGCCTCGTCGATCAGCGCCGGGTCGGCGGCGCTCCACCGCGCCGACTTGGGGCCGCGGGGCCGGCGCGGCATCAGCACCGCCTCCTGCTCCTCGGCGGAGAGGATCCCCTCGGCGGCGCGGGCGAGCAGCGCGGGGTCGGTGAGCAGGTCGAGCACCAGCCGCACCGGTTCGGCCTTGGGCCACATGGCGCGCACCGCCGCCGTGACGGCGCGGTTGCGGCGCAGCTCGCTCAGGGTGCCCGCGTCGCAGGACTCCCCGGCGTCCTCGATGAGCCGCATCACCTCGTGGGCCAGGCGCTGGGAGAGCAGGCCCGGCCCCGACCCGTAGGCGATCCCGCGGCCGCGCAGCTCGTCCAGGACGGCGGCCAGGTCCTCGGGGTACAGGCGCCACTTCCGCGAACCGCGCGAGACGACGAGCGTGTCGTCCAGCGGCGCCGGCCGCGCCCACAGGCCGCGGCGGATCACCTCGGCCATGCGGGCATCGCCCTTGACCCGCGCGGCCTCGGGGGAGTCCTCACCGCGGACGGCGACGTGCCCGGTGAGCTCTTCCACCGTGGTCTGGCGCACCCCGACCTCACCGAGCGCCGGCAGGACCCGGCGGATGTAGGACAGGAACGAGCGGTTGGGGCCCAGGACGGCCACCCCGCCCTCGCTGCGCAGCCGCTCCCGGTCGTTGTAGAGCAGGAAGGCGATCCGGTGCAGGCCGACGGCGGTCTTGCCGGTGCCCGGGGCGCCCTGCACGCACAGCGCCGGGCGCAGAGGCGCGCGGACCAGCTCGTCCTGCTCGGGCTGGATGGTGGCGACGATGTCGCGCATGGGGCCGGTGCGCGGCCGCTCGATCTCGGCGGCCAGGATCGCGCCCCCGTCGCCGCCCGCCGGCGCCTGCCCGTACTCGGGGTCGAGCACCTCGTCCTCGAACGCGGTGAGGTCCCCGGTGTCGGAGAACCCGTAGCGGCGGCGCAGCACCGCCCCCATCGGGTCGGCGGCCGAGGCCCGGTAGAAGGGCGCCGAGACCGGGGCGCGCCAGTCGAGCACGATCGGCGACCCCTGGGCGTCGTGGACGTGGCGGCGGCCGATGTAGACCCGGTCGGCGCCGGCGGCGCGGGTGTGCGAGGGCGCCTCATCGGCTGCGGGCTCGAAGACCGACCCGGGCGGGTGGTCCAGGCGTCCGAAGAACAGCGGGGCGTCGGGGAGGTCGGCGAGCGCCTTGGCGCGGCGATCGCGGTCGGCGGCCAGGACGCGGTTGGTGAAGGTGTAGTCGGCGTCCTCAGAGGAGTCCTGGACGGTCTCGGTGGTCAGGACGTCGGCGTGCATGTCCCGCAGCGCGGAGCGGGCATGGTCGAGGAAGGCGCGCTCGGCCGTCAGCTCGTGCGGGTCAGGGGCGTTCTCGGGCATGAGGAGGGCAGCCTCGTGGGTCTCGGCGTGGTTCTCGGGGTGCGGGGGTCGGGGAGGCCGTGCGGCGGACGCGGGTCCCGCCCCGGACGAGGGCCCGGTTCGGTGCGATCCTCAGCGCAGGTCGAATCGCCGCCGGGGGCAGTCCTGCCCCGTGTCCTTCCTACCGCCCCGGCGCGGTCTGCTGCCATGCGCGGGTGCCCGCCGGGGCGGGAAGCGCCTCGGTGAGCCAGACCCAGCGGCCGTCGTTCTCGGTGAAGCGGCGCTGGAGGCGCTTCACCCGGTCCAGCGGGACCTCGTGGACGGTGCGCCAGGTTCCGGCGATGCGGTCGTCGAAGTACAGGGTGTTCGCATCGGTGCGGACGAGCTGCGCGCGCTGGGTGCGCTCGAAGCCGTCGGTGGTCTGGACCCGGTAGGTGGCCATAGAAGTCCTCCGTCGCGCGGTCGGGGTGGAACTGCCACCGGGCGGGGCGGTGCCGCGTCCGGGCAACGGGGAAGGGACGCGGCACCGCGGCCGTCCGGATCACCGCCGACTCTACCTTTACGTAAGGGAAGGGTTGACCGCGGTGCGGTTTCGCGGGGCGCTCAGCGGGGCAGGATCGACAGCCCCTCCTGCCCGTCGTCCTCCCCGCCGCGGCCGGCCGCAGCCGACCGGTACCGGCCGGGAACCGGCTTCTGCTGATTCGCCCGGGCCAGCATCTCGGCGTCGCACTCCGCGCACAGCGGGATGTAGTGCAGGCCCACGATGGACAGCTGCGTCCCGCGCGAGAACTGGGTGAGGGCCTGACCGCGCATACGGATGTCCCGGCCGCCGCAGGAGGCGCAGGTATAGGGCGTGTCGCGGGGCCACCGGGCGCCGCACCGGTCGCAGGAGATCGCGATCCCCTCGGCGGTGCGCTCACCGGTCAGCTCCTCCTCTTCGCCGCAGGCCGGGCAGGTCATCTGGCGGGGCATGGCACACTCCCTCGGATACGCATCGGCCCGGGAGGCGGCCGACGACGACTCGACCCTAACGTTAGGGTAGATTTGGCGAGGAGGTGCTCCGCATGGGCGCCGAGCACATGCAGATCGGCGAGGTCGCCGCGCGGACCGGCCTGTCCCTGCGCACGATCCGCTACTACGGCGAGGTCGGCCTGGCGCGGCCCTCGGCCCGGTCGCAGGGCGGGTTCCGCCTCTACACCGAGGACGACGTCCAGCGCCTGCTGCTCATCAAGCGGATGAAGCCGCTGGACTTCTCCCTTGAGGAGATCGGGGAGCTGGTCGAAGCGCTCGACCGGCTGTCCGCGGGGGTGGAGGAGGACCGGGAGCGGTGCGCGCTGCTGGAGCGGATCCAGGGCTACCGCTCCGCGGCCGAGGCGCGCAGCGCCGAGCTGCGGGCACAGCTGGAGGCCTGCGAGGACTTCGCCGCCCGGCTCGGCGCCGTCCACGCCGAGCACCACGAGAGCGCGTAGCGCGTAAAGCACAGCGCATGGCGCGAACGACGGACCGTGACGGGAAGAGGCGGACGTGGCGCAGGCGGCGACGAGCAGTACGGACAAGACCGCTCAGGAGGTTCTGGCCGAGGCGGGTCGGCGGCGCACGTTCGCGGTGATCTCGCACCCGGATGCGGGCAAGTCGACGCTGACCGAGGCGCTGGCGCTGCACGCGGCGGCGATCACCTCGGCCGGGGCGGTGCACGGCAAGGGCGACCGGCGGGGGGTGACCTCGGACTGGATGGCGATGGAGCAGGCGCGGGGGATCTCGATCACCTCGGCGGCGCTGCGCATCGACTACGGCGGGCGGGTGCTGAACCTGCTGGACACCCCGGGGCACGCGGACTTCTCCGAAGACACCTACCGGGTGCTCTCTGCGGTGGACGCG
>NZ_ANAD01000127.1:0-6352 GCF_000341245.1 Nocardiopsis halophila DSM 44494
CGCTGGGCACCGGCGGCGACGGCCGTGAGTACGTCAAGTACCACCGCACCCCCGGCGGGGCCACCAAGGCCGAGGAGGAGCGGATGGACCCGGACGCGGCGGCCGGGGCCGAGGGGCCGGCCTGGGAGCAGGCCCTGGAGGAGATCGAGCTGCTCGGCGAGATCGGCGCGCAGTACGACGAGGCCTCGTTCCTGGCGGGGGAGTCCTCGCCGGTGCTGTTCGGGGCGGCGCTGCCCAACTTCGGGGTGGGCGCCCTGCTGGACACGCTGGTGGACCTGGCCCCGGCCCCGGCGCCCGCGGCCGACGACAAGGGCGAACAGCGCCCCGTGGAGGCGCCCTTCTCCGGGCAGGTGTTCAAGATGCAGGCCGGGATGGACAAGGCGCACCGGGACCGGATGGCGTTCGTGCGCATCTGCTCGGGCCGCTTCGAGCGGGGCATGGTGCTCACCCACGCGGCCACCGGGCGCCCCTTCGCCACCAAGTACACCCAGCAGGTGTTCGGCTCGGAGCGCACCACGGTGGAGCGGGCCTATCCGGGCGATGTGATCGCGCTGGTCAACGCCGCGGCGCTGAGCGTGGGCGACACTCTCTACGAGGGGCCCAAGGTGGTGTTCGCGCCCATCCCCAGCTTCGCCCCGGAGCACTTCGCGGTGGCCCGGGCCAGGGACGCGGGCCGCTACAAGCAGTTCCAGCGGGGCATCGCCCAGCTGGACGCCGAGGGGGTGGTGCAGGTGCTGTCCTCGGATGTGCGGGGTGAGCAGGCGCCGGTGCTGGCGGCGGTGGGGCCGCTGCAGTTCGAGGTGGTCGAGCACCGCATGGCCGAGGAGTTCAAGGCCCCGGTCGAGCTGGCGCGCCTGGACTACACGCTGGCCCGGCGCACCACGCCCGGGGACGCCGAGAAGCTGCACGCGCTGTCGGGGTGCGAGGTGCTGGCCCGGCGCTCGGACGGCGAGCTGCTGGTGCTGGTGCACAACAAGTGGCGGCTGCGGGTGATCGAGCGCGAGCACCCGGGTCTGGTGATGGAACCCCTCCTCGCGGGAGGCGTCGACGCCGGGGAATGAGCCGGTGTGAACGGAGACGAATGTCGTACGGAATCATCACGATTCCGAACGGCCATCGTGGAAATCGCCGGTGGTGGGAAGTTTCACAGGGCCGTGCGGGTCGGTGGCGGGGCCGCACGGGGAAGATCCCTGTTCCCGGGCGGTGACGGGGGTGCGGCTCTGCGTCGGTCAAAAAGCGTGTTTTTTGACGGCGCCGCCAAGTCTCCTGGGTCTTCTCGTGTGTCCCAGGTCACCTGTTCGTTAATGCGTGAGAATTGTATGATTTTACTTCACTGGAGTTTAATAAAACCGAACAAAGTCAGTACCCCACAGCGTGCGCCGGGCACCCCGGCGCACGCCCCCGCACCCCGCCTGGAAGGCTTGAAAGGTTGGCTCGGGCATGAGTGAAGACGGCAAAGGGCGCACGGTGGAGCTGCGGTACGAGGGCGGGGAACAGACCTTCCCGCTGCTGACCGGCACCGAGGGCGAACGGGCCATCGACGTCAAGGCGCTGCTGTCGGGCGCCGGGATGACCACGCTCGACCCCGGTTTCGGCAACACCGCCTCCTGCCGCTCGGAGATCACCTACATCGACGGAGCCGCAGGGATCCTCCGCTACCGCGGCTACCCCATCCAGGACCTGTCCAAGCACAGCTCGTTCCTGGAGGTCGCCTACCTGGTGATCCGCGGAGAACTGCCCTCCGCCGGGGACCTGAAGGACTTCGCGGACCTGCTGCGGACCAACGCAGGGATCCCCGACGAGATGCGCACCCTGCTCGACGCGCTGCCGCGCAACGGGCACCCCATGACCCTGCTCGCCGCGGCGGTCAACACGCTGGCGGCCTACTACGCCGACAGCGCCGACCCCGAGGACGACGAGCAGGTCGAGGCCGCCACGATCCGGCTGTTGGCCAAGCTGCCGACGATCGCGGCGCACATCCACCGGCGTACCTCCGGCTCCGAGCCCATCGCTCCGGACCCGGCGCGCGACTACGTCGAGAACTTCCTGACCATGCTCTTCGGCGAGGGCACCGGGGACACCGAGCTGGACGCGCTCTACACCAAGGCGCTCGACCTGCTCCTGCTGCTCCACGCCGACCACGAGCTCAACTGCTCCACCGCCACCGTGCGCGTGGTGGGCTCCTCCGACGCCGACATCTACGGCTCGGTCTCGGCCGGTGTCAACGCCCTGTTCGGCCCGCTGCACGGCGGCGCCAACCAGGCGGTCCTGGAGATGCTGGAGGAGATCCGGGGCATGGGCGGCGACGTCGACGCC
Source organism: Nocardiopsis halophila DSM 44494 (assembly GCF_000341245.1). Taxonomy (GTDB): domain Bacteria; phylum Actinomycetota; class Actinomycetes; order Streptosporangiales; family Streptosporangiaceae; genus Nocardiopsis_A; species Nocardiopsis_A halophila. Next base: position 2,317 of record NZ_ANAD01000127.1, read on the forward strand.
TTCCTGGAGAAGGTCAAGGCCAAGGAGACCCGGCTCATGGGCTTCGGGCACCGGGTCTACAAGAACTTCGACCCGCGCAGCCGGGAGATCAAGGGCCTGGCCGCCGACATCCTGGCCCGCCAGGAGCGCCCGGACGAGCTCTTCCAGCTCGCCCTGGAGCTGGAGCGCAAGGCGCTGGCCGACCCCTACTTCACCGAGCGCAAGCTCTACCCCAACGTCGACTTCTACAGCGGCGTCATCTACCGGGCGATGGGCTTCCCGACCAACATGTTCACCGTCCTGTTCGCGATCGGCCGGCTGCCCGGCTGGATCGCCCACTGGCGGGAGCAGCGCAAGGACCCGGCCACGCGCATCGCGCGGCCGCGGCAGCTGTACGTCGGTCCCGCGGAGCGCCCCTATCCGGGCCAGGGGTGAGCCGTCCGGCTCCCCGCGGCGGGTCCGGGACCGCCGGGCCCGCCTCTTTCATCCCCGGTATGACTACTTTGCGTTAATATTGCCCATCTGTCGGTAGTGGCCCCCGGCGCGGCGGGGAACGCCAAGGGCATGCTCGACTACATGTCCCGGCACTGGTGGGTGCTGACCGTGCGCGGCGCGGCGGCCGTCCTGTTCGGCGTGCTCGCGGTGTTCTGGCCCGGCATCACCGCCGTGGTGCTGGCCGTCCTGTTCGGCGTCTACGCGCTGGTGGACGGGGTCTTCGCCGGGGTGCTGGCCTTCCGCACCTCCGGGAGCGACCGCACGCCGCTCATCGTCGAGGCAGTCCTGGGCGTGCTGCTGGGCGTGGTGGCGCTCCTGTGGCCGCTGGCGACCGTCATCCTGCTGACCGTCCTCATCGGCGCCTGGGCGGTGTTCACCGGCGTCGTCGAGATCGTCACCGCGGTGCGGCTGCGCAAGGAGATCTCCGGCGAGTGGCTGTACATCCTGGGCGGCGCGCTCTCGGTCTGCTTCGGCCTGCTCATCTGGTTCTGGCCGCTCGAGGGCGCCGTGGCCATCGCCCTGATCATCGGCGTCTACGCGATCCTGTTCGGCGTCGTGTTCATCGTGCTCTCCCTGCGGCTGCGCTCCGCCGGGAGCAGCGGGGGCGTCCTCCCGCAGGAGTAGGCGGGGTGTCTCCCGCGGGCGCATGACCGGGGCGGCCGGGAGCGGGGATGATGCCCCCATGAGGATCTCACCGCCCAGGCTGGAGGGATGGCGGCTGGACGCCGCGCTCGCCCTGTTCACCGGGGCGGTGCTGCTCGCCTCCGAGCCGCTGTTCGCCGCCGAGCGGGGCGTGCCCGTCTCCGCGCCCGCCCTGGCGATGCTCGGCGTCGGCGCGGCCGGCCTGGCCGTCGTCGGCCGCCTGCCCTACCTGACCGCCGTCGTCTCGCCCGCGGCGATGGTGCTCTACTACATGGTCAGTCCCTCCGACGGGTGGATGGCCTGGATCCTGCTGCTGGTGACGGTGGTCCGGCTGGCGGCGGTCGGCGACCGGGCCGGCGTGGCCACCGCCGTGCTGGTGACCCTGGTCGCGGTGCTGATCGGGGAGGGGCTGTCCTTCGACCCCTGGCGGGCGGTCGCCGTCATCGCCTGGCTGATCGTGATCTTCTCCGTGGGCGAGAGCGTCCGCAACCGCAACGCCTACCTGCGCGAGGTCGAGCAGCGCGCCGCCGACGCCGAGCGCGGCCGGGAGGAGGAGGCGCGGCGGCGGGCGAGCGAGGAGCGGCTGCGCATCGCCCGCGAGCTGCACGATGTCGTCGCCCACAACATCTCGCTGATCAACGTGCAGGCCGGGGCCGCCGTCCACCGGCGCGACCCCGAGGACGCCTTCCGCGCGCTGGAGGCGATCCGGGGCGCGAGCAAGGAGACCCTGCGCGAACTCCGGTCCACCCTGGGCGTTCTGCGCCAGGCCGACCGGGAGCGATCCGACCGGGAGGAAGGGGCGCCCGCCGCACCGGCACCCACCCTGGACCGCCTCCCCGAACTGGTGGAGCGGACCCGCGCCGCGGGCCTGAGGGTGGTGCTGGACGCCGATGCCGTCGCCGACGTCTCCGCACCCACCGAACTGGCGGTCTACCGCATCGTCCAGGAGGCGCTGACCAACGCGGTGCGGCACTCCGGGGCGGGCGGGGTCCGCGTGCGCGTGGCCGCCGACGGCGACGCCGTCCGGGTCGGGGTCGACGACGACGGGACCGGCGGCGGGCCGGACCTGCACGAGGGCAACGGGCTGCGCGGCATGCGCGAGCGCGCCGCGGCGCTCGGCGGTACCTTCTCGGCAGGGCCCCGCGACGGGGGCGGGTTCACCGTCGAGGCGCGGATCCCCCGCAGGCCCGGCGACGGCGGGAGGCGCACATGATCAGGGTGGCGATCGCGGACGACCAGACCCTCGTGCGCGCGGGGTTCCGGTCGATGCTGGAGGGCGAGGACGACATCGAGGTGGTGGCCGAGGCCGGCGACGGTGCCGAGGCCCTGGCCCTGGCCTCCCGGGAGCGGCCCGACGTCGTGCTGATGGACATTCGCATGCCGGGCACCGACGGCCTGGAGGCCACCCGCCGGATCGTCGCCGACGAGCGGCTGAGCGCCGTCAAGGTCGTCATCCTGACCACCTTCGACCTGGACGAGTACGTCTACGGCGCGCTCAAGGCCGGGGCGTCGGGGTTCCTGGTCAAGGACACCGAGCCGATGGAGCTCATCCACGGGGTGCGGGTGGCCGCCCGCGGCGACGCCCTGCTGGCGCCCTCGGTGACCCGGCGGCTGATCGCGGAGTTCGCCGGGCGCATCAAGGAGCCGCCGCCCGAGCCCCGGCTGAACAGCCTGACCGGGCGCGAACGCGAGGTGCTGTCGGCGGTCGCGGCCGGGCTGACCAACGAGGAGCTGGCCCGGCGCCTCGTGGTCAGCCCCGCCACCGCCAAGACCCACGTCAGCCGGGTGCTGTCCAAGCTGGGGGCGCGCGACCGCGCCCAGCTGGTGGTCATCGCCTACGAGTCGGGCCTGGTGCGGCCCGGCTGGCTCTCCTAGCCGCCGGCCGTTCCGGTCGCACAAGGTAAGGTCTCTGTCACCGGCCGGACACGGTCGTTGGCCCCCCTCTCCCTTGTCCTGCAGCGCACGGCTGCCCGAGACTCGGAACCGGGGGACGCGGCGGAACCCGGCGGACGGGGGAGCGGCCATGGCCCAGCGCACCGGTCCGGCGTGCGGCGGCGCCGTCGAGGACGGCTTCCGCGCCGTGTGCGGGACGGCGCCCGACCGGGCCGACGCGCGGCGGGTGAGGACGTGGACATGAGGACCTGCCCGGCCTGCGCCGACCCGGTCGGCGGCGGCGACGACTACTGCGAGAACTGCGGCCTGCGCCTGACCCCGGTGCCCAGCGGGGAGCCGGCCGCCGGGGGCGGCCGCGACCGGGTGGAGGCGGCGCTGGGGCCCATCGCCGGGGTGAGCGACATCGGCCTGCGCCACCACCGCAACGAGGACGCGATGGCGCTGCTGACGCCCGGCGCCCGCTCGCCCGCGCTGATCGGGGTGGTGTGCGACGGGGTGTCCTCCGCGCCGCGCGCCGACGACGCCGCGCTGATCGCCGCCGAGACCGGGGCCGCCGAGACCGCCCGCGCCCTGCGCGGGGGCGCCGCCCCCGCCGAGGCTGCGGCCGCCGGGCTGCGCAGGGCCGCCGCCTCCGTGGCCGCCCTCGCCGACGGCGCCGGGGCGCCGGCCTGCACCTATGTGGCGGCGTCCATGCCCGAGGGCGGGCCGGTCACCGTGGCGTGGATCGGCGACAGCCGCGCCTACTGGGTCCCCGGCCCCGGGGCGCCCGGGCCGGCGCGGCTGCTCACCCGCGACGACTCCTGGAGCGCGGCCATGGTCGAGGGCGGCGTCCTCACCGAGGAAGAGGCCGGGAACTCCCTGTACGCGCACGCCATCACCGCCTGGTTGGGCGCCGGCTCCGGCGAGGCGGAGGGGCACGTCGCCACCGTCGACCTGCCTGGCCCCGGTGCCCTGGTGCTGTGCACCGACGGGCTGTGGAACTACGCTCCGGCGGCCGCCGACATCGGCGCCTTGATGCCGCGGGCCT
>NZ_ANAD01000127.1:6358-12017 GCF_000341245.1 Nocardiopsis halophila DSM 44494
GGCCGCGACAACGTGACCGTCGTGGTCATGGCCGTACCGGAGGAGACGCCAGAGGGCAGGTCGGTATGAGCACGGGGAGCGCGGCCTTCCGCGCATCGGTGGACCAGAACCCCTGCCTGCCGCCGGGCGGCACCGAGGCGCACGCCGGCATCACCGTCACCGCCGAAGGGCCGGGCGCTGACGGCGACGTGGGGCCCGGCGGCGGAGGGAGGGGCCTTCCCATGTCCGACGAGCACCGATGAAGGGGGCGCCGATGGGGCCGGGGACGAGGGGGCCAGGGCGAGGGCTCCGACTCGGCCGACCGGGGGCCGGGAGAAGGGCATCGACACCGAGCTGCGCGAGGAGTCCGCCTACGGCGGACGAGTGCTACGGCGTGGGCCTGGCCCCGGAGGACGTCGCCGGGTGCGAGGAGGTGAACCCGGCGCTGACCCGGATGGACCAGGACGGCACCGCCGAGGAGCTGCCGGTGCGCCGGTTCGGCCGGACCGGGGTGGAGCCGGTCACGAGCGTTCCCCGGTCCGAGGGGTGCGGGTGGCGCCGCGCGAGCGCAGCGCCGCCGCCCCGGCCCCGGCCAGCAGCAGCGCGGCGCAGTAGGCCAGCTGCGCCGGGCCGAACGCGAACGCCGCCACCCCGCCGAGCACGGCGGTCACCGCGATCCCGAACACCCGGTGCGCGCCCCGGAACAGGCGCGCGTAGGCCACCGCGCACACCAGGTAGAGCAGGTAGAAGTTCTGCCCGGCGATGGTGAGCAGCTCCGACAGCGACAGCAGCCCCGTCTGGTTGGCGGCCAGGACCGCCAGGAAGCCCGCCAAGCAGGCGCCCACCGCGCGGCGCGGCTGCGCCGCGCCGCCCAGGCGCGCCAGGGCGCGCGGCAGCAGGCCCTCCCGGGCGCTCGACATGACCAGCCGGGAGGCGCCCCAGACGGCGCCGATCAGGTTGGCCGCGATGATGACCACGCCCAGCACCGCCACCACGCCCGCCGCCCCCGGGGAGACCGACTCGGCGACCAGCGCCCGCACCGGCGCCTTGAGGGCCTCGGAGTCGTCCCGGGCCAGCAGGGTCTGCACCCCCAGCGCCAGGAGCAGGTACATCACCACGACGATCACGAAGCTGATGGCGACCACGCGCGGGAAGTCCCGCCGGGGGTCGGCGTACTCCTCGGTCGTGAAGGAGAGCATCTCCCAGCCGGTGTAGGCGAAGAAGACCGCGCCGATCACCAGCACGCCGGTGACCACCGCCCCGGGCTCCGGCGGCGGCAGGTGCTGCGCCGGCTCCCCGGCGCCGACCGCCAGCACACCGATGACCAGCAGCATCGTGGTCAGCACCAGGGCCAGCACCACCTGCACCCGGGTGGACAGGCTCACCCCCACCGCGACGACCCCGGCGGCGCCGGCCAGCAGCAGCGCGGCCGCGGCCGGGCCCGGCACCTGGGTCAGCCCGGGCAGCGCCGTCAGGTAGTTGGCGCCGGTCAGCGCGATCGCCGGGATGCCCAGCCCGAAGGTGCCCAGGGACAGTACCTCCACCCCGGCCGCCGCGTGCCGCCCGAACGCGGCCTGGGCGAACCCCGCCACGCCGCCGGCGCCCGGGTGGGCGGCGCCCAGCCGGGCGAAGACCACCAGCAGCGGGACGGTGGCCGCCGAGGCCGCGATCCAGGTGTACAGGGCGGCGTCGCCGACCTGGCCGTAGACGATGCCCGGCAGCACCAGGGCGCCGCTGCCGACCACGATGGTGATCGCCAGGGCCACCGCCCCGGGCAGACGGAGGTGGCCGCGGAGCCGGGAGGCCTCGGCGGGCGGGTCCTGGGTACTGCTCACGGGCGTCCTCTCGTGGGGGCCGGGGCGTGCGGGAGCGGGGGCGGAACGAAAGAGGCGGGTCCGCGCGGGTGCGGCGCGGAGCGGGCACGGGGGCCGCCCGCCCTGCGCCGGGCCGGGGTTCTCGCGCGGACCCGCCCGTCTATGTGGGCACGGCTACTCGAACTCGGGTACCGGCCGGGGGTGGTCGGCGGCGGCGAGGAACGTCGTCTCGGCGGTGCGGCCGCCCTCGGGGCTGATGATGTAGACGGCCCCGTCGGCGCCGGCCACCGAACCGTGCACGGTCTCGGCCGGCAGCGCGATGTGCGTTCCGGCCGTGCAGGCGCGCTGGTGGTAGCCGTCGCCGTCGATCCAGAACAGCAGGACCTTTCCGGAGACGACGAAGAGCTCCTCTTTCAGACTGTGGAAATGCCAGGCGTGGACTTTGCCGGGCCGGTCGTTCTGCAGTTCGATGCTGCCTTGCATGGGGAGGAGTTCGGAAATCCTTGCCGGGATGGACGGGGGGACCTGGTCGGAGAAACGGACGCTCATGCTTCACCCTCACTCTCCACGTCGTCCCGCGCTTTCTGTGCGCGGACGGAGAAGGGGCACCGCGGGGGCACGGCGGTGCCCTCCTCCTCTTCGAGGAAGTACTGGGTCCATTCCCGGTTGCCGTCGGTTCCGTAGTCGCCGAGCACCGGGGCGGGAGGGACGTCGTCGAAGTCGCGCAGCCGGCCGCGGATGATGCGGCGCGCGTTCCGGCCCTGGGAGGAGGTTCCCTCCAGGCCCTCGAAGACGAAGCGGGGTTGGAAGGTGATGCAGAAGTAGGGCAGGCCGCGGCTGCGCCGCCGCTCGTGGGCGGGGGTGTTGACCACGACGAACATGGGTGTTCCGGCGAAGCAGAACTCCCAGGTCGGGGACTCGGGATCGCGGGGGATCTCCGCGGGCCAGGGGTCGCGGTCGTGCTCGTGCACCCGCTGCAGCAGGGCCCAGAACCGGTCCTGGTAGGCCTTCACGGCGGCGGGTCCGGCGCCGGGGTCGGGGCCCAGGGCGCCGCGGTAGAGGACCACGAGCGAGGTGCGGCGGCCGATCGCGGGGGCCTCGGCGGCGTAGCGGGCCAGGGCCTCGGCGGTGCCGCGGGCGGCGGCCTCGATCCCGGGGTCGGCGTTGTCGGCGCAGGTGTCGTCGACGAAGGCGAAGCGCAGGGTGCCGCGGCGCAGGGCGTCCACACCGAAGACGCAGGGGAACGGCGCGTGCTCGTCGAGCAGCCGTTCGGTGAAGATCTCCTCGGCGCGGCCTTTCCAGTCGCCGGATGCCCGCCGTGCGGCGGGCGCCGTCATCGCGCCGCTCATGATCGGGATGCCGCTCCTTGTGCCGGGTGCTGGGGACGGGGAACGAAGGGGACCGCGCTCGGGCGGTAGCCGAATCGATGCTCCGCTTTTCCGGGGGCGCCGGGAAAGTGGAAAAACGGCGGGCATGCTTCAATTCATGCCATGCGTGTCGTATCCGTACTGATCTATAACGGTATGAGTGTTTTCGACTACGCAGTGTCAGCAGAGGTGTGGGGGATCGACCGCACCGGAGCCGGGGTGCCCCGGTTCGAGCTGCGGCGCTGCGGGGTCCGCGGGTCCGTGGCCGCGGCGTCGCCGGGGGCGAGCGTCCGCGCCACCCACGGCATGGACGCGGTCGCCGGCGCCGACCTGGTGGTGGTGCCCGGTGGGCCCGACCCGGTGCTCGACTACCCGCCGGACCTGCTGGCGGCGCTGCGTGCGGCCGACCGGTCGGGCACCCCGATCGCGGCGCTGTGCGGGGCGGCGTTCGCCCTGGGCCAGGCGGGGCTGCTGCGCGGGCGGCGGGCCACCACCCACTGGATGTGGATCGAGGAGCTGCGCAAACGCTTCCCGGACTCAGTGGTGGAGGAGGAGGCGCTGTTCGTCAACGACGGCAGCCTGTGGACCTCCGCGGGCACGGCGGCCGGCATCGACCTGTGCCTGCACCTGGTGCGCGGCGCGCACGGGGCGGACACGGCGGCGGAGATCGGGCGCCGGATGGTGACCCCGCCGCACCGGTCGGGGACCCAGCGCCAGTACATCGAGGCGCCGGTGTCCGGGAACGACCCCTTCTCCGACACGCTGGCCTGGGCCCGGGAGAACCTGCACGTCCCGCTGACCGTGCGCCGGCTGGCGGCGCGCGCGGGCATGTCCGAGCGGACCCTGGCCCGGCGGTTCGTGCAGGCGACCGGCGCCACCCCGCTGCGCTGGCTGCACGACCAGCGGGTGCAGCTGGCCCAGCGCCTGCTGGAGGGGACCGACCACCCGGTGGAGGCGGTCGCCCACCGGGCGGGGTTCGGCTCCTCGGCGGCCATGCGGCGCTCGTTCGGCCGGACGCTGGGGGTGACCCCCACCGAGTACCGGGCGGCCTTCCGGGAGCGCGGGGTGGATTGAGGAGGGGTGGCGCCGGCCCGTGTCGTCCCTGCGCAGAGCGCCCGCCGCGTGGTCTGATACCGGGTATGCGCACTCGGTCGACCACGGCGCCGGCGTCCGCGGCGACCGCCCTGGGGCTCGCCCTCGGGGCCGTCGCGGCCGCCGCCACATTCGCCCCACCCGTCACGGCCGAAGGGGCCGGTGCGCGAACATTCGGAGAATCATGGGCGGACCTGGTCGTGGTGGCCCCGGACCGGCTGCCCGGCGGGTCGAAGGGGTACATGGTCGGCCACCCGGACATCGAGGAGGTCCTGGTGGCCGAGGTGCGCGAGACGGGCACCGGCGACGGCGAAGGACGCGTCCTGGCCGCGGACCCGGACGAGCTGGCGGGGTTCCAGCGCGTGTTCGGGCAGGAGCGTGAGACGGGGGCGTGGGGCGACCTCAGGGAGGGGGCCCTCGTCCCGGCGTCCGGCTCCGAGGACAAGTTCCCCTCCGAGCACGCACGGGTGCGCCCCTTCGGCGCCTTCCCGGTCGCCGAGGCGGCCCGCCCACCCGTCCCGGGCGTGGACGCGGTGGCCCCCGTCGACCCGACGGACGAGGCCCGCCCGGGCCGCACGAACGCGGCCTTGATCTCCGCACGGTGGGCCGACCAGGAGGAACTGAGCAGGGACCTGCTGGCCCACCTCCCGAGGGGATCGACCGTCACCCCGGTGAAAGAGTGGCCGGAGGAGGACACCGAGCACCGCGCAGAGTGACGTCCTCTCGGGGCACCGCACCCCACTCTTAGGCGAGGCGGCGACGGGGCCGAGGGCCGCCGGGCCCCTGCGATGCCGCACCGGCTGCGAACACCATGGACGCTCCCGATCCCGGAGCCCGTCCCTCACTCGCACATCGCCCGCGCGCCGTGTCCAGGATGGACGGGGCACGCTCAGGCGTGCCCGACCGTCTCGGTCCGGGAGAACCAATCGGCGGCGTCGTCCTTCGACAAGGCGACCAGGATGGCGATGTCCATGATGATCCCGGCGACCGTACCGAGACTGAGGCCCTGCATGAGGTTGATGCCCATACCCCCCAGGTCGAGGACGGCGATCACGCGCGCGAAGGTCCGGGCCTGGAGGCCGCCCGCACGCAGCTTCCCGGCGGCGACGAGGTACAGGACGAGGAACACTGCGCCGACGACGAGCCCGAAGACCAGGAATCCGGCGCTGGTATCGGCCTCGGCGAGGACGGCGTCCATGTCGCTGCCCACGATGAGGAACATGCCGCACAGCATCGCCAGGCCGAAGCCGACGATGACGGCATGGGCGATGAACAGGCCACGGGCGGTCCTCACCGAACCGGGCATCGGGGGAGTCATGCGGTGGGCTCCAAGGCGGATGGGGGCCATCGGTCAAACCCGATGAGGCTAGCAACCCCGGTCGGTGGGCCTTTCCTCGTTCGGAGGAG
>NZ_ANAD01000128.1 GCF_000341245.1 Nocardiopsis halophila DSM 44494
CGGTTCGCCGGTGCTCAGAACCAAGTGTTCCGTGTCCGGAAGGATGCGGTCACGCCCACCGTTGTCCGGTGTTCGCTTCGACCGAGAGAAGACCGCCGCCCGAACCTGAACCCGTGGGCCCGGCTCAGGGCGACTCGATCCACTATAGGGACGGATCGACCCGATGGCAAACGCCCTGGTGGACTCGCTCCGCCGCTGCTTCGTCGCTGCTCAGTCCCGGCACTGTCGCGGGCGGGAAGCCCGTCTACGCGGGGGCTCCCGGTCCGGCTTCCGGACGCGGCGCGTCCGGATCCCCTCCTGGAGTGCGCCGCCTACGCGGTGAGGAGACGTCCGCTCCCCGTACCCGGTGCCGCGTAGAGCCACTCGACCTCCATGCCGACCACCGCGACGCTCGCCGGCGGGAAGGCGACGTACCCACCGTGCACCTGCGTGTCGACGAACGACGACGCCATCTGTGCCACCGCCGGGTTGTGCCCGACCAGCATCACCGTCCCCACGTCCTTGGGGACCAGGTTGAGGAGGTCGAAGAGCGTACGGTCGTCCGCCCCGTACGCCGCGTCCTCGTAATCGACCGACGGCCGTCCCGGCATCTGCTCCAGAGCGAGCTCCAGCGTCTCCCGGGTCCGGGCCGCGGTCGAGCAGATCACCTGATCCGGCACGATCCCCGACTCGGCTAGCAGCCTTCCCGCCGCCTGGGCCTGAGCCCGGCCCTTCCCTGTCAGGCGCCGCGCATGGTCGTCGCCGTCTCCGTTCTCCGCCTTGGCATGGCGAACGATCACCAGCGTTCCCGTCATGGCGCCACCATGGTCGCCACGACGGCCATCACCGCCATGAAGCCGAGCATGGCCCCCAGCACCACGGCGAGGCCCTTCATCCCGGTCACGTGCCCTCCTCAGTGTCACCGCGGACCCACCGACCGGACCGCCGCGGACCGGACCGCGCCGTACGGTCCCCTGCGGCCGGCTCGTCCCGTCCCAGCCTATGGAGCCTTGTGCTGATGTTCGTCACCCCCCGCCCCGTGGCTTCGGTCAGCTCGCACCGGTGACTTCTCCGTCTGCCGCGGCCTGAGCCCTCACGGAATCATCGTCATCGGTCGGCGCGGCGGGACGGCGAACCCCACCGGATCCACCGGCCGGCGCGGCACCACGGCAAGCCCCCCGACACCGGGACCGACAGAGTAAGGACTCCCCCATGACCCCCATCGCCCGCGCTTCCCTTCCCACCACCGACGTCCGCGCCCTCGTCGGTGCCGGTGTCCTCGCCGGCGGCATGCTCTTCGCGGCCCTCTCCGGCCGACCGGACCTCGCGGTCCTTGCGCTCCTCTCCTTCCTGGTCCTCTACGCGTCCCAGGGAAGCGCGCACCGCATCGTCGTCGGCGCCGCCACCGTGCTCGTCGCGGGCGTCCTCATGCACTACTTCGAGCAGACGAACTACGCCCTGCTCGTCCTGGCAGGCGCGGCCATCCTCGACCGCCTCACGGTCGGGTCGGCCCACCGCAAGGACACGGCACAGAACGGTTCCGCCTGACGAACCCGGGAGAGAGGGAGAGGAGGGCCCCGGCCGGTACCGGGACCCTCCCCACTCCGTTGCTTCACCTGCTTCACGACTGCCCGGTCATCCGGGGAGGACCGCCTCGATCGCACCGGTCACCTGGTCGTCGTCCGGCGCGGTCTGCGGGGAGAAGCGCGCGGCGACCCTGCCGTCGGGGGCCACGAGGAACTTCTCGAAGTTCCAGCGGATGTCGCCGCTGTGGCCCTCGGCGTCGGCGGTGTCGACGAGCCCGGCGTACAGCGGGTGCCGCCCTTCACCGTTCACGTCGACCTTCTCGGTCATGGGGAAGGTGACGCCGTAGGTGGCCGAGCAGAACTCCGCGATCTCTTCGGCGCTGCCGGGCTCCTGGCCCATGAACTGGTTGCAGGGCACGCCCACGACGGTGAAGCCTCGCGGGCCGTAGCGACTCTGGAGTTCCTCCAGGGCGGTGTACTGCGGGGTCAGGCCGCACTTGGAGGCCACGTTCACGATCAGCACGGCCTTGCCGCGGTACCCGGCCAGGTCGGCGGGGCCACCGGTGAGTGCGTCGATCGGGACGTCGAGGACGGACATGTCGCTCCTTGGTCGTGGTGCTCAAGGTCGTGTGTCGGGGTTCGAGGGGGGAGCGTACGCGCTCCCACTGTCCATTCCCGGCGTTCAGGACGGGCGCATGCGTGGTGACGGCGAGGGCGGAGGCACCCCCGGCGTCCTGCGCCGGATCCCGCTGCTCCCCGGGAACGGCGCCGCCGAGCGCCCCGGTCGGCCCCGAACACGGCGGAGGCCGCCCGGACAGGGTCCGGGCGGCCTCGGGAGTGGCGGACTGCGGGATCAGTCCTTAGCGGTCCCGTCGGTGACGGGCTGCTTGTCGCCGTCGCCCTCGTCTCCCTCGTCGCGCGCTTCCGCCCCGTCCGTCTTCCCGTCGTCGGAGGCGGAGCCGACCGCGCGCTCGGAGCCCGTGTCGTCTGAGGCCGGCGCCTCCTCACGCGCGGCAGGGATCTGCTGCGCGGGGGCCTCGGTGCTGCCGCGGCGCTTCGACCAGATGATGGCCCCGGCGATGACACCGACCGCCAGCACGGTCGCGCCCGCCCGCAGCGCGATGTCGTCGGCGTAGAGCACCACGCTCGGCGCGATGATCAGCGCCACCAGGTTCATGACCTTCAGCAGCGGGTTGATCGCCGGGCCGGCGGTGTCCTTGAAGGGGTCGCCGACCGTGTCGCCGATAACGGTGGCCTCGTGCGCCTCCGAGCCCTTGCCTCCGTGGTGGCCGTCCTCGACCAGCTTCTTGGCGTTGTCCCACGCGCCACCGGAGTTGGCCAGGAACACGGCCATGAGCGCACCGGCCGCGATCGCCCCGCCGAGGAACGCGCCCAGCGGGGCGTACCCGAGGGCGAACCCGACCGCGATCGGGGTGAGGACCGCCAGGAGGCCGGGGGTGACCAGCTCCCGCAGCGAGTCCCGGGTGCAGATGTCGACGACCCGCGCGTACTCCGGCTTCTCAGTGCCGTCCATGATCCCCGGGCGGGTGCGGAACTGCTCGCGCACCTCCATCACCACGCGGCCGGCGGCGCGGCCCACCGCCATGATGGCCAGGCCGGAGAAGAGGAACACCACCGCGGCGCCGATGATGACGCCGACCAGGACGTTGGGCTGGTCGATGGAGAGGCTGAAGGTGTCGGCCGCGTCGCCGAGCGCCCCCTCCACCGACGTGCGGAACGCCCCGAACAGGGCGGTCGCCGCGAGCACCGCGGTGGCGATCGCGATGCCCTTGGTGATCGCCTTGGTCGTGTTGCCGACCGCGTCCAGGCTGGTGAGGGCTTCGGCGCCGCGCCCCTCGACGTCGCCCGACATCTCCGCGATGCCCTGGGCGTTGTCGGAGACCGGGCCGAAGGTGTCCATGGCCACGATCACGCCGACCGTGGTGAGCAGTCCGGTGCCGGCCAGGGCGACGGCGAACAGGCTGACGGTGACCGAGACCCCGCCGATGAGGAAGGCCGCGTACACCGCGCCGGCGATGAGCAGGGCCGAGTAGACCGCCGACTCCAGGCCGACGGAGATGCCGGACAGGATGACCGTGGCGGCGCCGGTCTCCGAGCTCTCCCCGATCTCCTTGACCGGCCGCATGGTGGTCTCGGTGAAGTAGCCGGTGAGCAGCTGGATGGCGGCCGCCAGCAGCAGGCCCACCAGGACCGAGCCGAACGCGATCAGCCGCGGGTCGCCGTCGAGGGCGGCGGTGGCCTCGTCGACCCCCTGCAGCTCCGAGAAGCTGGAGGGCAGGTAGGCGTAGGAGGTCACGGCCACCAGCAGCGCCGAGATGACGGCGGAGATGAAGAACCCGCGGTTGATGGCCGACATGGCGTTCTTGTCCCGCGCGCGCGGGGCGGTGACGAAGATGCCGATCACGGCGGTGATGACGCCGATCATCGGCACGAGCAGGGGGAAGACCAGCCCTTCCACGCCGAAGGCGACGCGGCCCAGGATGAGCGAGGCCACCAGGACCACCGCGTAGGACTCGAACAGGTCGGCGGCCATGCCCGCGCAGTCGCCGACGTTGTCGCCCACGTTGTCGGCGATGGTGGCGGCGTTGCGGGGGTCGTCCTCGGGGATGCCCTGCTCCACCTTGCCGACCAGGTCGGCGCCGACGTCGGCCGCCTTGGTGAAGATGCCGCCGCCGACACGCATGAACATGGCGAGCAGCGCGGCGCCGAACCCGAAGCCCTCCAGGACGATGGGCGCGTCGCCGCGGTAGGCCAGCACCACGATCGCGGCGCCGAGCAGCCCCAGCCCCACGGTGAACATGCCCGCGACACCGCCGGTGCGGAAGGCGATGCGCATGGCCCGGTGCTCGCCGGCCTGGCCCCCTTCCCGGGCGGCCGCGGCCACGCGCACGTTGCCGCGCACCGCGAGCCACATCCCGATGAATCCGGTCAGTGCCGAGAAGACCGCGCCTATCGCGAAGAAGACCGAGCGCCCGTACCTGACCGCCTCGCTGTCGGCGGGCAGGAGGAGAAGGAGCAGGGGAATGACGATGATGAAAACGACGAGGGTGCGGAACTGGCGTTTAAGATACGCCGCCGCACCCTCTTGCACCGCGAGTGCGATGTTCTGCATCCGCTCGGTTCCCTGTCCGGCGTTGAGAACCTCACGCACCAGGGCCCCGGCGACGGCGAGCGCGAGCAGCGCCACCACCAGGACCACGACGACGAGCGTGAAATTCATGCCGTCCAGGGCGAGCGCCGGGCCGCTGTCAACGGCGAGGCTGCTGAGCCCAGACAATCCGTCCTCCTAGAACGGGCACGTACGGCCCCGCAAGGGTGCGCGCCGTGAGCGACGCGCAGAGCAGGGTCATGCGGGTGCCACCACCACGTACTGCACGTATTCTTCGGTCATCGGTGCCGCTGGTGCCAGCGGGCACGATGTTCGGGGATTCTACGCACCGGAGCGGTGAAAAGTGAGGGCCGGGCCGACCCTTCTTGCATTGGGGCCGGATATGTGATCGCTCGGTGATCTCACAGGCACCGTATTTCCCTTTATGGTCGACGTTGCCCACTATTATCGACAATAGTGGATTAGCCGCAGGAAATGTGGAGGAAATACTCGGCAGGGCGGATAGGCGGCATGCGTCCCACGCGTCACAGGAGACGCACCGGTCACAGGCGTGGAGGCCCCTCGGGGGAGAGAGGGCCCCGGGAGGGGCCCGAAAGGCCGCCGCGGCCCGGGAGCCGGGCGGGCGGGTTCAGCGGCGGAGACGCAGCCCGGCGGTGTCGATCTCGCCCGTGTGCCCCGCCTCAACGGTGTCGGCCACCGAACGCGCGTGGGCCGCCGCGCCCAGGGCGTCGACGCCGGAGGGCGCCTCGGGGCCGAACTCCTCCACCCGCTCGGCGCCGCGACGCAGCAGCCGTGCCGCACCGACCCGGTTGCCCCGCTGGGCGTGCGTCAGGCCGACCGCGATCTGCGCCAGGCCGCGCCACAGTTCGCGCTCGTGGCCCTGTGTGCCCTTCCAGACGGCTTCCAGGACCTCGTGCGCGTGGAAGGCGTATCCGTCTTCCAGCAGCGACTGGGCCTCGTCCAGCCCTTCATCGGGGGCGAAGACGGCGTCGTCGGGGACCCGCGGAACCCCGGGGGAGCCGTAGGGCAGCGGCCGGCCGAACCGGTCGCGGGGGCGCTGGTTCTGGGCGCGCCCCTCCGGGTTGCGGTCCCGTTCCGCGTCGGCGCGTTCGGGGCCTCCCGTGTGCTCCCCGTGCCCAGTGTTCTGTGTGTGCTCCGCGTTCTCCGCCATTGCGTCGCCCCTCCCCCGCGCGGCCCGCGCCTGTGCCGTCTCGTCTCCCGGATCCCGTGCCGCACGCTCGTCGCGTGCGTATCGCGTGCGGGCTCCGTTCGTCCTCTCCCCCGATTGTGCCGTGTCCGCCATCAGGCGTCGGGCTCGGTGTCCCAGAGCCACCGCAGGAGCGCGTTCGTGACGGCCTCCGGGCGTTCTTGGTGCGGGAAGTGCCCGGCGCCCTCCACCAGCCGCCACCGGTACGGGGCGTCCACATAGCGGCCCGACCCGCGTGCGGTCGAGGGCAGTATGAACGGGTCGCGGTCGCCGTGGAGCTGAAGGGTCGGCACGTTCGCTGGACGACGCATCCTGCGCCTGTACCGGTACCCGTCGGGGCGCACCTGAGAGCGGAACAGCCAGCGATGGTACTCCATCGTGCAGTGGGCGACCCCGGGGATCCTAAAGGCCTCCTTGCACCTGCGCTCGGTCTCCCGGTCCGGCCAGCCGGGGGCCGCCGACCACTCGCGGAGCATCTCGCCCACGCGGACGGCGCCGTCGGCGAGCAGCGCGCGCTCGGGGACCATGGGCAGCTGGTCGCCGAAGAGCCGGCGGGCCGCCCACGTCTGCGCCGGCCGCCCCAGCAGGGCGGCGCGGAGCTGGAGGGGGTGCGGGGCCGAGACGGCCGCGAGGCGCCGGACCGACCAGGGGTAGTAGGCCGCCATCGTCCAGGCGACCAGGCCTCCGGTGCCGTGCCCGGCGACGGCGGCGTCCGGCTCGCCCAGGGCGCGCACCAGGCCGGCCGCGTCGGAGGCGGCGGTGACCAGGTCGTAGCCGCGCGGGGGCTTGTCACTGGCGCCGCAGCCGCGCAGGTCCACGGCGACGGCGCGGTACCCGGCGTCGGCCAGGGCGCCGATCTGGGCCTGCCAGGACCACCAGAAGCCGGGGAAGCCGTGCAGCAGCAGCACGAGCGGGCCGTCGCCGACCTCGGCGACGTGGAACCGGGTGCCCGCCGCACTGACGGTCCGGTGCTTCCAGGGACCATCGACCAGGGCGGCGGAGTCGTCGGGGGCGGGCGCGTCGCGGGGCATGGGCGCGCCTGCGTCCGGGCGGGCGCGGGTCAGCGGTCGGCCGGGCGCTCGCCCTGGAGCACCGCCACGGTGGTCGACATGGTGCTCCCGAACCGCTCCAAGCCCTTGATCCGGCGCAGCTGGATCACGCCGACGCCGATGAAGGCCGCAGCGACGAGCAGGTAGAAGAGGGTGACGATGAGGAAGGAGACCCAGGCGGACAGCCCGGCGACGTCATAGAGGAAGAGGCCGGCCGTCACGGAGAACAGGATCAGGAACAGGTGCAGCAGCACCGCGGCGACGACGAACATCGCCGAGCCCTTGCCGGCCTGCTTGGCGCTCTGCGCCAGTTCGAGCTTGGCCAGCTCCAGTTCGAGGCGGACGAGCCGGGAGATGTTCCCGCTCGCCTCGGAGACGAGCTCCCCGAGCGACCGGTCGGCGGCGTCGAACTCCTCGGCCCCCTGGCCACTCGACGGGTTCTCGGGCATCGCGGCGTCTCCCTTCATTCCGTCGAACGCTTCTCGCATCCTTGCACATTCGCCACGTCGGGGGTTCCCCTCGGCACGCTGTTCGGCGTGCCTGCGGAGCGTATCGGACGAGCCGGTCCGCGGTCTCGGGCCGTCGGCGCACCGCTCCCGGCCGGTGCTCCCCGCGCCCGGCCCTGCGGGAAGGACGGCGGCCCCGGAAGCGCGTGCTTCCGGGGCCGCCGTGTCGTCCTCTCCGAGGGGTGCGCCTGTCAAGCCAGGACGGGACCGGGGCTCACTCGTCGTCGCCGGAGGCGGCCCCGAACGCGGTGCGGATCTTCTCCATCGAGCCGGCGTCGGTGAGCGTGGACACGTCGCCCAGCTCCCGGTTCTCGGCGACGTCGCGGAGGAGGCGGCGCATGATCTTGCCGGAGCGGGTCTTGGGCAGCTCGGGCACGACCATGATCTGGCGCGGCTTGGCGATCGGGCCCAGGGAGGCGGCGACGTGCTCGCGCAGCTCCTTGACCAGATCGTCACCGCCGTCGCCGGCCTCGCCGCGCAGGATGACGAAGGCCACGATGGCCTGGCCGGTGGTCGGGTCGTTGGCGCCGACCACGGCGGACTCGGCGACCTTGGGGTGGGCCACCAGGGCCGACTCCACCTCGGTGGTGGAGATGTTGTGGCCGGAGACGAGCATGACGTCGTCCACGCGGCCCAGCAGCCAGATGTCGCCGTCCTCGTCGCGCTTGGCGCCGTCGCCGGGGAAGTAGAGCCCGTCGAAGCGCGACCAGTAGGTGTCCTTGTAGCGCTCGGGGTCGCCCCAGATGCCGCGCAGCATCGAGGGCCAGGGCTCGCGCACCACGATGTATCCGCCGCCGCCGGGCGGGACCGACTCGCCCTTCTCGTCCACGACGTCGGCGGCGATGCCGGGCAGGGAGCGCATGGCGGCGCCGGGCTTGCCGGAGTGCACGCCGGGCAGCGGGCTGACCATGATGGCGCCGGTCTCGGTCTGCCACCAGGTGTCGACCACGGGGGTGCGGTCGCCGCCGATGTTCTTGCGGTACCAGGTGTAGGCCTCGGGGTTGATGGGTTCGCCCACCGAGCCCAGGACGCGCAGGCTCGACAGGTCGAAGCCCGCGGGGATGTCCTCGCCCCACTTCATGAAGGTGCGGATGGCGGTGGGGGCCATGTAGGCGATGGTCACCCCGTACTTCTCCACGATCTCCCAGAAGCGCCCCTTGTGCGGGGTGTCCGGGGTGCCCTCGTACATGACCGAGGTGGCGCCGTTGGAGAGGGGGCCGTAGACGATGTAGGAGTGGCCGGTGACCCAGCCGATGTCGGCGGGCGGNCAGAAGACGTCGGTCTCGGGCTTGAGGTCGAACACCGCCCAGTGCGTGTAGGAGACCTGGGTGAGGTATCCCCCGGTGGTGTGGAGGATGCCCTTGGGCTTGGCCGTGGTGCCGCTGGTGTACATGATGTACAGCGGGTGCTCGGCGTCGTGCCCCTCGGCGGTGTGCTCGGTGGACTGGCGGTCGACGATGTCGTGCCACCACACGTCCCGGCCCTCGGTCCAGTCGACGTCCTGGCCGGTGCGGCGCACCACCAGCACGTGCTCGACCGCCGGGCGGCCCTGGACGGCCTCGTCCACCGCGGGCTTGAGGGAGCTCGGCTTGCCCCGGCGGTAGCCGCCGTCGGCGGTGACGACGACCTTGGCCGCGCTGTCGTCGAGCCGGGTGCCCAGGGCGTCCACCGAGAAGCCGCCGAAGACGACCATGTGCACCGCGCCGATGCGGGCGCAGGCCAGCATGGCCACCACGGTCTCGGGGATCATCGGCATGTAGACGGCCACCCGGTCGCCCTTCTGCACGCCCAGCTCCAACAGGGCGTTGGCGGCCTGGCAGACCATGTCCGTGAGTTCGGCGTAGGTGATGGTGCGGGTGTCGCCGGGCTCGCCCTCCCAGTGGTAGGCGACCTTGTCGCCGCGCCCGGCGTCCACGTGCCGGTCCAGGCAGTTCACGGCGGCGTTGATGGTGCCGCCGGTGAACCACTCGGCGAACGGGGGGTCCCAGTCCAGGACCCGGTCCCAGCGCTGCTCCCATTGCAGCCGCCCGGCCTGCTTCTCCCAGAAGGCGAGGCGGTCGGCGTCCGCCTCGGCGAAGGCGTCGGCCGTCACATTGGCCGCGGCGGCGAGGTCCTCCGGCGGCGCGAACCGACGTGACTCGTGAAGCAGGTTGGACAGCGTCTCGTGCCCCTGGGGAGTCTCAGCCACCGTTACAGCTCCTTCGTGCGTCGTAGGCCTGCTTGCCCTATGTACTGAATCACGTGGCGCGGACCACTCCATCAATCGGGTGCCGCCCATCACAAGGGCACGCAGGTGCGAAAACGGCGGGCGGTCGGTTACCGGCGCGTAGCGGTCGCGGCGGCACGCCGAACGGCCGGTTACCGCCGCGTAGCCGCCCGAGTAGTGTGGACGGCGTGAATGCGGCAACGACCGATCCGCTCGCCCGGATCACGGAACTGCCCGGCGTCGACGAGGCGGTCGCCGAGGCGCGCACCGTGGTGGACCGGCTGCTCGGCCACCGGGTGCTGCGGCGGCGCAGCGCGGACGTGTCCCTGGAGTCGGCGCTGCGCGGGGCGCACGCCTCGGCGGTGCTCGACGGCGCGGAGGCGCCCCTGGAGCAGGTGCGCTCCGGCGAGGCCGACGACCCCCGCGTCAAGGGGGCGCTGCGGGTCTCCGGCGAGCTGGGTCAGCTGGTGGAGACCTGGCCGAAGGCGCCGCGGCAGGCGCTGGCGCGGCTGCACACCCTCGCCGCGGCCGACGGCGCCGGCGCCGACCGCCTGGGACGGCCGCGGTCCGCCGCCGAGCAGGCGGAGGACCCCGCGGGGCTGGGCGCCCCGCCCGCGCCGATCGAGGTCGAGGTCCGGCTGGAGGCGCTCGGCGCACTGCTGGAGCGGCGCTCCTCGGCGCCCGCGCCGGTGGTGTCAGCGGTCGTGCACGGCGAGCTGATGGCGCTGCGCCCCTTCGGGTGGGGCGACGGCGTGGTGGCGCGGGCGGCCGAGCGGCTGGTGCTGATCGAGCGGGGGCTGGACCCCAAGTCGCTGGCGGCGCCGGAGCTGGGGCACCTGCAGCGCCGCGAGGAGTACACCGCGGGGCTGCGCGCCTACCTCACCGGGACCCCGGAGGGCGTGCGCACGTGGGTGCTGCACTGCTGCGCGGCGATCGCCGACGGCGCCCGGGACTCGCTGGCCACCTGCGAGGCGCTGAAGCGGGGCTGACGCGGGACGGAGCGGGGGCGGGCACGTCTCTTTTCCATCACAACCCGTACGCGGTGAGCGGCGCCCCGGCCCCCTCTGCGAAGGGGCGGCCGAGACGCCGCCGAGGGCGGGTCGGCCCGGGCTATCAAGCGTGCATATCTCAGCTCCGACCAGGACGTATCCCGGTGCGGACGGGCCTCTCGCGGCTTGGTGACGCGTGGGTACCCGGGTGCCCCGCCCGGTGGGTCCATGCCCACCTCCTGATTTCGTTGTACGCCTGATCAGGCGTTTTGAAAAGGGGGTGGAACGGTCCGGCACCCCCGCCGCACACTCCCCCGTGGTAACGTTGCGTATCAGATCTGTTACCTCGGCCGAGCGCGCAGAGACCACGGGCCTCCCCCTCCCCGTCGCGGCGCACGGTACGGCGGTACCCGCGCCCGTCGGCGTCCGTCGGCGCGGAACCCGCACCCCTCGACCTCCGCTCGGTGCCGGAGACGCACGTATCCGAACCTCTCCAGGAACGGAGCCGGCTCTACCCCCCCGGAGCCGGACCGAGAGACGGCCCCCGCCATCCCCCCGGCGGGGGCCGTCGCCTTTTCCGGGGCGGCCCCCGGGTCGTGTCCGCTGGCGTGGTGGACCCCTCCGGGCCCCGGCCGCCCGGCCCGCCGGGCCGCATCACGCTTCTTGGCCCGGCGTATCACCCGGTGCCTCAACGCGGCCTCCTTGACGGGACACAGGAGAGTCCGCTCCCGAGCTGCACAGGGACACCGGCCGCCCCGAGCACCGCCCTCGGCACTCGAAGAGCTCGGTTCTGAGCTTTTCAGAGGTCCTCTGCGAACTCGACCGGGCCCATCGCGACCGGGAGACGTACCTCGAGGACGGGTGTGCGCCCTCGCCCCGGCCGTATCGGCTCCCACCGGTCCGGGCGCCTGCTTCCGAACCGCCGCCCCCGGCCGTCCACAGGCACGGCGACGGACCTACCGCGGCCGCTGCCGCCGCGCCATCGTCGGGGGTATGGACCGTCCCCGCCCCCTGCTGGCCACCGACGACCCCGCCCTGCTCGACGACCTGCTGCGGCTGGCCGCCGCGGCCTCCATCGAGGTGCACGTCGCCTCCTCGGCCGGCGCGGCGCTGCGCGACTGGGCGCGCGCCCCGCTGGTCGTCGTCGGCGGCGACCTGCTCGCCGCCCTCGCCGACCTGGAGCCCCCGCCGCATCCGCACGCCCTGGCCGCCGTGGGCCCACGCCCCTCCGGCGCCCCACCGCCCGAGCCGGACGCCCTGCGCCTGGGCGTGCGCGCGCTGCTGCACCTGCCCGGCGACGAGGCCCGGCTGACCGACCTGCTCGCCGACGCCGGCCGGGAACGGCCCGGCCCCTGCCCGGTGGTGGCCGCGGTCGGCGGCCGGGGCGGCGCCGGGGCGAGCGTGCTCGCCGTGGCGCTGGCCATGGCGGGGGTGCGGGCGGGGCTGCGCACCGCGCTCGTCGACGCCGACCCGCTCGGCCCGGGGCTGGACCTGGTCTGCGGCCAGGACCGGCCGGGCGGCACCCGGTGGGAGGACCTGCTGGCCCGCGAGGGGCGGATGAGCTGGCCCGCGCTGAGCGGGGTGCTGCCGCGGGTCCGCGGGTGCCCGCTGGTGACCTGGTCCCGGGGGCCGGCCGAGGAGGTCCCGGCGCCGGCGCTGCGGTCGGTGCTGGGCGCGGCGGCCCTCGGCGGCGACCTGGTCGTGGTCGACGCCCCGCGCGCGCCCGGCCCGGGGGCGGCGGAGGCGCTGCGCCGGTGCACCGCCGTGCTGGTGGTGGTGCCCGCCGACTTCTGCTCGGTGATGGCGGCCTACCGGCTGGTGCCGCGGATGCGCACGCACAGCTCGGTTCTGCACCTGGTGACCCGGGCCGCGGGGGCCGACCTGCCGGGCACGGCGGTCGCCTCGGCGCTCGGCCTGGACCTGCTGGGGGACGTGCCCGACGACCCGCGCCTGCGGCGGGGCCTGGACCGCGGCGACCTCCCGGGGGCCGACGGCGCCTCGGCGCTGGGGCGGGCGGCCGACCGGCTGCTGGGGGCGCTGCGCGCCCCGGTGGCGGGGTGAGCCCCGCGGCGGGCCCGGACACGTCCCTGCTCGAGGCGGTGCGGGCGCGGCTGGTCCGGGACGGTGCGGCGCCCTCGCCGGCGCGGGTGGCGGCCGCCGTGCGCGCCGAGGGGGCGGTACTGGGCGACGCCGAACTGCTGGCGGTGGTGCGCGCGCTGAGCGCCGAGCTGAGCGGGGCGGGGCCGCTGGAACCGCTGCTGGCCGACCCGGAGGTCACCGACATCCTGGTGAACGGCCCGGAGGAGGTGTGGGTGGACGGGCCGGAGGGGTTGCGCCGCGCCGCCCGGGTGCGCTTCGGCGGCGAGGAGGAGGTGCGGGCGCTGGCC
Source organism: Nocardiopsis halophila DSM 44494 (assembly GCF_000341245.1). Classification (GTDB taxonomy): domain Bacteria; phylum Actinomycetota; class Actinomycetes; order Streptosporangiales; family Streptosporangiaceae; genus Nocardiopsis_A; species Nocardiopsis_A halophila. The sequence goes on from NZ_ANAD01000128.1 coordinate 12,980, forward strand.
CGGCGGCTGGCGGCGCAGGCGGGGCGGCGGCTGGACGCGGCGGCGCCCTGGTGCGATGCCCGGCTCCCGTCCGGTGCCCGGCTGCACGCGGTGCTGCCGCCGGTGGCGCCGGAGGGGGCCTGCCTGTCGCTGCGGCTGGGGCCGCGGCGGGNACCTGGCCGAGCTGGCGGATCGGGCGGCACTGGCGCCGCCCGCGGTGCGGCTGCTGGAGGCGCTGGTGCGGGCGCGGGTCGCCCTGCTGCTGACCGGCGGGACGGGGACGGGGAAGACGACGCTGCTCTCGGCGCTGCTGTCGCTGGCGGGGCCAGCCGAGCGGCTGGTGCTGGTGGAGGACTCGGCGGAGCTGCGGCCGCGCCACCCGCACGTGGTCCGGCTGCAGGCCCGGCCGCCGAACATCGAGGGCACCGGCGAGGTGGACCTGCCGCAGCTGGTGCGCCAGGCCCTGCGGATGCGCCCGGACCGCCTGGTGGTGGGCGAGGTGCGCGGGGCCGAGGTGGTGAGCCTCCTGGCGGCGCTGAACACCGGCCATGAGGGCGGTTCGGGCACGGTGCACGCCAACGCCGCGGACGAGCTGCCCGCCCGCATCGAGGCCCTGGCGTGCGCGGCGGGGCTGTCCCGGGAGGCGGCCCACAGCCAGCTCGCGGCGACGAGGGCCGTCGTCGTGCACATGGTGCGCGGCGGCGACGGGGCCCGGCGGCCGGCGCAGGTGTGCGTCCTGCGGCGGGACGGCACGGGCCTGGTGCGGGCCGTCCCGGCCGTGGTCGTCCCGGCGGGAGGCCCGCCGACCGAGGCCGAGGCCTTCCCCGACCTCGCCGATCGCGTCGGCACGGATTGGCGCCGAGGACGACCATGAACGACACGTCCCCCACGTGCGAACGCGCGGGACCCGTATTCGACGGTCAAAGCCCGTCCACCGACGGCCAGGCCCGGCCGTGGCCATTGCCTTCCCGGACCTCAACGAACGCATCGCCCCCAGAGAACGGGGAGCGCAGGTCCGGCCATCCCCTGCGGCGGGCACTCACCGAAAAGCGGCCTGTCCCGCCCACCGGCCCCCTGGACGAAGCCGCGACCTTTCTCGACCTTGCCGACCGCGTCGGTACCGGTCGGCGCCGGGAGTGCAGGAGTGGCCGTGAACGACACGTCACCGGGCACCACGGCCCCACCTGCGAACGGCGGCCACCGAGGACCGCCGTTCCCCCGGCCTCCGGAGCCTGTGTCCGCAGCGGGGGTGCCGCCTGCAGTCGTCGAAGGCGGTCCGGCACGGGACCCGGTCACGGGGGCGGGCCGTCGGCGACCGCCGGCTTCGGCCGCAGCGCCCGGTCGATCCGGGGAGGACGGGACGCGGTCCCCGCCCTCCCTTTTCGGACGGCCCCACGTTCGGCTTTCGGTGATGCAGGGCGGAGGTGCGCATGAACGGTCTGACATCAGCCGGGATGTGGATGCTGCTCATGGGGAGCGCAGGGGCCGTCGCGGCCGCCGCACTCCCCCCGCCGGGACGTGTGCGGCTGCGGGCCGTGCTCGGCGGCGCCGATGACGGGCCGCGCACGCCGGGCGCCGTGCTCGCGGGGCTCGTCCGCGCGCGGTTCGACCGGGTGGTGGGCCGTGCGCACACGCAGGGCCGGGAGGCGGCCATCGCCCTCTGCCGGGCGTTCCCCTCAGAGCTGCGCGCCGGTCTTCCGCCGTCGGCGGCACTGGAGCGTTCGGCGGCCGAGGCCGTGGAGGCGGGCGCCACCGCTCTGGCGCCCGTGGCCGCCGCCGCACGGAGCGGGGCCGACCCGTCCGCGGCCCTTCGACGGGCCAGCGACGCACCCGGGATGGCAGGGCTGGTGCACCTGGCCGCCTGCTGGGCGGTGGCCTCCCGCTCCGGGGCCGGGCTGGCCGAGGTCTGTGAGCGGCTGGCCGATTCTCTCGCGCAGGAGGAGGAGCGGCGCCGTGAACTCTCCGCGCAGCTGGCCGGGCCGCGCACCACCGCGGTCCTGCTGGCGATCCTTCCCGCGGCAGGGCTGGGGCTGTCGGCGGCGATGGGAGCGGGACCCGTCGCGTTCCTGTTCACCACCCCTGTCGGGCTGGCCTGCCTGGCGGCGGGGCTGGCCCTGGAGGCGCTGGGCCTGTGGTGGACCGACCGGATGGTGCGCAACGCCGCCGCCGCTCTGGAGGCACGATGACCGCCCTGCTCGCCGCCGCCGTGGTCGTCTTCGGGTCCTGCGCCGCCCGGCTGCTCCTGTTCCCGGGGCCGTCCCCGGGCCGACTGAGGCTCGACGCCCAGTTGGCGCGGTCCGGACGCCGTTCCTCGGACGGGACGGCACACGGGCCCGCGACGGAGGACCGCGGTGTGGGCCGCCTGGGCGCCGCCGCCGTGGCGGGTGCTCCCGTCCTCGCCCTCGCGGCGGTCGGCGGCCCCGGAATCGCCCTGCTCGTCGGCGCGCCCCTGGGCGCGGCCCTGTGGCTGGGGCTGCGGCGGGTGGCCGGAGGCCGGGGACGGGAACGCCGGGCCAGGATCGCCGCCGGGCTGCCGCTCGCCCTCGACCTGCTGGCGGCGGGCGTGCGCGCGGGCGGGGAACCCGGACAGGTGCTGGAGGCGCTGTCCCGGTCGGTCGGCGGGCCGTTGGGCGAGGCCCTGGCCGAGGTGGCCGAGCGTCAGCGGCTCGGGGCCTCCCCCGACCGTGCGTGGCAGGCGGTGGACGGGCCGCCCGAGCTGGCGGCGCTGGGGCGGACGCTCGCCCGCGCCGCCGAGACCGGCGCCCCCGTCGGCGACCTGGTGGCACACCACGCGGCCGAGGCACGGCGCGCGGCCCACGGACGCGCCCTGACCCGCACCCAGCGCACGGCGGTGCTGGTGGTCGCCCCGCTCGGCCTGTGCTTCCTCCCGGCGTTCGTGCTGATCGGGGTGGTCCCCCTGGTGGCCGCCCTGGTCGGCGACCTCACGGGCCCCTGATCCCCGTCCGGGGCCGCCCCGGGCGGTCGAGGGTGGTGGATCCACCACCCTCGACCGCCGATTCCGATCCCTGCCGGACCGAGCTCACGACTGCGATCGGCCTCGGCTGCGGAGTCGGCGTGCTTCCCCGGGGTCGAAAGGGTCGCCGTCGCCGCCGACGCGGCGGCGGCCCCGGTAGCGGGGCGGGAATCGGGGCCAGCCCACGCTCAGGCGGAGCGCCAGTGCGACCAAGGCCAGGATCGGGAGCAGCCAGGCCGCGGCCGTGCCGAGCGGTCGTCCGTCGGACACCGGATCGGGTGGGGCGTAGCCGAACGCGATGTCGGGCTCGCCGGTCGCGTCGAGGCCGGCGGGCGGTTCGGGGCCCGGAGGAGGGCCTTCGGACGTGGAGGCCGTGGAGGCGGCAGCGCTCGGTTCGGGCGAGGGGGAGACGGACGGGCTCGGGGACGCCGAGGGGGCGGCCGCCGGGGACGGGTCCGTGCTCGGGGCCGGATTTCGCTCCTCGGAGGAGTCCGCGGTGTCGTCGCTCGGCACCGACGGCGCGTCGGGAGGGGCAGGCGGTGCAGGGGCCGGGGGCACCACGGGGCCGGGGACCGGGAACGGGCCGGGTGGGATGTCGATCGGCGACCGGGTGGGCAGGGGGCTGCGGGTCCCGCCCGTCTCGTCGGGGAACGGTTCGGGACGCGAGGTCAGCGTCGGCGCGGGGGTCGGTGCCGGGGTCGGTTTCCGCAGCACCTCGGCCGCGGACGCTCCGCCGCACAGGAGGAGGACCCCGATCGCGAGGACGACGGCCCGAACGAGCGGACGGGGCGGCAGGAGCGGTCGAGAGGACGGGGGACGTACCGGAGGCCGTGAATGGGCGCCCATGATGACTCCTTGGGGTGGTCGGTGTCCCGGCTCGGCCCAAAGAACCAGGCCGGGTGCCTTACGGGTTCCGCCGTCGGCCCCGCAGGGCCCATCGGTAGGGAGACCCGGAGACGTATCCGGGGCGGCACATCTGCGGAGCGCCTCAGGACCGTGCGGCCGTGGACCGGGTGACCGACCTTCCTTCGACCACGGCACGGGCCCATCTCTTCCAGCGCGCCGCTGTGGACGGGGCGTCAGGAGCCGTCTCGAGCGACGGCAGTGCTTGCGGTCGTACCGAGGTCTCCGATGGACCGGTGAGACGCGGTGAACGGGCGCCGTTGCCCGCTCCTTCCCCGCGCTGGCCAGTCGGCCGCGCCCGTGCGGGAACGCCGGTACCGCCCCCGCCTGGCGTGTCCCCCTCCGACACGGGCCCCTTGAAGAGGGAGCGTCGGGAGGACCGCACCGCGTCTTGCGCACGGCCGGCTCGGTCGATCGGCGCCGGGGTCGATCGCGGACCGTGCCCCGGAGGGGTCGGCTCCCGCCGCTGGCGGGGGCAGGACGGCTAGGTGCCCGCCGTTCGGGGAAGGCCCTCCGCCTCACGATGTACCGGCGCCCTCTGGTGGTCGGCCCTGACCGGTGGCCGGTCGTTCGCTCATGGGGGTTCCGTGCTCACTGGGCCCGCTCGGGATTCGGCGTGGGCGCGGACGGGCCAGGTGCGGACCGGGACGGACACCTCGACCGTGACCTCCAGGCCTTCGGCCGTGCAGGACTCGATTCGGGCGCCGTTCGCCCCGGCGGTGCGGGACGCCGCCGCGCAGGCCCGGTCCGGCCCCTCGGCGGCCCGGTCGGCCGCGGCCAGGGCCGCCAGGTCGGCGGCGGCCCCGGCGTGGTGCCGGTCGACGCGGGCGCCGCCCACGGCCACCGCGGCGGCGGCCGCCGTCCACACCAGCGCACAGGCCGCCACCGTCCAGACCGTGCCCGAGCCGGTGTCCGTCCCCAGGCGGCGTCCGGTGCCGGTGGGCGGGCCGAGGGCGCGTCCGGGGCAAGGGCTCATGGCGGTGCTCCCGGTTCCACGGGGGTGGCCGCGGTGGCCACCGCGCGCACCGGTGCGGGCATTCCGGGCATGATGCGGATCGGGGCCGAAACCTCCACCCGGACCTCGCCTCTGGAGCGGGTAGCGCGCGTCTGCGCCTCCTCCGGTGCGGCGCGCGCGGCCGCCTCCAGGACGGCCGACTCGGCCTCGCCCCGGGCCAGGGCCCTCGCCCCGGCCCGGGCGGCGTCCACGCAGGCCAGGTGGGTGGCGACGGCGTTGACCGCCGCCAGGGCCACGGCCAGCACCAGGGCCAGGGCGGGCAGGGCCGCCGCCGTCTCGGCGGTGGCCGTACCGCCGTCCGCGCCGCCGTCCGTACGGGGCCGGCGGCGGCGCTCAGCCCACGGACTGCAGCGCATCGACGACGATCCGGGTCAGGGTCTCGCGGACTTCGGAACTGGTCAGAATTGCATAGAGAACGGCGGCGAACGCCACCGCGGAAACGGTTCCGATGGCGTACTCGGCCGTGGACATTCCGCCGTCGCGCCCCGTCCTGTGGGCCCCCTCCAGGGCGGAGGAGGCCTCCGTCCTCCGCTCGGGAAGAAGCGGCGGCCGGAACGGGTGGGGCCGTGGGAGAACGGGAGGCGAACACGCGATGGCGGCACGGACGGGGCCGCCGCGGATTGCGGTCACGGTGGACCTCCAAAGAGCGGGCCTCGCGCGGCCGCCTGGCGGGACCGCGCCTGTGGAGCCCATCGTGGGGCTCGGCGCCCCCGCTCGGAATGGGAAATCCCCCGCCTGTGGAGAACCGCACCGAATTACCCACAGGCTGTGAATTACGGTGTGGAAAACTCCCGCAGGACCGCCCCCGCAGGCGCGTGCCCACGGGTTTCACCGCTCCCCATCACGGTCCGATCTCGGCCCGATCCCCTGCTTCCTCCGGCGCTCCGGCCCGCGATCCACACCCCTGTGGAGAAGCCGACAGCAGCTCGTCCAACAGCCGCAGCGCCCCGGACTTGCTCAACGGCTCGTTGCCGTTCCCGCATTTGGGCGACTGGATGCACGACGGGCACCCCTGCGCGCACTCGCAGTCGGCGATCGCCGCGCGCGTCGCCTCCAGCCACGTGCGCGCCGCCGCGTACCCGCGCTCGGCGAACCCGGCCCCGCCCTCGTGCCCGTCGTAGACGAACACCGTCAGCCGGCCGGTGTCGGCGTGCTCGGCGGTGGACACCCCGCCGATGTCCCAGCGGTCGCAGGTGGCCAGCAGCGGCAGCAGGCCGATCGAGGCGTGCTCGGCCGCGTGCGCGGCCCCGCGCAGCTCCACCCCCTCGGCGCGCAGCCGCTCGGCGGCCCCGGGCGCCAGCGTCCACCAGACCGCCCGCGAGTCCAGCGGCCGCTCCGGCAGGTCCAGCGGCTGCTCCCCCAGGACCGTGCCGGTGCGCACGTCCCGCTTGAGGTAGCCGACGACCTGCCGCCCCACCCGCACCTCGCCGAAGCCCACCGTGTGCGGCCCCCAGCGGGTGCTGCGCAGCGTGCGGCGCACCTCGATCTCGGTGACCTCGCGCGACCAGGTGGAGTAGCCGGGGTCCTCCTCGTGCACCAGCGCCACCCCGTCCTCCAGGTCCAGCGCCTCCACCAGGTGGCTGCGCCCCTGGTGCAGGTAGACCGCGCCCTCGTGCACGGTCCCCAGCGCCGCCCCCTCGTCCACGGTGCCCAGCAGCTGCCCGCTCCCCGAGTCCACGATCTGCACCGGCGCCCCGCCCGCGCCGCGGATGTCGGCCAGGTCGCTCGCCCGCTCCCGCCGGGTCCAGTACCACCCGCGCGGGCGCGCGCGCAGCAGGCCCCGGCGCACCAGGTCCTCCACCGCCTCGCCGGCCCGCGGCCCGAACACCTCCAGGTCCTGGCGGGTGAGCGGGACCTCGGCGGCGGCCGCGCACAGGTGCGGCCCCAGGACGTAGGGGTTGTCCGGGTCGATCACGGTCGCCTCCACCGAGGCGCCGAAGATCGACTCGGGGTGGTGCACCAGGTAGGTGTCGAGCGGGTCGTCGCGGGCGATGAACACCGCCAGCGCGTCTGACCCGCGCCGCCCGGCCCGCCCCGCCTGCTGCCACAGCGAGGCGCGGGTGCCGGGCCACCCCGCGACCAGCACCGCGTCCACCCCGGTGATGTCCACCCCCAGCTCCAGGGCGTTGGTGGTGGCCAGGCCCAGCAGCTCGCCGGTGCGCAGCCGCTCCTCCAGCGAGCGGCGGTCGGTGGCCAGGTACCCGGCGCGGTAGGCGGCGATCCGCTCGGCCAGGTCCGGGCGGCCGCCGTCGCGCAGGGCGCGCTGCGCGGCCAGCGCGACCGCCTCGGCGCCCTGCCGGGACCGGACGAAGGCGAGCGTGCGCACCCCCTGGGCCGCCAGCGCGGCCAGGGTGTCGGCGGTCTCGGCGGTGGCCGTGCGCCGCACCGGGGCGCCGCGCTCCCCGCGCAGCTCGGTCAGCTCCGGCTCCACCAGGGCGAAGTCGACGGCCGGGCGCGGCGAGCCGTCCCGCACCACCGCCTCCACCGGCAGCCCCACGAGCCGGGAGGCGCTCTGCTCCGGGGTGCCGGTGGTCGCGGACGCCAGAATGAACACGGGGGCGGACCGGTAACGCGCGCACACCCGCCGCAGCCGGCGGATGATCTGTGCCACGTGCGAGCCGAACACGCCCCGGTAGTGGTGCGCCTCGTCCACCACGACGTAGCGCAGCCGGCGCAGGAATCCGGCCCAGGCCGCGTGCCGGGGCAGCACGGCGTGGTGGAGCATGTCCGGGTTGGTGAGCACGTAGTCGGCGTGCGCGCGGATCCAGGACCGCTCCTGGCCGGGGGTGTCGCCGTCGTAGACGGCCGCGCGCAGGTCCGGGTCGACCTCGCGCACGCCCCGCAGCTGGTCGGCGGCGAGCGCCTTGGTGGGGGCGATGTAGAGCACCGACCCCCCGTCGGCCACAGCCTCGGCGGCCGGCAGCAGGAAGGCCAGCGACTTCCCCGAGGCCGTGCCGGTCGCTATGATCACGTTGCTACCGGAGCGCGCCCGGTCCGCGGCGTCGGTCTGGTGCGACCACGGCGCCGTGATGCCCGCCTCGGCGAGTCGTCGTCGAACGGAGGGCGGTGTCCATGTCGGCCAGTCTTCACTTACCCCGGCGCCACGTGCCAGCCGCTCCACATGTGTCACCTGCGGGTTCCGGGTATGGTCACGCCACGATCGCCGCAGTGTCGATTCCCACGGTCCCACGCCCGACACCCTCCCTCGGCGGCCCTCGCGTCCCGCGGGCGGCCGTCGGCCGCCGGTTTCAGTGTGGCATCCGGGGGAACAGACGCGCGGTGTCCGGGTTTTCCGTGCGGAAGCACGAAGACCCGGGGGAAAAGCGTGGTTGAATGCCGCCCTGCGGGGTAACGCCCGGCACAGATCACTCGCGGTTTCGCGGTTCGGCGCTGGAGGACTAGTGGACTTGAAGCTGGATCACCACACCCAGGACGACACGGAGATCGTCGTCGTCGAAGGTGAGATCGACGTCTATACCGCGCCTCGGCTGCGTGAGCTCCTGATCGACCTGGTCAACAAGGGCAACTTCCACCTCGTGGTGAACATGGAGAAGGTGGAGTTCCTCGACTCGACGGGTCTCGGGGTGCTCGTGGGCGGCCTCAAGCGCGTCCGGGCGCACGACGGCACGCTCGACCTGGTCTGCACCCAGGAGCGGATCCTCAAGATCTTCCGCATCACGGGCCTGACCAAGGTCTTCGGCATCTATGAGTCGGTGCAGGAGGCCATCGACAAACGCGCCGCGAAGTAGCCGGCTGCGTTACGAGCGAGATCATGGCTCTCGTCCAGCTCACGATCAGCGCGCTGCCCGCCCACGTGCGCACGGCCCGCCTCATGGCCACCGCCGTCGCGCGCCGGGCGGGCATCGCCGAGTCCGCCCTCGATGAGATCAGGCTCGCCGTCGGGGAGGCGTGCTCCCGCGCCGTCGAGGCGCACCGCGCGCACTGCCCCGGGCGTCCGATCACGGTCGAGCTCATCGACGGCACCGCCGACGGCGCCCCCGCACAGCGGACCCCCGGCGCCGCCGCCCCGTCCAACGGCCACGCGAGCGCCGCCCGCCGCTTCGAGGTGGTCGTCACCGACCGTGCCCCGGCCAAGGAGCCGGACGCGGCAGCGACCGACCACGGTTTCGCCGGGACCGGCCTCTACCCGGGCGAGACGACACCGCCCGGCGGGGTGACCGGCCTCTCCCCCGACGTGGGGCTCGCGGTCATCGTCGGCCTGGCCGACGAGGTCCGCATCGAGCCCGGGGAGGGGGGCACCGCCGTCCGGATGAGCTGGCCCCTGGAGGCCGCGGCGTGAGGCGTTCCGCCGCGGCCCCGGCCGCGCTCGCCCTGTCCGTGCTGCTCGCCTCCGCGGCGTGCGGGGCCCAGGAGCGGGCCTCGGCCGACGGTGCCGACGGCGTCGAGGGGGCGACCCTGCGCACCTCCGAGGGGGTCGTGGAGGTCGCCTTCTTCCCGGACAGCGCGCCGGAGACGGTGCTCAACTTCGCCGCGCTCGCCGAAGGCGAGCGAACGGAGAACCCGGAGACGGGCCGGGACGCCTTCTACGACGGCACCGTGTTCCACCGGGTGATCCCGGGGTTCATGGTCCAGGGCGGTGACCCGACCGGCACCGGCAGCGGCGGCCCCGGCTACACCTTCGACGACGAGATCGACCCCGACCTGGGGTTCGACCGGCCGGGGCTGCTCGCCATGGCCAACTCCGGGCCGGACACCAACGGCTCCCAGTTCTTCATCACCACCGCGCCAGCCGAGCACCTGAACGGCCGGCACACGATCTTCGGCGAGGTGACCGAGGGCCAGGAGGTGGTCGAGGCCGTCTCGCAGGTGGAGACCGACTCGGCCGACAAGCCCGTGGAGGACGTGGTGCTGGAGTCGGTGGAGATCCACCGCGCGGACGGCTGAGGCGCACGGGCGGCTGAGGGCCCTCAGCCGGTGCTGAACGCCTCCCCGGGCGCCGCATAGGCCACCGGGCCACCGAAGGCCTCCCCGGCCCTGGCGACCGCCTCTCCGGGCTCCTGAGAGGGCCCGACGTGGGTCAGCAGGAGCCGCCCCGCCCCCGCCTCCCGCGCGCTGCGCCCCGCCTGCTCCGGCGTGAGGTGCACCGCCCCGCCGTCGGAGGGGGCGTCCAGGTCGGCCTCGCACAGGAACAGCGAGGCGCCGGCGGCCAGCTCCGCCAGCGCCGGGCAGGGTCCGGTGTCGCCCGAGTACGCCAGTACCCCGCCCGGATCCTCCGTGCCGACACGGGCGCCGAAGGCCGGGAGGCCGTGCTCGACGGCACGCGACTCCACGACGAGCTCCCCGACGCGGTCGGTGCGGCCGTCGTAGAGCTCCCGGACGTCGAAGGCCTCCTCGACCCGGCTGGACCCCTGGTTGGAGAGGAAGTGCCGCAGCCGCTCAGCGGTCCCCGGCGGCCCGTACAGGGGGACGGGGCCGGAGGGGTCCAGGTCGGCATAGAGCAGCGCGTAGTAGGCGGTGAGCAGGTCCGCGGCGTGGTCGGCGTGCAGGTGGGAGATCCAGACCCCGTCGAGCCGGTCGGGCCGCACGTGGCGCTGCAACTCGGCCAGCGTCCCCGGCCCGGCGTCCATCCACAGGGCCGACCCGCCGTGCCGCACCAGGTACCCCGAACACGGATTCCCGGGGCGGGCGTAGGGGCTCGCACTTCCCAGAACCGTCAGCTCCACTCTGCTTCGGCCGCCTTTCCTCTTACCGTCGACGTCGACGTGTGGACGAGCCACCACGCGAGCGCCCTGGGCCCGAGCGGGCGCCCCGGAACGGGGGCCCGAGGTGCACCACGCCCTCAGAACGCGAGGGGTGGCTCCGGCAGGCCGCCGGGGACGCGCGGCGCCTGCGCGACTAGGATCTCTCCGACCAGGAGGGCGCCTGGTGACCACCGCCCCTAGTCGCACTGCTGGGTGGAGACCGGGGCGGTCGAGTCCAGGCCCTTCTGGGCGTTCTCGGCGACCTCGTCGGCGGTGAGCACGTAGCCCGTCTCGTCCTCGTTGGTGGCGGCCGCGAACACCACCCCGTAGACGGTCCCCTCCGGCGACAGCAGCGGGCCGCCGGAGTTGCCCGGGCGCACCAGCGCCCGCACCTGGTAGATCTCCCGGCTCACCTGCGTGGAGTGGTAGAAGTCGGGCCCCTGGGCGGTCTGCTCGGCCCGGATCCGGGCCGGCACCGCCGTAAAGCCGTTGTTCTTGGGGAAGCCCGCCACCACGGCGTCGTCGCCCTTGCCCGCCTGGTGCTCGAACTCCAGCGGCTCCAGGTCCAGGCCGGGCACGTCCAGCACCGCGATGTCCTGCTGCGGGTCGTACAGCACCACCGTGGCCGGGAGCTGGCGCCCGTTGCGGGTGACCACCCGCAGGTCCTCGGTGACGCCCGCCACCACGTGGGCGTTGGTCATGATGTGCCCGCCGCCGTAGGCGAAGCCGGTGCCCTCCACCCGCCGCCGGCAGGACGGCGCGGTCCCCAGCACCTTGACAACGCTCTGGCTGGACTCGCGCAGCTCCTCGGTGGTGAGCACCGCCGGGTCCGGGGGCTCCACCTCGGCCGGCTCGCCGGTGCCCAGCCCGCTGAAGACCTGTGGGAACGCGCTCTGGTCGACGATCTTGCGGAAGGTGGAGAACCAGGTGTCGGCGACCGGCGGCATCACCCCGTCCACCTGGTGCAGCACCCGGGAGTTCTGTACCTGCCCGGTGACCACCGGCAGCGAGGAGTTGGCCACCGCGCTGCCCACCAGCCAGGCGACCAGCAGCACCGCGGCGCCGCTGACCAGCGCGCCGCCCAGGGCGTCCAGCACCCGGGCCGAGTCCCAGGTGACCCGGTTGCGCACCAGCGCCCCGATGTAGGAGGCGACGAACTGGCCCATCGCCGCCGACAGGAAGACCACCGCGATGGCCAGCAGCGCCTGCCGCCCCGGGTCCTCGACCACCGACTGGATCAGCGACGGCGCGCCCAGCGCCGCCAGGACCCCGCCGCCGATGAACCCGGCGAAGCTCATCACCCCGACGATGAACCCTTGCCGGTAGCCGGATCCTGCGAAGAGCAGCACCAGGACGACCAGGACCGCATCCAGCACGACGCCTTCCATCCCGTTACGGTATCGCCGAACCCGGGGGCACGAGCGTGACGACCTCGGTGGCGGCGGTGCGCCAGGGCCGTTCCCACCCGCCGAGCCGCAGCAGGGAGTCGACCACCCCGCCGGTGAACCCCCACACCAGCATCCCGCCGGCGCGGAAGCCCGGGCCCCTCCAGCCGCGCCCGGCGACCTCCACCAGCACCCGGTTGGCCGGGTCGGCCAGCTCGGCGACGGGCACCGCTGCGGCGTGCGCCACCTCGCCGGCGTCCGCGGCGTGCACCGGGGAGGGCGCGCGCCACCAGGCCAGCACCGGCGCCACCCGGAAACCGCTGGGCCGGATGTAGAGCTCGGGCAGCCGGCCCACCGTGTCGATGCCCGCGGGGTCCACCCCGGTCTCCTCCACGGCCTCGCGCACCGCGCACTCCTCGGGGGTGCGGTCGCCGTCCTCGAAGGAGCCGCCGGGGAAGGCGGGCTGGCCGGAGTGCCGGCGCAGTCCGTCGTTGCGCTGGATCATCAGCATTTCGGGACCGGAGGCGCCCGCGCCGAACAGGACGAGCACGGCGGCGCGGCGCCCGCCGCCGTCGGGCGGGCGGAGCTGCGGCGGGACCTCCATCCGCGCCCCGGCGGCGGCCAGCGCCGAGAGCCAGTCCGGCGGCGGGGCGCCGACCCGTTCGGTCCTCAGGTCGGTCATGCGCGCGGTCCGTCCCGCAGCAGGGCCCGGGCGGCGTCGGGGTCGGTCGGCCCCTCCCCGAAGGCGGGGCACATCCGGGCCAGGCCGCACGCGCCGCAGGCGGGTTTGCGGGCGTGGCACACCCGGCGGCCGTGCCAGATGACGCGGTGCGAGAGCATGGTCCAGTCCTTGCGCTCGAAGAGCGCGCCGACCTCGTGCTCGGCGCGGACCGGGTCGGTCTGGGCGGTCCAGCCGAATCGGCGGGCGAGCCGCCCGAAGTGGGTGTCGACGGTGATGCCCGGCACCCCGAAGGCGTTGCCGAGCACCACGTTGGCGGTCTTGCGGCCCACGCCGGGCAGGCGCACCAGCGCCTCGGGGTCGGCGGGCACCTCGCCGCCGTGCCGCTCGCACAGCGCCTGGGCGAGGCGGATCACATTGGCGGCCTTGGCCCGGTAGAACCCGGTCGGGCGCAGGATCTGCTCCACTTCCCCGGCGTCGGCCCCGGCCAGGTCCTCGGCGCCGGGGTAGCGCTCGAACAGGCGGGGCGTGACCGCGTTCACCCGCTTGTCGGTGGTCTGCGCCGAGAGCACGGTGGCGACCAGGAGCTGCAGCGGCCCCTCGAAGTCGAGTTCGCAGTGCGCGTCGGGGTAGAGGCGGACGAGTTCGCGGTACATCCGGCGCGCCCTGCGGACCAGCGCGAGGCGCGTCTCCCCCGTCGGCGTCGGGGACGCGGGGGGCGCCGCCGTCGCGGGCGCGGAGGTCGTGGAAGCATCGGCTGGCACACCCAAAGGGTACGTACCCGTGCCGGGGTCCGCCGGGCCCCGGCCCACCCCGGGACCGTTTCCCCTCGTCACGGTGGCACAGATTATGTCCGCAATGCGGCAGGAACGGCGGTGGCGGCACGATCCGGGCGGTCAGGGCGACTAAGATCGTTGAGGGCTGACGTCGGCTGTGACGGGCTGGTCGCATCACCCGGACGACAAGCCGAGATAACGACCTGGTTTCACACACCGGTGCGATATACGTCACACTGTTGACGGTCAGGTTTCAAGGAGGAAGTGGTGGACGAGACCAACGAGGTGCTGCGCAAGGCGCCTCTTTTCGAGGCACTCGACGAAGAGGGCGCCGCGGCGCTGCGCGCCTCGGTGAGCGAGGTACGGCTCGGCCGGGGCCAGACCCTGTTCGGCGAGGGCGACGAGGGCGACCGGCTGTACGTGGTGCTGAGCGGCAAGGTCAAGCTGACCCGCGCGGCGGTCGACGGCCGGGAGAACCTGCTGGCGGTCCTGGGCCCGAGCGAGATGTTCGGCGAGCTGTCGCTGTTCGACCCGCGGCCGCGTACCGCGAGCGCGGTGGCGGTGACCGACACCGTGCTGGCCGGGCTGGGCCACGACGACCTCCGCCCCTTCATCGTGAGCCAGCCGCACGTGTCACTGCAGCTGCTCAAGGCGCTGGCCGCGCGGCTGCGCCGGACCAACGACGTGATGAGCGACCTGGTCTTCACCGACGTTCCGGGGCGTGTCGCCAAGCAGCTGCTGGAGCTGGCCGACAAGTTCGGCAAGGAGGGCGAGGACGGCCTTCACGTGCACCACGACCTCACCCAGGAGGAGCTGGCCCAGCTGGTCGGCGCCTCGCGCGAGACCGTGAACAAGGCGCTGGCCGAGTTCGCGCTCCGCGGCTGGCTGCGGATCGAGGCCAAGGCCGTCGTGCTCCTCGACGTCGAGCGGATGCGCCGCCGCGCCCGCTGACCGGCCGAAGGGGGCGGGCGCCCGGAGGGACGCCCGGACGGACGCCGTCACGAGGACGGGCCCGGCGATGCGCCGGGCCCTTCTTCGTGCCATGGCCCGTGGCCCCGTTCAGATCCCGCCCTTGGTGTCGAGCCGCCCCGACGGGTGGGCGCCGTCGGCGAGGTCCGCTTTCGCCGCCGTCCAGCCGGCCGCGTCGATGCCGAGTGCCCGGCGGAGGAAGGCCAGGGTGACCCGCTGGACGAGGGCGACGCGCCCGGGGTCCTCGTCGGTGGTCTCGGCGGCACCGTAGCCGGAGATGCCGCCGAGGAGGTGGCGGCCGCCGAAGAGGGTGAGCAGGCCCTTCCCGCCGGGGCTGAGCACGTACGGCTCGGCGGTCCACTCCGGCCCCTTGGTCGTCACCGGGAGCTCGTCCGCGTCCCCGGCCACCACCAGGGCCGGGGCGGCCATACCGGAGAAGTCCACGTCCCGCAGCCAGGGAAGGTCACGGGCGGCCTCCGGGGTCAGGTGGTCCCCGCCCGCACCGGCCGTGGCCAGCAGGACGCCCGCCGAGACACGGGGGTCGGACAGGTCCTCGGCGAGCCCGCTCTGCGGGTCGGTGACGCGTAGGCCCAGCAGGACCCCGGCGCTCTGCCCGCCGAAGGAGTGCCCTGCCGCCGCGATGCGCCCGCGGTCCAGGCGTCCCTCCAAGCCGGGGACCGCCGCCTCCAGTACGTCGAGGCTGTCCAGGATGCGCTTCAGGTCGTCGACACGCCACCGCCACAGCCGCGGCCTGCGGGGGTCGTCCGCGGGAAGGCCGACCCGCCGGGAGTCCAGGTGGGTGGCCTGGAGCACGGCGAAGCCGTGAGCGGCCCAGTGGTCGGTCAGGGGCGCGTATCCGTCCAGGTCCGAGCCGAACCCGTGGGCGAACACGATGATGGGCAGGTCCCGTCCGTTGACCGGCGCGGTCACCCGCACGTGCAGGTCGTGGCCGCGCTCGGGTGCGGGCAGGACGACCGGCTTGACCGAGGCGACCGGGGAGGCGGCGGGGCCGTCGCCGCTGCGGCCGTCCGCGCCGGGGGCCGGGGTGGAGGTCGGTGTGGCGGTCATGGGTGTCTCCGATCCGTGCGTACGGCGGCGCTCCTGCGCCGAGGGGCCGGACGGCCCCACGCCGCGTACGCTAGAACCTGACGTTGACGTCAGAGGCAAGTACATGTGTCGCACGCCACATAGGGGGGGCGCATGCGCATCGGGGAGCTCGCAGCCGAAGCCGGGGTCAGTGTCCGGGCCCTGCGGTACTACGAGGAGCAGGGCCTGCTGTCCAGCGAGCGCAGCGCGGGAGGGCAGCGCCGCTACCCCCGGGACGCGGTCGAGTGGGTGCGGCTGATCCAGCGGCTGTACGCCGCGGGCCTGTCGAGCCGGACCATCGTCGAGCTGATGCCGTGCGTGGTGGACGGCCGCGCCAGCCCGGAGCTCCTCGACCGCCTGGCCGCCGAGCGCGACCGCATCGACGAGCGCATCACCGACCTGACCGATACCCGGCACCGGCTCGACTCCGTGATCACCGGCGCCACGACCAACATGCTCACCGGCTGGTCCTGCCAGCCTGAAGACGGGGACGAGGAGGGGGACCGGGACGGACAAGCACAGGAGGGACGGAAGCAGCCACAGGGGTAAGGCCCGGCCGGACACGGCGAGCACGGCCGCGCCCCGGTCGGGTTCCGGGGCGCCAGGTCGTTGGGACGATGGCGGCGGCGACGAAGCAGGGCGGTTCCCCGGTGTTGCCTGTCGGCCGCCGGGCTTCTGCGGTGCCGGAACAGCAGCAGCGACGGGACGGCCGGTGCCCCGCTCGCGGCTGCTTGCCGGGCGGCGGGCTGGCGGAGTGCCAGGGAGATGGCGGCGACGACAAGGGGGTAGCGGTTTCCTGGTGCCACCTGTCGGCCGCCGGGTGGTCGGTGGTCCGGGGAGCTAGCGGCGACGGAACGGCAGGTGCCCCGCTCGCGGCTGCTTGCCGGGCGGCGGGTTGGCGGAGTGCCAGGGGGAAGGCGACGACGACGAAGGCAGGGCGGTTCCCCGGCCTTGGCAGTCGAGTGCCCGGCCTCTCGCGGTCCGGGAATAGCAGCGGCGACGGCGCAGCTGGTGCCCCGCTCACCGGCCCCGGCCGGGCGGCGGGCCGCCGGAGTGCCAGGG
>NZ_ANAD01000129.1 GCF_000341245.1 Nocardiopsis halophila DSM 44494
CGGCGGCGACGAAGGCAGGGCGGTTCCCCGGTGCCGCCGGTCGGCCGCCGGGCCTCCCGTGGTCCGGGCCGGGGGCACGGTGGTGCTGGGCGCGGCCCGCCCGCGCCCGCGGCGCACCCACCCGGCCCGCACCGGGCACCCCTCCGACCAAGGACCCCATCCGACCTGGGTGAATACACACCGTTACGGAGGCGGGGCGAGCGGGAGCGCGCTGATTGACGCCCCATGGCGGCCTCCAGGCGCGGTGTCGTCCAGACCAGAACGGGATTCGGTGCCACGGTGTCCGTATCGCCCCTGTTCGTCCGCGCGTCGGGTGGGTCGGGGCGGCGCAGGAGGGGTGGGGTGCCCGCCCGTGCCGGGCCTCGTGCCGGCGCCGGCCCGCCCCCGGTCACCCGGAGTGACCGAGAGCGCCGCAAACGGGTCCTGAGTACCGGCTGGAGGGGCGCCGGG
>NZ_ANAD01000130.1 GCF_000341245.1 Nocardiopsis halophila DSM 44494
GCCCGCACCCCCTCCGATCCGGACAGACGGGACGCCCGGCGGACCTGATCCGCCAGAGACCGCCCTGGAAGGGCCGGGTCTCCAACGAGAGTGGTGATATCGCCACGCAATTGCACATTGCGTGGCGATATCACCACTCTCGATGCCCGAGCAGCGCCTCGCGCGCCCGGTATGCCTGGGTCGTGTCCGCCGGCGTGGTGGAACCCTCCGGGCCCCGGCCGCCCCCGGGAGCACTGCCCTCCGCCCGCACCGACACCCCCGTTGATCTCGGGAAAGTCGGGGTAATACCGGCGAGTATTACCCCGACTTTCCGGAGATCAACGCCAAGGAGGGGCGCACCGGGGGCGGGGCCGCCGATCGCGCCGCAGCGGTCGCACCTCTCACAAGGACGCGGCCGAAAGCTCCACCACTCCAACGGACACGACCTGGGGAACCGCCCCGCTTCCTCGTCGCCGCCCGTTCCCCTGGCACCGAAGGGCCCCGCCGTCCGGCCGACAGGCGTGAGCGGGGCACCAGCCGTGCCGTCGCCGCCATCGCCCCGGACCACCGACCACCCGGCAGTCGGCCGGCAACACCGGGGAACCACCGCCCCGCTTCGTCGCCGCCTTCCTCCTGGCACTCCGGTGGACCACCGCCCGGCAAGCAGGCTCGAGCGGGGCACCTGCCGACCGTCGTTGCTGCTCATCGCCGGTACCACCGGGGCGCCGGCACCCGGCCGCGGCGAGTGAGCGGGGCACCGGCCGTCCCGTCGTTGCCGCCATTGCCCCGGGCCGCGAGAGGCCCGGCGGCCGACCGGCAACACCGGGGAACCGCCGCGCCTCTTCGTCGCCGCCCTCCTCCTGGCACTCCGTCGACCCGCAGCCCGGCCGGGGCCCATGAGCGGGGCACCGGCTACTCCTGCTCCGCCCGGAGGCCTCGGGAGGACAGCGCGCCCGGCACCATCGCGCACCCCGGAGTGGGAGCGGCGTGGGGCGAGGTGGGCCCGCCACGCTGGAAGGACTCCGGGCGCCGGGCTCCGGGCCCCCGGAGCCCGGTTCAGACCCCGCCCAGGTCGGCCGGGATGTCGCCGCGTTCGGCCAGGTAGCGCAGCTGGGAGCGGACCGAGGACTCGGCCGCGTCCTGCACCGAGGGGTCGATGCCGGCGTACACCCGCGCGACGATCTCCCCCGGCGTGCGGTCGCCCTTGCGCACCGCGTCGGCCACCTGCTCCATGCGCTGCTCGCGGTGGGCGATGTACTCGGCGACGGCGGCGCGCGCATCGGTGAGGATCGGGCCGTGCCCGGGCAGCAGCGCCCGCACGTTCTCCCGCTCTACCAGCTCCCGCAGCCGGTACAGGGTGTCCATGTAGGCCGACAGCCCGCCGTCGCCGTCGATGATCACCGGGGTGCCCCGCCCCAGCACGGTGTCGCCGGTCAGCAGCACCCCGTCGGCCGGCAGGTGCAGGCAGACCGAGTCGGCCGTGTGGCCCGGCGCGGCCACCACGCGCACCTCCAGGTCACCGGCCTCGATCACGGCGCCGTCGTCCAGCCCGTGCCCGCCGACGCGAAAGGCCGGGGTGACCGCGTGCACCGGGGCGCCGGTCAGCTCGGAGAAGTAGCGCGCCCCGCCGGTGTGGTCGTCGTGGTGGTGGGTGACCAACGCGCACACCACCCGCGCTCCCTGCTCCTGCACGGTGCGCGCCACACGCTCCAGGTGGCGCTCGTCGTGCGGCCCGGGGTCGACCACGACGACGTCGCGCGAGCCGGGCTCGCGCAGCATCCAGGTGTTGGTGCCGTCCAGCGTCATCGGACCCGGATTGGGGCACAGCACGCAGCCCGCACGCAGGGTCCCGGAACCGTCGATCCTCATCGCACCTCGCCCCTCATCGAACGTCGCCCCGCGGGTAGACGACCCCGTCGGGGACGACGATGCGCGGCTCACCGTCGACCTCCTCCAGCACCGGCTCGATCGGCGCGATCTCGCGCTCCGCGGCCATGACCGCCGCGACCGACCCGCACGCCTGGAGGTCCATGCAGGTCGAGACGGTCGGCGGCAGCATCGCGATCTCCCCGTCGCGCCACCTGCGCACCGCCTCGCCGGCGGCCATCCACGCCCGGCGGTCGGCCTCGCCGCCGACGTCGCGGGCCTGCTGGCCGTCGGGGATCCGCGCGGCGAAGAAGCGGGTGTCGTAGCGGCGCGGCTCAGGTGCCGGGGTGATCCACTGCGACCAGGCGGTGAGCAGGTCCGAGCGGAGCACCAGGCCGCGCCGGTCGAGCATCGCGGCGAAGGGGAGCGTGCGGTCGACCAGGGCGGCGCGGTCAGCCTCCCAGTCGTCCCCGCGGGTGTCCTGCACCACCGCGTCCGGGGAGGGCCCCGCGAGCAGCACCCCCGACTCCTCGAAGGTCTCCCGGACCGCCGCGCACACCAGGGCCCGGGCCTGCGGCTCGCCGGTGCCCAGGACGCGCGCCCAGGCGGCCGGGGGCGGCCCGGCCCAGCGCACGTCCCGGTCGGCGTCGCGCTCGTCGACCCTGCCGCCGGGGAAGGCGTAGGCGCCGGGGGCGAACGGCATGGACGGGGCCCGGCGCAGCATGTAGACCTCGACGCCGCCGGGAGCGTCGCGGACCAGCATCACCGTGGCGGCGTCGCGGGGACGCACCGGCCGTGTCGTCATGTTCGTCCTCCTCGGCGGAACGGTACCCCGCGCCCCTGCCGGGCCGCGCCCCCGGGGCGGCCGGGAGCGGACGCCCCGGAGGGGCCGCCCGCACGTCGGGCGCGGACCCCGCAGGGTCCGCGCCCGACCGGGCTGCGTCCCTCAGCCGACCTCGGCGATCATCTCCACCTCGACCGGGACGTCCAGCGGCAGCGCCGCCACGCCGACCGCGCTGCGGGCGTGCACGCCCGCCTCGCCGAAGACCTCGCCGATCAGGTCGCTGGCGCCGTTGAGCACCTTCGGCTGGCCGGTGAACGACGGGTCGCTGGCCACGAACCCGGTGATCTTGACGATCCGCCGGACCGACGCCAGCTCGCCCACCTCCGACTTGAGCGCGGCGATGGCGTTCAGCGCGCAGATGCGGGCCAGCTCGGCAGCGCGCTCGAGGGTGACCCCTGCGCCGACCTTGCCGGTGCCGGCGGGCGCGCCGTCCACCATGGGCACCTGGCCGGAGATGTAGACGTGGTCGCCGGTGCGGACCGCGGGCGTATAGGACGCCAGCGGCGCGACCACCTCAGGCAGGGCCAGGCCCAGCTCGGCCAGCCTCTCCTCGGGCGCGGCCATGCCTACTGCTTCTCCCGCTTCATGTAGGCGACCAGCTGCTGGTTGCGCGGGTCGCCGTCCACGGAGGGGCCCGGGATGACGGAGACCAGCTCCCAGCCGTCCTCGCCCCAGTTGTCCAGAATCTGCTTGGTCGCGTGCGACAGCAGCGGCACCGTCGCGTATTCCCACTTCGTCATGGGCGCAACCCTAACCGGCCGCGCGGGGGCGCACCGGCCCGGCGGTCCGCTCGGACATAGACTCGCAGGGGTGAGCGCACCTGATCAGGACCCGCCCGGGGTCCGCCTGCACGTGGTCTCCGGCAAGGGGGGCACCGGTAAGACGACCGCGGCCGGCGCGCTCGCGCTGGCCCTGGCCTCGGACGGCGGCCGGGTGCTGCTGGTGGAGGTCGAGGGGCGGCAGGGCATCGCCGAGCTGTTCGGCACCGGCCCGCTGCCCTACGCCGAGCGGAAGGTGGTCGGGGCCCGCGGCGGCGGCGAAGTGTTCGCCCTGGCGGTGGACGCCGAGGCCGCGCTGATGGAGTACCTGGAGATGTTCTACGGGATCCGCCGCGCCGGCCAGGTGCTCACCCGCTTCGGCGCGGTGGACTTCGCCACCACCATCGCCCCCGGCGTGCGCGACGTGCTGCTCACCGGCAAGGCCACCGAGGCGGTGCGGCGCCGCGAGGGCGGCCGCCGCTCGCGCGTGCAGGGGCCGCACGTCTACGACGCGGTCGTGCTGGACGCCCCGCCGACCGGGCGCATCGCCCAGTTCCTGTGCGTCAACGCCGAGGTTGCGGGGCTGGCCCGGATGGGGCCCATCCGCAACCACGCCGACAAGGCGATGGCGACCATCCGTTCCTCGGCCACAGCCGTGCACTTCGTCGCGCTGCCCGAGGAGATGCCCGCCCAGGAGGCGGCCGACGGGCTGGCCGAGATCCGCGAGGCCGGGCTGCACCCGGGGTTCGTGCTGCTCAACATGGCGCACGAGCCGCTGCTGGCGCCGGAGGCGCTGGAGGACGCCGAACGCGGGGAGGTGGACACCGACGCGTTGGCGCAGGGCCTCAAGGCGGTGCGGCTCGACGCCCCGAAGGAGACGGCGGCCGCGCTCGCCCGGGAGGTCACCGAGCACGCCCGGCGGGTGGGCGCCGAGTCGGCGGTCCGCGAGCGCCTGCGCGCGCTGGGGCCGCCGCTGCTGGAGCTGCCCTTTCTCGGCGGAGGCATCGACACCGACGCCTTGTTCAGGATCGCCGACCGGTTGACGGCTCAGGGGGTGGGACGGTGAGCGGAGGCACCGACCGGCTGGACGTGGACGCCCTGCTGTCCGACGGCGCCGTGCGCACGGTGGTGTGCTGCGGCTCGGGGGGCGTCGGCAAGACGACGACCGCGGCCGCCCTGGGGCTGCGGGCCGCCGCACTGGGACGGCAGGCGGTGGTGATCACGGTGGACCCCGCGCGCCGCCTCGCGCAGTCGATGGGCCTGAGCGAGCTGGACAACACCCCGCGCCCGGTGGAGCTGCCCGGTTCCTTCGCCGCCCCGGGCGGATCGCTGCACGCGATGATGCTCGACATGAAGCGCACCTTCGACGAGATCGTCGAGGCGCACGCCGCCCCCGAGCGGGCCCGGGAGATCCTGGCCAACCCCTTCTACCGGTCGCTGTCGTCCAGCTTCACCGGCACCCAGGAGTACATGGCCATGGAGAAGCTGGGCCAGCTCCGTGAGGACGGCGACTGGGACCTGATCATCGTGGACACCCCGCCCAGCCGGTCGGCGCTGGACTTCCTGGACGCCCCGGAGCGGCTGGGGCGGTTCCTGGACGGCCGGCTGATCCGGGTGCTGGGCGCCCCCGCCCGCACGGGCGCCTTCCGACTCCTGGGGGCCGGGGTCGGGATGCTCACCGGGATGCTGTCCAAGATCGTGGGCGCCCAGGCGCTCAAGGACGTGCAGTCGTTCGTCGCCTCTTTCGACGCGGTGTTCGGCGGCTTCCAGGAGCGGGCCGAGCGCACCTACCGGCGCCTGCAGGACCCAGGCACGGCGTTCCTGGTGGTGGCGGTGCCCGAGAGCGACGCGGTCCGCGAGGCCGCCTACTTCGTGGAGCGGCTGGCCGCCGACAGCATGCCCCTGGCCGGCATGGTGATGAACCGCACACATCGGACCCCGGTCGATGGCCTGTCCGCCGAGCAGGCCATGGCGGCCTGCACGGAGCTGGAGCGGCAGGGCGGGCACCCGCTGGCCGCGGCCGCGCTGCGGCTGCACGCGCGCGCCGCCGGCCTGCGCGATCGCGAGGCGGAGCTGCGGGGGCGGCTGTCGGCCGCGCACCCCGGGGTGCCCGTGGCCGAGGTCCCGGCCCGCACGCGGGACGTGCACGACCTGGCGGCGCTGCGTGAGGTCGGGGACGCCCTCGGCGGGGGACCCCTGACCGTATGACAGGATGTTGAACGGTCATCTTCGTCAGCCGAATCCGGCCGGTCCGTATCTCGGCCGCCACTCCGGCCGCACCGGCCATCCCCCGTCTCGCCCGGCCTCTCCGGCCGGTGGCGTACGCACGTAGTCTGTTGGGGTGGGTCAGGGGACAATGGTTCAGAGAATCGCTCAGCTGATCGGTGTCGGCGCCATCGCCGGGGTGCTGGTCGCGGCGCTCGCGCTGCCGGCCGTCGGCGGCATCGGCATCACCGCACGCAACGTCGCGACCGGCTTCATGAACATGCCGAGCGACCTGGAGACGCCGCCTCCTCCACAACGGTCCACCATCTACGACCGCGACGGCGGTGTGATCGCCGAGATCTACGACAAGAACCGGGAGCTGGTCGACCTCGACGACATGGCCCCGGTGATGCAGGACGCCCTCATCTCCATCGAGGACTCGCGCTTCTACGAGCACGGCGGCATCGACATCTCCGGGACCTTCCGGGCGGCGCTGCGCACGCTGAGCGGTTCCACCCAGGGCGGCTCCTCGGTGACCCAGCAGTACGTCAAGAACGTGCTGGTGGAGAGCGCCGACACCCAGGCCGAGCAGGAGGAGGCCACCGAGACCAGCATCGCCCGCAAGCTGCGCGAGCTGCGCTATGCGCTGGCCATCGAGAAGCGGATGAGCAAGGACGAGATCCTGGAGGGCTACCTCAACATCGCCTACTTCGGCGACGGGGCCTACGGGGTCGAGTCGGCGGCCCAGCACTTCTTCGGCAAGCCCGCCTCGGAGCTGGAGCTGGCCGAGGCCGCCACCCTGGCCGGAGCGGTCCGCTACCCCTACCTGTACAACATGCGGCTCAACACCGACGACGCCCAGGACCGGCGGGACGTGGTGCTCGACCGGATGGTGGAGGTCGGCAAGGTCACCGCCGAGGAGGCCGAGGAGGCCAAGGCGATCGACCTGGAGGACGAGCTGGACGTGTCCAACCCCTCCAACGGGTGCGTCCCCAGCGACCAGCCCTTCTTCTGCGACTACGTGGTGCAGGAGATCGAGAAGAGCGACCGGTTCGGCGAGAACGAGACCGAGCGCGCCCGCTGGCTGCGCACCGCCGGCCTGGAGATCCACACCACCCTGGACGCCGACATGCAGGAGGCGGCCCAGGACGCGGTCGACAAATGGGTGCCGCGCAAGAACGAGTCCAAGAAGGTGGCCGCCGAGATCCTGATCGAGCCGGGTTCGGGCGAGATCCGGTCCATGGCGCAGAGCCGGGACTACGGCCCAGACGAGTCCCAGCTCGGCATGACCTCGATCAACTTCACCACCGACGCGAACCGCGGCGGCAGCACCGGGTTCCAAGCCGGGTCCACCTTCAAGGCCTTCGCCCTGGCGGCCGCGCTGGAGCAGGGCAAGGGCTTCGGCACCTCCTACTCGGGCGCCAACGGCTCCAGCACCACCATCACCGGCCAGCGCAACTGCGAGGGCGGGCGGCTCGCGCCGTGGACGGTGAAGAACGCCGGCGACACCAAGGGCGGCGGCAGCAGCATGATCGCCGGCACCAAGGGGTCGGTGAACACCTACTTCGCGCACCTGCAGAAGGACGTCGGGCTGTGCAACGTCATCGAGATGGCCGAGAACCTGGGCGTGAAGCGCGCTGACGGCCAGTCCTTCGACAACCCCCGCACCCAGGGCAACAACTCCTTCGTGCTGGGCAGCGAGGAGGTCTCCCCGCTGCGGGTGGCCAACGCCTACGCGACCTTCGCCTCCGGCGGCACCTACTGCGAGCCGCAGGCCATCACCTCCATCAAGGACCGGCAGGCGGGCCGGACCATCGAGATCGAGCCCGAATGCGAGCGCCGCCTCGACAAGGACGTCGCCGCCGGGGTGAGCTACCTGCTGCAGCAGACCTTCAAGAACGGCACGACCGACGGCATGCAGATCGGCCGCCCGGCGGCCGCCAAGACCGGGACCACCGACGGGTCGGCGGCGGCCTGGTTCGCCGGGTTCACGCCGAACCTGGCCGGCTCGGTCTTCGTCGGCGACCCGCGCGGCCCGCAGAACCACCCGCTGCGCGGGATCACCCTGGGCGGCCGGTACTACGGGACGGTCTACGGCGCGACCATCCCCGGGCCCATCTGGAGGGACACGATGTCCAAGGCCGTCGAGGAGCTGCCCGAGGAGGACTTCCCCTCGGCGCCCTCGAAGTACCGCGGCGGCGGTTCCCCCGACGCCCAGCAGACCTCCGGCCAGGCCATGGTCGAGGGCGGTGTGCCCGACGTGGTCGGCCAGAGCCGGGGCGAGGCGGTGGCCGCCCTGGAGGGGGCCGGGTACCGGGTGAGCGTCTCCGACACCCGGGTCCGCTCCGAGCGGGCCGAGGGCACGGTGGCCGCGGTCAACCCCGACCCGGGCACCCTCCTGCCGGAGGGGGCGACGGTGAACATCTTCCTCAGCAACGGCTCCGGGCGGGCCGCGCCCTCCGGTGGCGGCGAAGAACAGCCCACCGGGCCCGGACCGGAGGACACCGGGACGCCCGCGTTCGTCCCCGTCTCCGAGATGCCCCGCCGGCAGGACTGACCGCCCCGGCGGGACCACGACGCGCGACGGCCCGCGCCCCGGATCGGGGCGCGGGCCGTCGCGCGTCCGCGGCGCTCAGCCGGCGAGGCGGCGCTTGACCTCGGCGGCCACCCGGGACCCCTCGGCCCGGCCGGCCACCTTCGGGTTGACGATCTTCATGACGGCGCCCATCTGCCTGGGGCCGCTCGCGCCGGCCTCGGCGATGGCCGCCTCCACCAGGGAGCCCAGCTCCTCGTCGGTGAGCTGGGCGGGCAGGTACTCGGCCAGGACCTCGCCCTCGGCCCGCTCGTCGGCGGCGCTGTCCGCACGGCCGCCCGCCTCGAAGGCCTCGGCGGCCTCGCGGCGCTTCTTGGCCTCCCGGGTGAGCAGGGCGACGAGGTCCTCGTCGGAGAGCTCGCGGGCGGAGCCGCCGGCCACCTCCTCCTTGGACACGGCGGTGAGCACCATGCGCAGCGTTCGGGTGCGCACGTCGTCGCGCGCCTTCATCGCGGTGGTGAGGTCGGCCTTGAGGCGGTCTTTGAGTTCGGACATGCCAACGATCATAGGGTGGTCGCGGACGGCTTCCCCAGGGTTTTTCCGGGCGGGCGTCCGGACGTTCGAGGTCAGTGGAGAGGTGCGGCACGTGAACGGACAGCGAGCGGGAATGCGCAGGCTCGGCCGGTCGGCGGCGGCGGTCGCCGCGGTCGGGGCCGCCGGCCTCGCCTACGCCTCGGTCGTCGAGCGCAACTGGTTCCGGCTGCGCCGCTACGAACTGCCGGTCCTCGCCCCCGGCTCGGCCCCGATGCGGATGCTGCACCTGTCCGACGCGCATCTGACCCCCGGCCGCCGGATGCTCGTCGACTGGGTGCGCGGCCTGGAGCGCTACGAGCCGGACCTGGTGGTCAACACCGGGGACTCGCTGGCCCACCCCGACGCCGTGGGGCCCTTCCTGGAGGCTCTGGAGCCGCTGCTGGACCGCCCGGGGGCGTTCGTCTTCGGGTCCAACGACATGTACTCGCCGCGCTTCAAGAACCCCGCGCGCTACCTGTGGCGCAGCAGCAAGGCCGACTACCGGGAGCGCCAGGAGCCGGACCTGCCGTGGCGCGAGCTCGGCGCGGCGATGGAGAAGGCCGGCTGGGCCGACCTGAACAACCGCCGGGGCACGCTCGCCGCGGGCGGGCAGACCGTGGCGGCGGCCGGGGTGCACGACTCGCACATCGGGCTGGACCGCTACGACGACGTGGCCGGGCCCGCCCCCTCCGGGGCGGCGCTCCGGCTGGGGGTGCTGCACTCCCCCGAGCCCGCCAACCTCGACCGGTTCGAGGCCGACGGCTACGACCTGCTGCTGGCCGGGCACACCCACGGCGGGCAGCTGTGCCTGCCGCTCTACGGGACGCTGGTCACCAACTGCGGCATCGACCGCCGCCGGGCCTGGGGGCTCAGCCGCTACGGCCGCGCGCTCCTGCACGTGTCCGGCGGGCTGGGCACCTCGCCGTACGCGCCGGTGCGGTTCTGCTGCCGCCCGGAGGCCGCACTGCTGGACCTGGTCCCGGCCTGAGCGGGGCGCGGGGCGGCCGCCGGGAATGCGCGGCCGCCCCATCGTGTTCCCGGGAAGTAGTTGAATGCGGAACGATTTCTTGCCGGGGGCTGGAGGAGCCATGCAGTTCGGGATCTTCTCGGTCGGGGACGTCACCCCCGACCCGACCACGGGTCGCACGCCGACCGAGGCGGAGCGGATCACGGCGATGATGCGCATCGCCGAGAAGGCCGAGGAGGTCGGCCTGGACGTGTTCGCCACCGGCGAGCACCACAACCCGCCGTTCGTGCCGTCCTCGCCCACCACCATGCTCGGCTACCTGGCCGGGCGCACCGAGCGCCTGGTGCTGTCCACCGCGACCACGCTGATCACCACCAACGACCCGGTGAAGATCGCCGAGGACTTCGCCATGCTCCAGCACCTGGCCGGCGGCCGCGCCGACCTGATGCTCGGGCGCGGCAACACCGGCCCGGTCTACCCGTGGTTCGGCCAGGACATCCGCCAGGGGATCCCGCTGGCGGTGGAGAACTACGCGCTCCTCCACCGGCTGTGGAGGGAGGACGTGGTGGACTGGCAGGGGCGGTTCCGCACGCCGCTGCAGGGCTTCACCGCCACCCCGCGGCCGCTGGACGGGGTCCCGCCGTTCGTGTGGCACGGCTCCATCCGCAGCCCGGAGATCGCCGAGCAGGCCGCCTACTACGGCGACGGGTTCTTCGCCAACAACATCTTCTGGCCCAAGGAGCACTTCCAGCGCCTGATCGACCTGTACCGCAGGCGGTACGAGCACTACGGCCACGGCCGCGCCGACCAGGCGATCGTCGGCCTGGGCGGCCAGGTGTTCATGCGCCGCAACTCCCAGGACGCGGTGCGCGAGTTCCGCCCCTACTTCGACAACGCCCCCGTCTACGGCGGCGGGCCCACACTGGAGGAGTTCAGCCGGGAGACGCCGCTGACCGTGGGCAGCCCGGAGCAGGTGATCGAGCGCACCCTGGAGTTCCGCGAGCACTTCGGCGACTACCAGCGCCAGCTCTTCCTCATCGACCACGCCGGCCTGCCGCTGAAGACCGTGCTGGAGCAGCTGGACCTGCTCGGCGAAGAGGTCGTCCCGGTGCTGCGGCGCGAATTCGCCGCCCGGCGCCCCGCGGGCGTGCCCGACGGGCCGCCCGACCACGAGGAGCGCAAGCGCGCGCTCGCCCAGGAGAAGGACGGGCGGCAGGAGACCGCAGAGGAGGCCAAGTGAGCGAGCAGCGCATCGTCGCCGTCACAGCGGGACTGAGCACGCCGTCGTCGTCGCGCCTGCTGTCCGACCGGCTGGCCGGGGCGGCCGAGGAGGCCCTGCGCAAGGCGGGCGGCACACCTGCGGTGGAGACCGTCGAACTGCGCGACCACGCGCGCGGGATCGGCGAGGCGATGGCGGCCGGCTTCCCCACCGGGGACCTGAAGCGGGCCGTGGACGCGGTCGCCGGCGCCGACGGCCTCATCGCCGTCACGCCGGTGTTCAACGCCTCCTACAGCGGCCTGTTCAAGAGCTTCTTCGACCTCGTCGCCGCGGACGACCTGGAGGGCGTCCCAGTGCTCGCCGGCGCCACCGGCGGCTCGCCGCGCCACTCGCTGGTGCTGGAGCACGCGGTGCGGCCGATGTTCGCCTACCTGCGCGCCGTGGTCGCGCCCACCGCGGTCTACGCCGCCTCCGAGGACTGGGGCGCCGGCGCCGCGGACGGCGGCCGGGCGCACGCGGCGCTCGCCGACCGGATCGCCCGGGCCGGCGGGGAGTTCGCCGCCCTGGTGTCCGGGGGCCCGCGGCGGCGCCGGCCCGACCCCTACGAGGATCCGGTGCCCTTCGAGCGCCTGCTCCGGGGCGAGTGAGCCCGGGCCGCGGGGACACGGCGGTCCGGGCGGGCCCGGCCCCTCCCGCAGAGGGTCCGGGCCATGCGCGGGGCGCCGCCCCGTCCTAGCGCCGCCCCGCCGCCGCCCGCCGCCGATGCTGCGGCCGACCTCCGGCTCTTCTCCGGGAAGGGGCCTCGCCCCGTTCACCGCCCCAGTCTCTCGCCGGGGCCGCACCGGAATCCCGGACCAGTCGGCATTCCGCGCACCCGCGGACGGCACGGGGCGACGCTAGCGGCCCCGGATGCGGACGCGCCCGCGGATATTCGCAGCCCGCATACGGGCGGGCCCGCCGGCCAGGCCCCGCCCCGCACCGGCCCTCAGTCCTCGTCGGCGAAGGACTGCAGCCCCTCGCCGTCCAGGATGGCGACCTTGCGGTACCCGGCCTCGACGCAGCCGGCCTCGCGCATCCGGCGCAGCGCCTCGCCCACCGCGTCCTCCCGGGCGCCGATGAGCATCCCCAGCTCCGCCTGGGAGAGCTGCACCCCGATGTCGACCGCGCCGTCGCCGTTCACCACCCCGTGCCGGGCGGCGAGCTGGAGCAGGGCACGCGCCAGGCGCGCCGGGACGCGGTAGGCGGTGTACTCGCTGCGCTGCCGGTCCGACCACTCCAGGCGGTCGCCCAGGACCGAGGCCACCGCCTCCCAGGTGCCGGGGACGCGGTCCAGGAAGTCCTTGAAGGCACGGGCGCTGAAGGAGTGCACGAGGGTCGGGGTGCAGGTGGTCACGGTCGCCGTGCGCGGGCGGTCCCGCACGATGCCCATCTCCCCCACCAGGTCGCCGTCGACGCGCACGCCCAGCAGCGTCTCGGTGCCGTTCGGCAGCACCGAGGTGACCTTCACGCACGCCGAGGCCGACCGGCCGGGCGCACGCAGCAGCAGGACGCCGTCGCCGGGCCCGCCCTGGCTCATCAGCACCCGGCCCGCCGGGACGCGCCGCGGCACCGCGAGGTCGGTCAGGACGTCGCGGGCCTCGGGGCCGATCCGGGCCATGAACGTGCCCTCCGGCCACTCCTCGCTGCCAGACGGGACCATCGGCAGGGCTCCTCTCCTTCGCCCCCTCCTGCCTATCGGAGTCCCGACCCGGACGGGAAGGCCCGAACCGGGCCGCTCAGGAAGCGGTGAGGCGGACATCGAACACCTGGTCCAATCCGGAGTACCCCAGGACTTTGGCCACCGCTCCCGCCTCGACGACCAGCACCGCCAGCCGCACTCCGTGGATGCTCTGTCCCCGATGCATCGTCACCAGCATCCCCAGCCCGCTGGAGTCGATGAAGCGCAGCCCCGTCAGGTCGACCAGCAGCCGCGGCCCCGCGCGCCGTTCCGCCGCGCAGGCCCGCGCCCGGACCAGGGTCACCCCCGCGACATCCAGATCACCCGTGATGCGCACCCGCGTCCGGTCCCGCTCGACACGCACATCCAATCCGGCTCCGGTCACTGCGATTCCTCCCCGGTGTCCCTGCCGTTGCGCCCACCGATCAAGGTCCGGAACCGGAGCGGGCTCTTATTCCCGAACCACCCAAGCTACGCGGCCGCCGATCGGCGTATCCCCTTTTTCCATCAGACGCATCGCAATGCGGGCTCCCCCCGCCTCCCCCTCGGGGGCGTAGGATCGGAAGGACCCCGCCGAACGCCGAGGAGCGCCCACTGGCCACTGCATCGCGGACCATCCGCGCACGGGTCATCGAGCGCGCGCGAGCACGGAACACGCCACCGGAGGTGGGCGATGTGTGCGAGGCCTGCGCCGAGGTGGTGCACTCCCACGGCGTCGGGGTCATCGTCTCCTCCTCGACCGGGACCAGCACCGGCTCCTACTACGCCACCTCGGATCT
Source organism: Nocardiopsis halophila DSM 44494 (assembly GCF_000341245.1). Classification (GTDB taxonomy): domain Bacteria; phylum Actinomycetota; class Actinomycetes; order Streptosporangiales; family Streptosporangiaceae; genus Nocardiopsis_A; species Nocardiopsis_A halophila. The sequence goes on from NZ_ANAD01000130.1 coordinate 13,441, forward strand.
CGGCCGCATCTCGGACGAGCTCCAGACCGCCCTGGGCCAGGGGCCGAGCATTTCGGCGGCCGCCGAGGGCACCCCGGTGCTCGTGCCCGACCTGTCCCAGCCCCAGGCCCGCCGGCGCTGGCCGGTCTTCGCCGAATCGGCCTCGGCCCAAGGGCTGCGGAGCCTGTTCGCCTTCCCCATCGGTACCGGTGTCGCGATGCTCGGCGCCCTGACGGTCCACCGCTCGGACACCGGCCCGCTCGGCGAGGAGGGGCTCGCCTGCGGCCTCGCCTCGGCCGAGGCGGCGCTCGACCTGATGCTGCACCGCGGCCCCGAGACGACCGTCCCCTGGGCGAACGGGAGCGATCTCGGCTCGCACCAGGTGGAAGTGCACCAGGCCGCGGGAATGGTGTCCGTACAACTCGATGTGGCCATGGACGAGGCCTATGCCCGCCTTCGGGCCCATGCCTTCCGGCACGACCTGACTCTGGCGGACGTGGCGACCGAGGTCGTCCGCCGGCGGCTCAGATTCTCCCCTGACCCGGCGACCGGCTGATTCCGACGCCCCCGCGCCCCATTCCCGAAGGAGGAACCCCGAGTGTCGCGAGAGCTCGAACTGGTCGATGCGTTCGTCGGGTTGGCCGACACGCTCGTCGCCGGTTTCGACGTCGCCGACTTCCTGCACGACCTGCTGGAACGCTCGGTGGAGCTGGTCGATGCCGACGCCGGAGGCCTGCTGCTGAACAACGCCGCCGACGGGCGCCTGCACTTCGTCGCCGCCTCCAGCGAGCAGGCACGCCTGCTCGAACTGCTCCAGCTCCAGGACGAGGAGGGCCCTGCCCTGGAGGCCTACCGCACGGGGGGCTCAGGTCTCCGTACCCGATCTGGACGGAGAGCCCTCCCCCTGGCCGACGTTCCTGGACGCCGCGCGCGGCCGGCTTCGGCTCGGTGTGCGCACTGCCGCTACGCCTGCGCGAACGGACGTTGGGGGCGATGAACCTGTTCCGCGCCTCCCCCGGCGCACTGAGCGCTGCCGACGCCTCGATCGCACAGGGACTGGCCGATATCGCCACCATCGGCATCCTCAACTCGCGCGCCCTGGAGGAGCAGGAGCGCCTCGCCGAGCAGCTCCAGTCCGCGCTCAACAGCAGGATCGCCATCGAGCAGGCCAAGGGGGTGCTCGCGGAGTACCACCAGGTGGACATGGGGCGGGCGTTCGAGATGCTGCGCGGGTTCTCCCGGAGCAACAACCTTCGGCTGTCCAAAACGGCCGAGGCCGTGGTGCGCCGGGAACCAGCGGTGGAGGGCCTGATCCCGCCGAGGAGGCGCACCGCCCGCTGACCGCAAGGGGCAGGGCCCAGGCCGCCGGAATCCCACTCCGGGAACGGGCGGAGCCCCGCCCCGGCGCGGCCGGGAGGGGCGGGGCTCCGGAGCGGGGCCGGTCAGACGAGCTGGTTCCTGGTGAAGGCCGCCATGATCTGGGCGGCGGCCCAGCCGGTGACGCGGTCGCCGAAGTCCTGCTCGGACCCCTGGGACTTGCGGGCGGCCAGCACCGCCTTCTCGGTCTCGGCGCCGTAGTGGCCGTCGGCGCCGAACTCGGGCAGGTCGAACCCGGCCTTCATCAGGATGACCTGCAGGTATTTGACGCGCTCTCCGGTGTCGCCCTTGCTCAGTCCGACCATGTCGTCCTCTCCTATCGCGGCTGCGTCGGCGGGCATCCCGGCATGGACCCAGGCGGCGAGGTCGTCGCCGGGGCACGAGGTGCTGTTCAGGTCGCGGTGCCCGGTCTTGTCGAGGGTGCGCCCGGCGCGGCGGTTGGCCTCGTCGTACAGGGCGCGGATGGCGGCCTTGGCGGCGGCGGTGGCGTCGCCGTCCTGGCCGATGAAGCACACCCCGATGTGCGAGGCGTTGTAGGGGTAGGCGTGGGCGCCCACGACCGTCCATCCCCGCCCCTCGTAGGCGGTTCCGGAGCGGTCGACCAGGAAGTTGTAACCGATGTCGGACCAGCCGTTGCCGTCCATGTGGAAGTCCTGGATCGACCTCACGGACTGGCTGGCGGGGCCGGCCGAGTAGTGGACGGTGACCCCGCGCCGCTGCGACCACGATGTGGTCGACCTGTCGCGGGGCGCCCGCGCGCCCCATTCGGAGCGCGGGACGATCGAGACCATGCATGCCTCCTGGGAAACGGGATGGGCTCCGGCACGGGCCGGGGCCTGCGGGGGGGTGCGAACAGAGGGGCCGGTGGGGGCCGGGGCGCCCGCACCGGTGGCGGGACACGGACCGGTCGCGCCGCCGGTCCACCTCCTCGCCGTGCCCCTCACATTTCGCATCGTAGGGATCGCACGCGGTCACTAGGCGGGAAACGGGAGAATCCATCCCCCCTGACCGGCGGCGCAACCCCACGTCAAGGGCCGCAGGGCGGCGCCGAAACCGCCGAACGTCCTTCTCGGAGAAGCCCCGCGCGCCCCACGGTGCGCAGCGCTTCCGGTTCGCGCACACGATGCGCACGAATACCGGCCGGACCTCACTCGTCCGCCGACCGGCCCGCGCCGGTCGTGGGCGGACGCAGGCCGCCCGGGACGTCGTACCAGACGGCTTGGCGCACCCCCTCGCTCCGCACGGCCTCCCATTCGGCCCGTGACGGCCGGCGCAGGTGCTCCCCGGCATCGACCAGGTCCGGCACCTGCGCCTTCGGTTCCCACGCGGGCGCGGCGATCATGACGTAGGTGCCGTCGTACCGGGTGATCAGCTCCGGACCGGTCCCGGTACGGCGGATGATTCCGACGTCCCGCTCATCACAGGCGGCCTGGTCCCTGTTCTCGCAGGGATCATCGAAGTCCATGTAGTCAGGGTTCGCGCCCTTCGAGTACCCGGAGACCACCAGCGCGCGCGGCTCAGGCCCGGTCGAGTGATAAGTGATCTCCACGTAGTGGTAAGCGGCGCCAACGTGCTCGGGGGAAGCCCGGACGCCTACGCGCACCCAGCCATCGTCGTCCAGGAGCACCATCGTGTCGAAGGAGCCCTCGAACTGTCGGAGGGCCACTTCCCTGCTTGAGGCCACGAACTGCGTCACGGCCAGCACGAGGACGGCGACGAGGGCGGCGGCGCCCGCGGACATGGCGCCGCGCAGCCACTTCGTGCGCTTGGAGAGACGCACCATCAGCGGGAACAGCGCCGCGCTGCTGAGCAGGGCGAGCACGAAAGTCACCGCCTCGCTGCCCAGAAGGTCTCCGACGGGACCGGCCATGGCACAGGTCGACGCCGGTGAGGCGAACAACAGCCCGGCCATCGCGGTCTTCCACGGGTGCGGCACGCGCAGCAGCCGCAGGAGCGGGACCACCGGCAGCACGGGAACAGCAGCGACGAGGAACGCGACGAGGAAGACGGCGAGGGTCTCGCCGGTCTCCCAGCCGGCACTCTTGTGGAACGGGGCGGCGAAGACGGTCGCGGACACGATCGTCACACCCGGCCACAGAAGCCCGATGACCGCCGCCACGGGCCACACCCACCGGATCGGCACGGCCGACGACACTTCGATGGACGCGCCCGCGTAGCGTCCGCCTTCCTCCTCTGAGGGATCCTGCACCAAGGGATTTCGCTCCCAGCACGTCCGACGTTCCATCCGGCCCTGTCGGATGCCCGTCAGAGAGCGGCGGTTCGGTCCGGACCCCGCCGCGCGATAGCCCCGGCCCCAAGAGCGAGTCCCGGCGGGTCGGCCCGGCGACCGCCGGAACGAATCTCTCGAATCGAAACCAAGCGCCCTTCGGGCCCATTGCTCCACCCCCGCGCGTGCTCCAGCGCGCGTTCCCATCCCGGCCTCCGCGGACCTGCGCTCCTTCGCGAACACCCGACGCAGACGTTCCTGCCCGTCCACCGCATCCGCCGCGGAAAGCCGAAGCACCCGGACGAGGTGATCGGCCGCAAGACGGAGGAGATCTGGACCACGCTGCACTCCAGCCGCCCGCCTGTACGGGTGCGTGTCTCCCACCTGGAGAGAATCGCGACCCGCATGGCCCGGAACAAGCACCCGTGAGGGGCGCGGGGGACGCCCCGAGACACGAAAAAGGGCCGTTCGGTGCTCGACGACCACCGAACGGCCACTTCCGACCTGGAGCCGAACTCCGGATCACCTGTCGGGGTGGCGGGATTTGAACCCACGACCTCTTTCCGTGCCGGGGGCCTCCTCTGACCGGTGGATGAACCTCGGAAACCTGTCCTGAGCTCGGTCTTCGCCCCGGCCGCTTCTCACTGCTTCCGGGCCTCTCCCGGAGCCATGTGCACTGAATGTGCATTGCTCTTGGCCCAAACCACAGGACGCCCGCCCCAAGTGAGCTGGCTTGTCCCGCATACCTGAACCATGCTCCTCAGCTCCGGTCTTCGGCAACCATCATCTTCGGTCCGGGGTGCCCGATGGCGCCGGGACCGGCCACCCCAGACAGGCCGTGTCGCGCCATCGGGTGCCCCGGGACCTGAACACGTCATCAACTTGAGAAGCCAAGGCCATGGAATCCACCAGGAAAAGCAGATCGAACACACAGAGGGCGTCAAAATATACCAAAACAGACAAGCGGTGTTTCTATGCACGAAAACACGCCTTGTCGCCGCCCACCTATACCTTATGAGCAACATACAAAAGGAGGATCAAATGCCCAGAATCCCAAAGGGGCGTCGCGTAGGACGAGCTGCCGTCAATGAAGTCACTAGAATTCTAGAAAACAACGATCATATCGTTCAAGAGATCGACGGTCAGAACGATTTTGGGGAAGATCTTTATGCGACTTTCAGCAAAGAAGGTGAAGTGAGTGGAGACGTAATCCGAATCCAAGTAAAGGGTGGAGTGTCCTGGAGGCGCGCCAACGGCTACGCAGTTCCTGTTGGAAGTCACTCCAATACTTGGATGGAGGGAAATATTCCAGTGATCTGCATTGTTTACGACCCTGAACACGAGGAGCTCTACTGGGCAAATGCCACAGAGCAATTGCGTTCTGCCATAACTAGCGGCCAGGAACTTAAGCACATCGGAATTAGTTCCAACTCGAAGCTAAATGAAGACACCGTAGAAAGATTTGTCGCAGAAGCTCGAGAGTATGTGGGCAGATTTCGGGGTATTCATGCCGTCCACACCTACCTAAGTGAGATGTCTGGCGCAACCTTCCGAGAAACGGACGCGGTGCTCTACTTTGTTAACAACAGCGATGATGTTCTCATTTTTCAGCAAGGCCTCGGAGAGGGCTTTGCAACACTCCTCCACAGCGACTTGGAGTGGGAACCTCAGACAATAACACCAGATTCGTTCACCCTCGATAGCCTAAATATCAACATGGGCTTCACATTGCTGGACGATTCCCTTCTAGGCTTTGCTGAGTTTCTGTGGCTGGTCGCCTGTTTTTCTGAAACCGAGTGGCTTCGAGAGTATCGCTTTAATTCACCAGGGTTCAACCAGGAAGAGCACGACCCCGGGGAACACGCAGATATCGAAGTTGAAGTCGCAGATAAATACGTCATGGAGCAGATACTCGACCGACTGGAAGTCGAGCCTGAACTGCTAGATAAGTCGATTTCTGTCTTCCGCAACACAAGAGACATCGATCGTGAGATCCTAAAGGATCTAGAAGTTATGGAGTCTGACCCGCAAATTGTAGAGGAGTTGATTAACCTCAGTAGAAACAGTCAAGAAAGTGCCTCCTACGAAGCCTGGCGATTGGCCATAATTTACCTCATTGACCAGGTACGAATTGGTGCACCCTACCTGCCTCTTGAAGAGCAAATCAAGATCGTTTGGCGCGTACCTGAGCAAGAGTAACAGCGCTCACCTAGAATAAGGCAATCGTGATATAGGCAAGTCAGAATCCACTAGAATAAATCGCAAAATAACGATTATGTGACGTCTCATAACGACAAGTAGCACAGCTTCTGGCCACCGCTCACGACCGGGCATAAGCCCGCAGCCTGAGCGGTGGCCAGAAGCTGCTGCGACGGCGCTCGCGCCGTCGCCTTGATCCCATACAGCGCAGTTCGACGACCGCACCAAGGACAAGGCATACGTGGAGGCGGTGAAGAAGGCCAAGGCGACCAAGCGCACGCCTCCCGCGCGCTGGATGGTCCGCTATTACGACCCCTCCGGCCGAATCAAGAGCGGGGGCACGTTCAAGAAGAAGCCGGACGCGGAGAAGAAGCAAACCGAGATCGAGAACAGCCTGCACGAGGGCAGCTATCGCAACCCCCACGCCGCCAAGGTTACCGTGGCCGAGATGGCTGAGAAGTAGCTGAGCACGCGCACGGATATCAAGCGCTCGACCTGGTGGAAGTACCGGGGTCTCCTGGACGCGCACGTGCTGCCTCGCTGGGGAGAGCTTCCGGTCTCGGCGGTGTACTCCGAGGACGTCGCCGTGTGGGTGGCCGAACTCCAGAAGCCGCGGGATGAGGGCGGAGCCAACCTGGGAGCCTCCCAGACTCGGCACGCCTACGGCGTTCTCTCCATGGTCCTGGAATGGTGTGTGCCGCGTCGCCTCCCGGCCTCCCCGCCAATCCCGCACGCGGGATGCCGCTTCCGAAGCCGAGTGAGGCTGAACACGTCTACCTCGATCACCTCCAGGTGGAGGCGCTGGCGGACGCGGCGGGATCACTGCGCACCAGGTACGGCCAGATCGCCGCAGCCGCGAACATCAACCGGCCCCTCATCCTCCTGGCCTACACAGGGCTCCTCTTCAACGAAGCCGCCGCGCTGCGAGTCGGCAGGGTGGATCTGGAGACACGGCGCATCCGGATCGTCACGGCCTTCGCCGAGGTGGAGGGCAAGCTTGTCGAACAGGCGCCCAAGACGGGCAAGAGCCGGACCGTGCCCATTCCCAGGTCCCTCGTCGCCGAGTTGCTTCCGCTCGTGCAGGGTCGGCCGGACTCGGCGCTGGTGTTCACCACCAAGCGGGGGACTGAGGTGCGCTTGCGCAATTGGCGCAACCGAGAGTTCGGCAAGGCACTCAAGGCAGCCGGGCTCGACGGGATGGGCCTGACGCCGCACAAACTGCCGCACAAACTTCGGCACACGGCCGCGTCACTCGCCATCGCGGCCGGCGCGGACGTCAAGGTCGTGCAAGCGATGCTCGGCCACGCCACCGCCACGATGACCCTGGACCGGTACGGGCATCTCTTCCCCGACCGACTGGACGAGGTCGCCGAGGCGATGGACGCCGCTCGGCTGCGGGTGCTCGCCGCCTGAGGGGGCAGGGACATGACCCCCACCATGTGCAATGAATGTGCATTGCGGTTCTGAGGGCTCCATGCCTGGAAAACGAAGAACGGGTGCCCACCTGCGTGGACACCCGTTCCTCTGTCGGGGTGGCGGGATTTGAACCCACGACCTCTTCGTCCCGAACGAAGCGCGCTGCCAAGCTGCGCTACACCCCGTGGCAACGCTGATCAGTCTAGCGGACGTGGAGGGGTGCTCGCACACGCGGAAGGGAAGTCGAAGGGAGAGGATGCGGGGCCCGGGTGAAGCGGGAGGCCGCGGGCTTCCGGGCCGTCCCGGCGCGGGGTTCGGTCCTGGACGCAATGCGGGGAGGCCACGCCTGAGGGCGCGGCCTCCCCGGTCCTCGCGCATGGGGGGTGTCTATCCCGTGGGCAGGACCCCAAACCTCTCTAGAGAAGAACGGCCGAGGGCGGTCCCTTCCCTTGTCTGGGTCCCCCGACCGTCGCACCGTCGGGGCATGGGTGCCGCGACCACCGTCCCCGACCCCGATGATGCGCGGCCCTTTCCCTGGTGGGTCCGCCTGTCCCGCCGACTCAACGGGGAGCGGGTGTGCGCCGTGCCCGGCTGTATCGGGATGACCGATCCCGACCGGCCGTACTGCACGGCGCACACCGACGCGGTCCGCGCGCTCCGCTCCCGGCTCGGCGACCGGTGCTGCGCCGAAGAGGGCTGCCCCGACCCGCGCGAGGGCGGCGACGTCCACGGCGACCTGTGCCGGGCCCACGGCGACGCCGCACTGCTGCGCGCGGCCGTCGCCCGCACCGCGCCCGGACGGTGGAACGTCTCCGCCGGCGGCACGGGCTCTGCGGGGCCGGGACCGGAGCCCCGGGCCCGGCGCGCGTCCGCCTCCGGCTTCTGAGGAACCGCCCGTTCCCGCAACCGTGACGGGGTCGTGACCTCGCAGGTGGAACCCTGTGCGCCTGTCCGCACGTCCGATAGGGCCGGACCTCATCCCCGAGCCCGGAGGCGCGCTGTGGACCCCGTCTTGACCGTGGTGCTGATCCTGCTCGGTGCGCTGGTGGTGCTGGGCGCGGCGATCCTCATCGTCCAAATGCGCCGCCGCCCCGCCCGCACCGCGCCCGCACCGCCCGCTCCCCCGCGCGACCCCTTCGCCGACGTCGGCGAGATCAACGGCGACCCGCGCCGGCTGCGCGCGGGCGACATGGTCGAGATGGGCGCCGAGCGGCTCTGGGTGCGCGGCACCCTGCGGCTGTCCGAGGGCGGCGCGCAGTGGGCCGAGCACTTCGTGGACGCCGGGGACGCGGGCGGCACCGGTGCCCGCCGCTGGCTCTCCGTCGAGGAGGACCCCGACCTGCAGCTGGCACTGTGGACCGGCCGCCCCGAGCTGGACCTGGTCCCCGGCGCCTCGTCCCTGGAGCTGGAGGGGACGCGCTACCGGCTCAGCGAGCGCGGCAGTGCCTCCTACCGCTCGGAGGGCACCACCGGTCTGCGCGCCTCGGGCGGCATGGACTACGCCGACTACGAGGCCGACGACGGCTCGCTGCTCTCCTTCGAGCGCTTCGACCACGGCGGCTGGGAGGCCGCGACCGGCGCCCCCGTCTCCCCGGGGACCCTGACCGTCTACCCCACCTCCGACGGGTCCGGCGGCTCCGACGGCGGGAGAGGCTGACGTGCGCACCGCACCCGCACCCGCACCCGCCGCCGTACCGGTCCGCGTCCCCTTCGCCGACACCCGCGCCCGCGACCTGGCCTGGAGCCTGGAGCGGCCGCCGCTGCCCGCCCTCGCCGCGCGCTCCGTCCTGCTGGGCGGGACCGAGGTCGAACTGCGCGTCCTGGGCGCCTCCCACCAGGTCGTCCTCCCGGGGGCCGCGGGCACCGTGGAGACCGTCGCCTGCCTGCCGGACCGGGACGGGGACCTGCCCGCCTCGGCGGCCCCCGACGTCCCCGGCCTGGCCTCCTACGCCTTCACCAGCACGGTCGAGCGCCTCACCGGGACCGAGCTGGAGCGGCGCGTGCGCGCCCTGGTCGACCGGCTCGACGGCCGCCCCGCCGCCCTCGCCGCCGCGTTCCCCGGGTCGCCGTCGGCCGTGACCGCGCTCGACGCCGCCTCCCCCGCCCCCGGGCACCTGCACTGGCGCACCTGGCACGCCTACCCCCAGGCCGGGGAGCTGGTGTGCACCCGGACGCGGATCCGGACCGCCGCCGACGCCCCTGTTGAAAGGAGTCCCGCACAGTGAACCTCGAAGGGAACCTGGGCAAGGTCCTGCTGATCGCCGGCCTCGGGGGCATCGTCCTCGTCATCGCCCTGGCCTCGTGCGGCAGCGCCTCGGCCCGGCCGGACTGCGGCGACTACGACCTCGTCAACGGCGAGTACGTGTACAACGACGACCGCGGCGACTACGAGCGCGAGGACGGCCGCTACATCTACGTCGGCTGCGACACCTCCCGCTCCCACGGGTCCAGCGGTTCGAGCAGCGGATCCGGTGGCGGCGGGTTCTTCTCCTTCTGGGGCGGCGGATCCCGCGACGGCTCCGGATTCCGGGGCGGCGGCCCCGGATGGGGCAAGTGACGCCGGCCCCGCAACCGCCGGCGGCACAGCCGGCACCCGTGACGGAACGAGACAGACAAGGAACCCCCGAGACGCGATGTTCATCCTCTATGAAGCCCTGGCCGTTCTCGCCTACGGGGCCCTCGGCCTCGTCCTGATGCTCGCCGGATACCTGCTCGTGGACCTGCTCACGCCCGGCAGGCTGCACGTGCTCATCTGGGAGCAGCGCAACCCCAACGCCACGCTCGTACTGGCCGCCAACACCCTGGGGGTGGCCATGGTGGTGGCCATGGCGATCTACGCCTCCGGCGGGACCGTGGCCGACGGGCTGCTGCGCACCGCCGTCTACGGGGTGGTGGGCCTGGTGCTGATGACCCTGTCCTTCGTCGCCATCGACCTGCTCACCCCGGGCCGCCTCGGCGACGTGGTCAACCACACCGAGCTGCGCCCCGCCGCGTGGATCAACGCGACCGCCCACGTGTCCGTCGCCCTGGTCGTGGCGGCGGCGATCTCCTGATGTCCGGCTCCGAAGGGGCCGCGCGGACGGGGGAGGCGCCCGCCTCGGGCGCCTCCCCCGTCCGCCTTCCGGTCGGACCGCGCGCCGCCCGCTTCCTGGTGCTGCTGGGCGTGTTCATCTGCGCGGCCTGCGGGCTGGTGTACGAACTCGCGCTGGTGGCGCTGGGCAGCTACCTGCTCGGCGACAGCGTCACCCAGGCCTCGATCGTGCTCAGCGTCATGGTCTTCGCCATGGGGGTGGGCTCGCTGGCCTCCAAGCGGCTGACCGACCGGCCCGCGTTCTGGTTCATCGTGATCGAGGGCGCCCTGTCGCTGGTCGGCGGCCTGTCGGTGCTGCTCCTGTACGGGGCCTACGCCTACCTGTCGATGTACCAGCCCGCGCTGGTGCTGTGCGCGTTCGCGGTGGGGGCGCTCATCGGCGCCGAGATCCCGCTGCTGATGAAGCTCATCCAGCGGATCCGGCGCCAGGACGCCGCCGACGCGGTCGCCGACCTGTTCGCCGCCGACTACGTGGGCGGGCTCGTCGGCGGCCTGGCCTTCCCGTTCCTGCTGCTGCCGCTCCTGGGCCTGGTCGAGGGCGCCCTCGCGGTGGGGGCGCTGAACGCCCTGGTCGGCATGTGGGTGGTGCTGTGGATCTTCCGCGCGACCCTGCGCCCGCGCGCCCGGATCGGGGCGGCGCTGGGGATGGCGGTGGTGCTCGCGGTGCTCGCCGCCGCGTTCGTCTACTCCGGCCGCTTCGAGGTGACCGCGCGCCAGGCGCTCTACCGCGACCCGATCGTGCACGCCGAGCGCTCGGCCTACCAGGAGGTCGTGCTCACCCGCACGACCGACGGCCGGGACACCCGGCTCTTCCTCAACGGCGACCTGCAGTTCAGCTCGCTGGACGAATACCGCTACCACGAGTCGCTGGTGCACCCCGCGATGGCCGGGCCGCGCGGGGAGGTGCTGATGCTGGGCGGCGGGGACGGGCTGGCCGCCCGCGAGGTGCTGGAGTACCCCGACGTCGAGCACGTGACCCTGGTCGACCTGGACCCGGCCGTCACCCGGCTGGCCCGCACCGACCCGGTGCTCTCGGACCTCAACGAGGGCGCCCTGGACGACCCGCGCATGGAGGTCGTCAACACCGACGCCTTCACGTGGCTGCGCGAGCAGCGGAGCCGCTTCGACGCCGTCGTCGTCGACATGCCCGACGCCGACGACGTCGCCACGGCCAAGCTGTACTCGGTGGAGTTCTACGGGCTGGTCCGCGGGGCGCTGCGGGACGGCGGACTGATGTCGGTGCAGGCGGGGTCGCCCTACTTCGCGGCGGACGCCTACTGGAGCGTGGCCGAGTCGCTGGAGGACTCCGGCTGGAGCGCGGTGCCCTACAACGTGGACGTGCCCAGCTTCGGCAACTGGGGGTTCTACCTGGCACGGCCGACCGAGGGCGGCCCCGGGGAGGGCGCCCCGGAGCTCACACTGCCGGAGGACGCGCCCGAGCTGAGGTTCCTCGACGAGCGGGTCCTCGAAGCGGCGAAGGTGTTCCCCAAGGACCGCGAGCGCACGACCGGCGACGGCGGAGAGGCAGGCCCCGGGGAGGAGCGGGACGTGCGCGCCTCGACGCTGCTCGACCCGGCCGTCCTCGGCTACCAGCAGGAGCAGGAGGCTTGGGAGGGCTACTGATCCCGCCACGGCGCGTCCAGGTCGTCGGGCAGGCCCTCGGCCTCCGGGAGATCGTGATCGGCGTCGCCGTCCGGGACGCTCTCGCTCCGGGGAGCAGGCACGCGGCCTCCCAAGCGCTGTAGCGCGCTGCGCGCCTCGCCGGCCTCGGGTACCCCCATCTCGGTGAAGATCGCCGTCGCCGCGGAGAGCCGGTCGCGCGCGGTCTCGGCCTCCCGGGAGTCCTTGGGCTGCTGCAGCGTTCCGAGCCCGAGCAGCGCTTTCCCCTCCGCGAAACGCTCCTTGCGCTCTCGGGCGACGCGCAGCGCCTTCTCGTACGTCTCCCGCGCCTCGTCGATCCGGCCCGCGCGGTGGTAGGTGAGGCCGAGACCGTTGAGGATCTCGGAGTCGGCACTGCCCAAAGACGCTTCCTTACCGAGGTCCAGGGCCTCCAGATGGAGCTGCTCCGCTCGTTCGCTCTCGCCTCGCCCGCCCAGTGCGATCGCCAAGCCGTTCAGTGCGTAGAGTTCGCTGGACCGGTCGCCGCACTCCCGCGCCGTCGTGACGCCCTGCTCGAGGTAGTGCACGGCCCGGTCGTGGTCTCCGAGGCCGGTGTGGGAATCCCCGATCAGCCGGAATGCCGCGGCGCGCGTGTCCGGGGAGACGACGTCGGCAGGGGCGTCGAGCACGGCTCTTCCGGCGACGACGGCCTCCTCGTATTCGCCGATCATCTGCCGCATGATGCCGATGTTGAGGATCTGCAAGAACTCCAGGCGGCGGTTGCCCGTCCTGCGGGCGTGCTCCAGAACGTTGGTCAGGGAGACCACGGCGTCGCGGAACCGGCCCAGCCGCTCGTAGACCATCCCGATGTTGGCCTCGACACGCATCAGCCCGAGATCGTCGTCGAGCTTGGCGAGCAGCTCCCTGGCCTCCTGGAACAGGTCGAGCGCCAGCTCGTACCGCCCCGCCAGCCCTCGGGCGATGCCGAGCCCGATCAAGGTGACGGAGCTGCCGCGCTCGCTTCCCTGCTCGCGGCTCGCCGCCAGCGCCTTCTCCTGGGTGGCCAGCAGAAGTTCGGTACGTCCGTGCACGGCGTAGAAGCGCCACACCGCATCGGCGATCTGCCAGGTGTGCTCACTCGCCTGACGCTCAGCGAAGTAGTCCACCACGGACACCAGGTTGTTCTGGTGCCGCTCGAACCAGGCGACGGCCTCGTCCCGGCTCCCGATGCCGCCCTCGTACCGGGAACGCCGGGTCACCGCCAGGTCGTACTCGTGCGCTCGGGGTCCCAGGTGGCCGGCGGCCTCGTTGGCCCGCTGCAGGTAGTGTTCGGCGAGCCGCCACCGGGCGTCGTCGGCCTCCTTGCCCTCCGGCTCCGCGGCGGCCTTGTGCCGCGCGTAATCGCCGATGAGGTCGTGGAAGCGGTAGACGTCCGCGCTCGGCTCGTCCAGCAGGCAGACGGTGACCAGGTCTTGGAGGAGGTCGTCGGCGTCGGGCGGGTCCGCGTCGAGCAGGTCCGCTGCGCCCATCAGGTCGACACTGCCGCCGATCATGGTTCCGAGCAGGCAGAAGGCGCGCCGCTGCTCATCGGTGAGGCTCTGGTAGGATAGCTCGAAGACCGCCTCGACGCTCTGCCCGTCGACGCGCAGTTCGAGGAAGCGCCGCCGCTCCTCCGCCAACCGCTGGCGCACGTGCGCGAACGTCCAGCGCCTCCGGTGCAGCATGCGTCCGGCGATGATGCGCAGGGCCAGTGGGAGGCCCCCGCACAACTGCACGACCGCCCCGGCGTCCTCGGGCTCGGCGGCGACACGGTCCTCGCCCAGGACCATCTCCAGCAACCGGAGGGAGTCGTCCCTGCCGAGCATGTCGAGCGAGAGGTGCCCTACCCCGCTCAGCCCGGGCAGGTCGTGGCGCGAGGTGATGAGGGTGAACGACCCGGCCCCCGCCAGCAGGGGGTGGACCTGGGCGTACCCGGCGGCGTTGTCGAGGACGACCAGGACCCGGCGCCCGGACAGCCGGGCCCTCCACATGGCGGACCGCTCTTCGAGTGTGTCCGGGATGGACTCGGGGGCCACGCCCACGGCGCGCAACAGCGTCCCGAGGGCGGCCTCGGGGGAGGCGGGCCCCTGCTCGGGGCTGAAACCGTTGAGGTCGATGAAGAAGGCGCCGTCCGGATAGCGGTGCTCCAGCAGGTGCGCCGCGCGGACCGCGAGCGAGGTCTTGCCGACCCCGCCCGGGCCGGTGACCACGTACACCGAGGCGGTGTCCTCGCCGCGCTCGGCCGCCTCCAGCAGTACGCGCACGTCCTCCTGGCGTCCGGTGAAGTCGGGCAGGTCCCGCGGCAGGTCGTTGCGGGCGGCCGACGTCGGCCACGGGGCCTGTGGGGGCTCCCCCGCGGCGGGCTCGGCGACCGCCTCGCGCCCCTCGGTCTCGGTCAGGATGCGCTCGTGCAGGTCGACCAGCTCCGGGCTGGGGTCGACCCCCAGCTCCTCGGCCAGGTAGCGCCGGTTCTCCTGGTAGGCGCTGAGCGCCGCGGCCCGCTGGCCGCTGCGGTTCAGGGCGGCGATGAGCAGGTACTGCAGGCGCTCACGCAACGGGTCCTCGCGCACCAGCGGGGTCAGCCGGGTGACCACGTCGCTGTAGCGGCCGAGGGCGAAGGCCGCGTCGGCCCAGGCGGTCACCGTCGCCCAGCGCTCCTCGACGAGCGGCTGGCCCAGTGCGTACCAGAGGCGGTCGGTCCCGGTACCGGAGAAGGGGCGCCCCTTCCAGCATTCGAGTGCGCGCTCCCAAAGGGCGACGGCCTCCTCGGTACTCGCCGCCGCGTGGCCGCGCGCGACGAGGCCGCGGAAGCGGTGGAGGTCCACTTTCTGTTGATCGATATCGGCGAGATATCCACCCGGAGTAGTCACGATCAACCCGGGAAAAGAACGCCGGAGGTGGGAAACCTGTACTTGGATCACGGAGCGTGCCGTCCGGGGCGGATCGTCGTCCCACAGATACTCGATCAGCCGGTCGATCGGGACCTCTTTACCCGCTTCGACCAGGAGCGCTCCCAGCACACAGCGCTGCCTCGGCCCGCCGACAGGCATCGGCTCACCATCGTCCCGCCACGCCGAAACAGGTCCGAGAACGCCAAAATCCACAAATGGCACTGTATCAAGGCCATTTGTGGATCCGGCGCGCTCCTCGGACCGAGGATTTGCGGGACCGACCTCCGCCGGTCTCCCTGTTGAGCTACTGCGAGGGTCAGCCGTCCGACTTCGCCGGCGTCTCCTCGGAGTCCGCCGGAGCGTCGCCCCCGTCGGCTTCGCGCTCCTTCTCCTGCCCGCCACCCGGGATGGGATCCTCGTAGGGCTTCAACTTCACGAAGACGTCCCCGAGCCCGGCCACGATGGCGTCGAACTCCTCCTGCAGCGTCTTGTACCCCGTCATGCCACACTTCCCTGTTCCGTGAGACCGCAGGTGCGCCTCACTTTCGGAGGTGCGCCCTACGGCAGCTCGATGTCCACTCCGACCAGGTCGTCCTCGTCCTCCCAGGGCTCCATCTCCTCCTGGCGGGAGTCTCCGCCGTCGTCGTCGCTCGCGGGCCGCAACTTGGCGACCGGCGAGGCACCGACGGCGTCAGGAGCGTCGAGGCCTTCGACGATCCGGAAGAACTCTTCGTCAACCCGGCTCGGCTCAGTCAGCAGCATCGAATCCCATCCCATCTCATCTATGAACGGGCACCCCCCGGATGCGGCTCAACCACCGCATCGAACGCCGTGGGCGTGCCGGACCGGACCCGCGGGCCGTCCTCCCGCGGGGTCCCGGTCTGGCCGAACGTGCTCCACGTTAGAGACGCCGTCTTCTGGGGCGCTTTCAGACCGCTTTCAGTCGCCGTCACCGCCACCCGAAACCGGCCGCGCGGCCGTGGTCGCCCGCGGTTGGGCCCAGGTCCGGCAGCGGGCGAGCGCCGACCGGTCGTCCGGTGGGCGTCGGTGAGCCGTCGCGAGTGTGACCGGAAGGCCTCGTCTTCCCCCGGGCAGGGGCTTCACACCCAGGCCCGCTGTCCTCTTTCGGCCGCTTGCCCCCCTTCAGTCACCCATCGCCTCTAAACTTCCCTGTCGTGGCCCACCACGCGCCCGACCCCGAAGAAGCTCCGCTGGTCCGTCTGCCCCGGAGCACCCGGGCACGCCTGGCCGCCGTCACCGTGGGTGTCCTCGCGGTCGCGGCCGCCGTCGCCGGCCTCTGGGCGGGGGGCGGCCTGGAGTCCGCCACCGCGACCGAGCACCGCACCGTCGAGCCCGGCGACGAGATCCGCAACTCCCTGATCGAGCTGCGGCTGCACGAGGCGGCCTTCGGCCGGAACCCCGACACCGGGCAGTTCACCCTCGACATCCGCGCCGACATCGAGTCGCGGTTCAACGAGCCGGTCTCGGTCTCGGAGATCGGCGGGCTGTTCAAGCCCCGGTTCGGCCGCAAGGACCTGGCCCCCGGCCCGATGCGGATGGCGCTCACCCGCCACCCCGAGGTCACCGCCTCCGACCTGCAGCCGGGGATGCCCGAGGAGGTGGTCCTGAGCTGGCCGCTGTCCGAGGAGGACCCCGACGACACCACGCCCAAGACCGGCGAGGAGATCTTCGGCGAGGACCTGCTCGCCGAACCGGACGACGTCTCCGGGCAGATCGCCCAGGTGGACGAGGTCGAGGTGACCGTCACCGGGGCCAAGTACGAGGCCGGTTTCACCGACGAGACCAAGCGGTGGTGGACCGACAACCGCCCCCGCGCCGTGGTCGACCTGCCCGTCGACGAGGAGTGATCACCGTCAGCGCTCCCCTTCCCCCGCCGCCGCCCCCGCAGCCGCCCGTCCCCGCCGCCGGGCCGCCGGCCTCACCGCCGCCCCCGGACGAGGGCGGCCGCCGGCGCTGGCCCACCGTGCTCGCCTCGCTGGTGCTGCTGGCGCTGCTCATGGGCGCCCAGTCGCTGCGGTTCTCCTCATCGGTGGACGCGACCCTGCCGATGGTGGCCTCCGGCGACGCGTCCTCGGCGGTGGACGCGCGCTCCTTCACCGTGCGGGTGGACGAGGTGCGCTTCGCCCGGGCCGTGGCGGACGGCTCCGGGGACGCGGGGGACTCCGCGCTCTCCGACTTCGGGCCGGAGCCCGAGTACTTCGAGGCCGAGGGGGTGTGGATGGTGGTCTTCCTGGAGGTCACCGCCCGGGAGGACCACCTCACCCGGTTGGAGGCCCGCCTCGACAGCGGGGACAAGAACGTCTACGGCGCGACGTCGTGGCTGTACAACACCTTCGGCGGCGTCGGCGACGGGTTCCCGCCCGGCATCCCGATGCGCGGGGCGACCGCGTTCGAGGTGCCGGAGGACGCCCTGAAGGACCCGGTGCTGGAGGTCAACGTTTCCACCGGCATCGACCGGCGGCTGTCCGGCGAGGCCCACGTGAAGCTGGGGCTGAGCGGGGACGAGCTGAAGAAGGCGATCGCCGGCGCCGAAGAGGCCATCGACGTGCCCGAACCCCGGATGCAGAAGGTGTGACGGCCCGTGCCCGCCCCTCACGATCCCCAGGACCGCGACCCGCAGGGCCCCGCCCCGCAGGGGCGTGAGCCGTACGGTCGGCCCAGCGCGCCGAACCCCCCGAAGGCGCCGAACGCGCCGGCCGGGCAGGAGCCGGGGCCGCAGCACCCGCAGTTCGGCCCGCCTCGGGGAACCCCGCAGGGGCCCTCGCAAGGACCTCCCCCCGGCCGCCCGCCGCACCCCGCCGGGCCCCCGAACGCGCAGCGGCCACCACAGCCGCAGGGCCCGCCGCAGCCGGGACACCCGTCGTACGCACCCCTGGGGCCCGCTCCGACCGGCCCCCCGCCGGGTGCACGGCCCGCCGCACCGCCCCCGCAAGGACAGCCCCCGCAAGGACAGCCGCCCGGCGTCCCGGTCCACGGGATGGGCCCCGGACCGAACACCGGCCCCTACGCCGGTCCGCCCGCTGTCGGCCCCTCCGGGCCTCAGGGGCCGGGCGCCGGGGGCCGGCGCCGGGGAGCGCCCCGGACGGACCGCGCACCGCTGTGGAAGCGGCTGCACCTGCCCTGGATCGCGGGCATCGCCGTCCTCCTGCCCGTCTCGCTCGTCGGCCCGTGGTGGCTGGAGACCGAGAAGTGGGAGGAGACCGGAGCGGTCCCGCCCGAGCCGGTCCCCGCCCAGGACGCCACGGCCTCCCTCGCCGGGAGCGACTGGGAGCTCGCCGGGGTGGTGGTCGACGAGTACATCGGCGCCGAGCCGCCCCCGGCGGGGATCACGCTGGTCGACGCGGTGTTCAAGGCGACGCCGTCCGACGAGCGCTCGGCGGAGATGCTGGAGACCTGCAGCTTCCAGGCCACCGACGACCGCGGGCGCACCTGGGAGACGACCAACGAGTACGCGAACCGCGCCGGCCTGGAGGACGTGGTCTTCCCCGGCTTCCTCGGGTGCACCGACACCGAGGGCGAACCGCTGCGGCCGGGGGACACGGGCGGATTCGTGGCGAGCTTCCTCGTCCCGGAGGACGCGGCGGATTCGCTGCGCTTCCGCGTGGACGTGGACACCGGGACCGGCGAGGACGAGGACCACCCCCGCGCCCCTGTGGCGGCGGAGTTCGAGAACCCCGAAGAGGACGACTGACATCGCGCGTGGACGCAATGTCCGAAGGGGACGGGACAGCGCTCAGCAGGTGTTCGGCCGCCGGTCTCGATAGGGGGCCGGTGGTGGGACGTCCCGGTCCAGGAAGGCCCGCGAACGCCCTGGCGCTCGGCCTCTGGGGCGTAGGGCCGTGGCCGGGCCCGCTCCGCTTCCAACCGCCGGTTCATGCGCCTCGTGCGGGGGCCGCCCGTACCGATAGTGGTGAGGTCACCACTTTCGGCGGCCTGAAGTGGTGAGATCACCACTACCGATGACTCACTCGCCCCCCTCTACGGACCCATCGCAGAGCGACGGCCGCCCCACGGAACCAGCGGGAACCTCTTTCAGGAGGACCGGGGCGAGCGGCTCAGGGCCGGGAGGTGGGAGTCTCCGCCTCCCGGCCCTGTTCGCCGTTTCTCCGACTCCTGCTCTAGATGCCGCCGATGCCCACGTACTTGGTGTCCAGGAACTCCTCGATGCCGACGGTTCCGCCCTCGCGGCCCAGGCCGGAGTGCTTCACCCCGCCGAACGGGGCCGCGGGGTTGGAGACGATGCCCTGGTTCAGGCCCACCATCCCGGTCTCCAGCGCCTCCGAGACGCGCAGCGCGCGCTTCACGTCGCTGGTGTAGACGTAGCTGACGAGTCCGTACTCGGTGTCGTTGGCCGCGCTCAGGGCCTCTTCGTCGGTGCTGAAGACGCTCACGGGCGCCACGGGGCCGAAGATCTCCGTCGAGTACATGTCGCTGTCCTGGGAGACGTTCTCCAGGACCGTGGGCCGGTAGAAGTACCCGGGCCCTTCGGCCTCCTCGCCGCCGACGACCACGCGCGCGCCGCGGTCCACCGCGTCGTCCACCAGGCGCTGCACCTTCTCCCGCGCGCGCGAGTCGATGAGCGGCCCCACCTGGACCCCGTCCTCGGTGCCCCGGCCGACCGTCAGGGCGCCCATGCGCTCCCCCAGGCGGCGGGAGAACTCGGCGGCCACCGACTCGTGCACGTAGAACCGGTTGGCGGCGGTGCAGGCCTCGCCGATGTTGCGCATCTTGGCCTGCATGGCGCCCTCGACCGCGGCGTCCAGGTCGGCGTCGCCGAACACCAGGAAGGGGGCGTTCCCGCCGAGCTCCATGGAGGTGCGCAGCACCTGCTCGGCGCTCTGCTCCAGCAGGGCGCGGCCGACCCCGGTGGAGCCGGTAAAGGACACCTTGCGGATGCGGCCGTCGCGCAGCAGCGGCTCGGTCACCCCGCCCGGGTCGGTGGTGGGCAGCACGCTCAGCACGCCCTCGGGCAGGCCGGCCTCCTCCAGGATCCCGGCCAGGGCCAGGGCGCACAGCGGGGTCTGCTGGGCGGGCTTGAGGACCATCGTGCACCCGGCCGCCACCGCCGGGCCGATCTTGCGGGTGCCCATCGCCATGGGGAAGTTCCACGGCGTGATGAGCATGGACGGGCCCACGGGGCGCTTCATGATCAAAAAGCGCGACTTGCCGTCGGGGGAGGTGGCGTAGCCGCCGGAGACGCGCACCGCCTCCTCGGAGAACCAGCGCAGGAACTCGGCGGCGTAGGCGATCTCGCCGCGCGCCTCGGCCAGGGGCTTGCCCATCTCCAGGGTCATCAGCAACGCCAGCTCCTCCTGGCGCTCCATGAGGATCTCGAAGGCCCGGCGCAGGACCTCCCCGCGCTCGCGCGGGGCGACGGCGGCCCACGAGGCCTGGGCTCCGGCCGCGGCGTCGAGGGCGGCGAAGGCGTCGTCCCGTCCGGCGTCGGCCACCCGGCACAGGGCCTCGCCCGTCGAGGGGTCCTCGACGGCGAACGTCGCGCCGCCGCTCGCGTCGCGCCACCGGCCGCCGACCATGAGCCGCTTGTCCACCTGCTCGACGGCCTTCACTTCGTCGCTGTGCTGCGCCATCGGTCTGCCGCTCCCTCTCGCTCGTCCCTGCCCGGCCCCCTTCCCGCCGGTCCTGGTTGGCTAACGGGGGTGCGGGTAGGGACCCGGAGGAGCGCGGTCTGGACACCGCTCCAGGCGGATGATTCCATAGCGCCGTCGATTGTCAACAATCCTACGGAATGAGGTTCGCGCGCATGGTCGAGCAGTCGGCCCGGCTGTCCCCGGTCCTGAAGCAGGCCACACCGGTCCTCGCCGCACGCGGCGAGGGCGTGCACATCTACGACGAGGACGGCCGCCGCTACCTGGACTTCACCGCCGGAATCGGGGTCACGAGCACGGGCCACTGCCACCCCAAGGTGGTGGAGGCGGCGCAGCGGCAGGTCGCCACCCTCATCCACGGGCAGTACACCACGGTCATGCACCGTCCGCTGCTGCGCCTCACCGAGGAGCTGGGCACGGTCCTGCCCGAGGGGCTGGACCGGCTCTTCTACGTCAACTCCGGCAGCGAGGCGGTCGAGGCCGCGCTGCGGCTGGCCCGGCAGGCCACCGGCCGGCAGAACGCGGTCGTCTTCGACGGCTCCTTCCACGGGCGCACGATGGGCGCCGCCTCCCTCACCACCTCCGGGACCAAGATCCGCGCGGGGATCGGGCCGCTGATGCCCGGCGTCGCGGTCTCCGCCTTCCCCTACGCCTACCGCCTGGGGATGACCGAGGACCAGGCGGTCGAGTACGCCCTCGCCGAGCTGGACTACCTGTTCGCCACGGTCACCTCGCCCCGGGACACGGCGGCGTTCTTCATCGAGCCCGTGCTGGGCGAGGGCGGGTACGTGCCGGTCCCGCCCGCGTTCCTGGAGGGGCTGCGGCGGCGCGCCGACGAGCACGGCATCCTGCTGGTCGCCGACGAGGTGCAGACCGGCTTCGGTCGGACCGGCCGGTTCTGGGGGCACGAGCACACCGCGGTGCGCCCGGACGTGGTGGTCACCGCGAAGGGGCTGGCGAGCGGCTTCCCGCTGTCGGCGATCGCGGCGCCGGAGAGCATCATGGAGCGCGCCTGGCCCGGGTCGCAGGGCGGCACCTACGGCGGCAACGCGGTGGCGTGCGCGGCGGCGCTGGCCACACTGGAGGTCATCCGCGAGGAAGGGCTGGTGGAGAACGCGGCCCGGAACGGGGAGCGGCTGCTGGCCGGGATGCGCAAGGCGGCCGAGGGACACGGGCGCGTGGGCGACGTGCGCGGGCTCGGGCTGATGGCGGCGAGCGAGTTCACCGCGCCGGACGGCTCCCCCGACGCCGAGACGGCGGCCAAGGCGCACAAGGCGGCGACCGACCGCGGGCTGCTCCTGCTGACCTGCGGGCCGCACGGGAACGTGGTCCGGATGATCCCGCCGCTGGTCGTGGACGCCGACCAGATCGACGAGGCGCTGGCGCTCTGGTCGGAGGCACTGACGGACGCCTCTGCCTGACCCGGACCGATCGGGGGTGTGCCGGCCGACGGGCCGGTACACCCCCTTTTTCCATTCTTCGCCGGATCAGGACTTCCGGTCCGGAACAGGAAAGCGCTTTACTAATTAAATACGGATGACCATGCGGCGGAATCGCCCACTTTCCCGCCCTTGACACGATTCTCTCGCCGCCGTAGCGTCCTCCGCACCGGGAAAGCGATTTCCTTACCGTGTCGGAACGCGGCCGCCGATCCGGCCGCCACGCACCCCCACTGCGCACCGGCAGGGCGCGCTTCCCGGGTTCTGTCCCCGATTCACGAGGAGACTCCTCGATGCAGTCTGCACGCACCCATTCCCGGCACGGCCGCGGTCGCCTCGTCCTCGGCGCGGGCGCGGCCGCCCTGGGCGTCGGCGCGGCCGCGGCGGTGGCCCTGGCCCTCCCCTCCAACACGGGCACCGCGGCGTCCCCCGCCGGCGCCCAGGACACCGCCCAGGACGTCGGCTCCCCGCTCGCCGACGGCCCGGTCGGCTGGGCCGCCGAGAACGGCGGCACCACCGGCGGCGACGGCGGGGAGACCGTCCGGGTCTCCGACGCCGGGGCGCTGCTGGACGCGGTCTCCGGCGACGAGGCCCGCGTGGTCGAGGTGACCGGCGACATCGACCTGTCGGGCATGAACGACGTCGGGTCCAACACCACGATCGTCGGCGACGGTTCGGCGGCGATCACCGGCGGCGGATTCGACCTGAGCGGCGTCGAGAACGTCGTCATCCGGAACCTGCACTTCGCCGACTGGGACGACGACGCGGTGAACGTCCAGGAGGGGTCGACCAATGTCTGGATCGACCACAACTCCTTCACCGGGGGAGACGACGGGACGGTCGACATCAAGCGCGAGTCGGACTTCGTGACCGTCTCGTGGAACCACGTGTTCGAGCACGACAAGTCGATGCTGCTCGGCCACAGCGACGACCACACCGAGGACGCCGGCCACCTGCGGGTGTCCTACCACCACAACTTCTTCGACGGCTCGGACACCCGCCACCCGCGGGTGCGCTTCTCCGCGAGCGCGCACGTGTTCAACAACTACTACGTGGACAACGCCGAGTACGGGGTCGCCTCCACGATGGGCGCCCAGGTCCTGGTCGAGGGCAACTACTTCCGGGGCGTGGACACCCCGACCGAGGTCGGCTACGGCAGCTCCGGCCCGGGCGAGCTGGTCGAGCGGGGCAACGTCTACGACGACTCCGGCGCCCCCGCGACCGCGGGCGACGTCGAGGACCCGCCGTACGCCTACACGCTGGACCCGGCCGAGGACATCCCCTCCCTGGTCTCCGGCGGGGCGGGCCCGCAGGCCCGCTAGCCCCGGCGGCGCCCGGGGCCGTCCCCGGGCGCCGCCCCGCCCCGCCCCGCACGCAATGCGGTCAAAGCCCTCCGCGGACTCTGGTAGAGTCTTAGACGTCGCCCGGGAGGACAGGGACCACCTGGGAGGACACAACAGAAAACAGGCACTCGTAGCTCAATGGATAGAGCATCTGACTACGGATCAGAAGGTTGGGGGTTCGAATCCTCCCGAGTGCGCAGGAGCCGAGAGGCCCTGGTCCGCGAAAGCGGGCCAGGGCCTATTGCTTTGCCGGGCGCCGGAAGGCCCTCCAGGGGACCCGGTTCCCGGTGGGACCGGCCGATCTCCCCTCGGAACAGCAACGACGCTGGTGCGTAAGCGGCGTGTCGGGGCACGTCAGATCGGCTCGTACAAGCGCTGCTGGCCCGTCCGGCGGTAGCGGATGTCGTTCCGGCTCTCCCCGACACTCTCCACAAGGCCCTGTCTCTTCAGCCTGTCCAGCCACCGCAGGACCGTCGGCCTGGGCAGGCCCGTGGCAGCCTCGATCTGGACGCGGCTGAGGGTCCGGTCCCCCAGAGCAGCGAGGATCTCTTCCGTTCGGTCCTTGCGGCGTTGGGGCTTGGACTCAGCAGGGACGGCGGCCCGGTCCGTTTCGGGATCGAGCGCGGGATGCAGTCTGTAGCGGGACGACCGGCGCTCCCCCTCTTGTACAGCAAGCTCGCGAGCGACCAGATCTTGAAGCTCGGTCGTGGCCACGCGGGAGTCCACACCCGTTGCGGCTCGGTATCGCGGGTTGGTCAGCGATTCTCCCGAGCGGAGCAGAGCCAGGCCTATGCACTGGCTGTTCGTGAGTCCGTTCTCGCGCAGAGAGTTGATCCACGCGACGGTGTCCTCGTCCAAGAGGGTGTGGTTGGGGAAGACGACCTTGAAGGACGCCAACCGGTCCGTGAAGGCCGGAGGACCCATGTGGGCCGCACGAAGAGCCTGCAGCATGTCCTGGATCCCGGACCCACGCTTCTCGCAGACGCTCTGGCCCGTTCCGGGGACCGGAACGTCTTGCAGGATGTCCATCAGCACGGCGTTCCGCGCCGAGGAGGGGGGATTGTCCTCAAGGTTGTCGATCGTCACAGCGCCGAAGAGCCCACCGGGGTTCTGGATGACGAGCCGGTCCGGGTACATCGACACCTGGACCTGTGCGCCGCGCGCGTGGCCGGCCAGGTCACGGTGGACCAGGGCGTTGACGAGGGCTTCTCGCAGAGCGACCTCCGGGTACTCCCACACGTCCGTTCGACCGACGCCCTGAATGACGGCCCGCCGCTTCATGTTCCGCTTGAGCGCCTGCATGGCGTCTCGGACCATGACGGGGACGGGGCCTTCGAGGGCGACATTGTCAAGGAAGCGCTCGCCGCTCTGGAGCGACCCGCCTCCGGCCTCCGGGTAGTGGACGAAGCTCATCATGAGCTGGGGGAAGTGCTCCTGCGGGTACTCTCCGAGCGCGAGCAGGCCGCCCAGCGACAGCCTTTCCCCGCCTTCCTCGTCCTTGATCAGGACCCGCATCCTGCAAAGGGCCTCATGATCCTCCATGTCGGCGTACCGATAGGGCCGACGGGCACGCAGCTGTTCGAGGAACGCTCCGACCAGCTGGCCGTCCAGATCGTCGACCGACGTTCCTGGAACCGGTTCGAGATCCTCCTTGGGCTGCCCTTTCGAGGCCATCAACGCGAGGATCTCGTACTGGGTCATGCGCCGGTCGCCGTCGCCGACACGGATGAAGCTGCCCTGGTAGGCGCCCATCGACTTGAGGTGGCAGGGCTTGTCCGCAGGCAGGGTCTCTGGGATCTCGGCGACGATGAGGTCGACCGACTCGAACGTGCGGGCGGTGATGACGGCTCTGATCGGAGGTTCGAACTCCGAGCAGTAGGAGCCCAGGTCCGCGACGAGCTTGCCCGCGTTCTTCACCCCGATGGCGTGGAAACCGCTCTTCTCGTCCAAGCCGAGGATGAGCACCCCGCCTCGGGTGTTGGCGAAGGCCGACAGCGTCTCATGCGTGCTCTTCGGGAGCTTCTCGTGCGCTCTCTTGACCTCGACGTCGGCAAGGTCGCCCCCGAATCGCCTGAGGTCTTGGACCAGGCCGAGGAAGTCGTCATCATGCACGCACCGACCCTACTGGGAGAGGCCTTCAGTTGCTCACTAGGTTGCTCACTAGGTTGCTCACTAAGCCAGAGTGAGCAACCTAGTGAGCAACCTTCGAACGCATGAGGAGACCGTGTCGCCCGACCGCACACGAGAGGAAGAGCTCGCAGCCTGGGACATGGAGAACGACCAGGACTAAGGCGTTCCAGCCCTCGGCCCCAGCACCATCTGATCTGCGTCCGACGCTCACACGGCATATGTCCTTGCCTTAGTGGGACGGCGCGGGGACGGAAGAGTTCCCGACACGGCGCGGGGCCTCGGATTCGCCGCCTCATCCGTCGAGACGGCGTGGGCCCGGTCGGACCGCGTCTCTGGACACGGCTCCGCGTCGGCATTCGAGCGCAGAACGAGGGTGAGATCCAGAACGACCGTCAGTCGGAGCAAGGACTCCAGTTCGACACCACGATGGCCGGCCTCGACGCGCGCCAGCCAGGAGCGGGCCACACCCGCCCGGTCGGCCAGTGCCGCTTGGGTGAGGCCTTGAGAAAGCCTGGTGTCACGGACGAGCCCGCCGAGCTTCGACCACCCGGTCAGAGTGAACTCTTCCAGCTTTGCCTATTTCTCCGTCCTCGTGCGAGGACGGCGCCTCAGGGGGTGTCGTCGCGGAAGACCAGGACCAGGGCGCGGAGGGCGAGGACGAAACCGACGAAGAGCAGGCCTGCGCCGAGGAAGGTGTAGAGCGGCATGTCGGGGGCCAGCATCGGGCCCTGGTCGCTGGTGATCAGCATGATCGCGGCGAGGACCGCGGTGGCCGCCAGGGCCGCGAGCACCCCCTGGCGCACCAGGTCGGTGAGGAACCGCCGGCCCTCCCGGTCGGCGAACGGGCGGACGGTCACGGTGAACCGGCCCTGTTCCAGGTCCTCGGTGATCTTGTCGACGCGCCGGGGCAGCCGCTGCAGGGCCGGGAGCAGCGACATCAGACGCGCCTCCAGGGACTCCCGCAGGGCCGCGCCGGACATCGCCTCGTCGGCGATCAGCCGCCCCTGCTGCCGGGCCGCCTGGATCAGGTCCAGGTCGGGGCTGATGGCCGCCGCCGTGCCCTGGAGGGCCGTGAGCGCCCGGAAGGCGGCGGCGATCTGCGGCGGGATCGAGAAGCCGTGGCCCAGGACGACCGGGAAGAGCTCGGCGAACATGTCCGAGGTCCCCCGACCGCCCAGACCGGAACCGTAGCGCACCATGAGCTGGCCCACCTCCCGCTCCAGGCGCCGCTCGTCCAGCTCCTCGGGGCGGTCCAGCAGGTCGACCAGGGCGTCGGTGGCGCCGATGGAGTCGTCCCGGTCCACCGCCGCCAGCATCAGCCCCAACGAGCTGCGGGCACCGCTGTCCAATCGGCCGACCGAACCGAAGTCGAGCATCGACAGTTCCCCGCCCGGGCCGACCAGGATGTTGCCCATGTGCAGGTCGGCGTGGAAGACACCGCTCACCGTGATCTGCCGCAGCACCTCCCCGACCAGGCGCTCGGCGATCTCCCGGCGCTCCTGGGCGGTGAAGCAGGCGAGCAGCTCGGCCGCGTCGCCGACCGGGGTGCCCTCGACCCGGTCCATCACCAGCAGGGTGCGCGAGGAGTACTCGGGGTGGACCCGCGGGACCCGCAGGCGGTCTCCGCCGACCTCCGCCGCCACGGCCTGCATGTTGGCCAGCTCCACGCGGTAGTCCAGCTCCTCCTCCAGGGAGGCCGCGAACCCCTCGGCGAGCCGCTGCACCCCCAGCGCCGCACCCCAGGCGGTGGCGCGCTGCAGCCGGCGGCCCAGCCGCAGCAGGATGTCCACGTCCGCCTCGACCTGGCGCTGCGCCCCCGGCCGCTGCACCTTGAGCACCACGCGGGTGCCGTCGCGCAGCTCGGCGGCGTGCACCTGGGCGACGGAGGCCGCGGCGAGCGGTGCGGGGTCCACCGACGCGAACACCTCCGCCGCCGGGCGCCCCAGGGCCCCGGTGATCGCGCCCTCGATGCCCGGCCACGGCTCGGGGGCGGCGCGGGTCTGCAGCGTGGACAGTTCCCGGGTGAAGACCTCGGGGACCAGGTCGGGCCGGGTGGAGAGCATCTGCCCGAACTTGATATAGGCGACGCCCGCCTCGTTCAGCGCCGCGGTGAGGGCCCGCGCCGTCTTGGCCATGCCCTGCACCGGTGCGGTGCGCCGGCGCCCGCGCAGGTAGCCGCCCAGGCCGTGCTTGACCGCGATCGCGGTGATCCGGGCGTAGCGGCGGGCCCGCCTGCGGCGGTCCCTCCACCCGGTGAACAGGGAGCGCACCGGCGGCAGGGCGCCGGTGGGCACGAACAGCTCCAGCAGCACCAACGCGACCAGGCCGAACAGGAAGACCCAGACGAGGGCCAGACCGGCGAGCGCCACGTAGGGGAGCGGGGACTCCCGGAGCGCCTCCTCGGTGAAGGGAAGCCCGGCGGCCTGCACCACGGCCACCGCCGCACCGTAGGCGGAGGTGAGCACGACCAACGCCACCGCGATCGAGCGCGGCCACCCGATCGGGGCGCCGAGCGTCCGGCGCGCCAGCGCGCTGACCAGGATCACGTAGAGGGTGAAGAAGAGCAGGCCGAGCAGGTCCATCCGTGTCCTTCCTAGCGCCGGGCCCGTGCGGGGACCGGGACCCGGCAAGCCTTGCACACGGCGGACCGGCGGTCGCGGAGGACTCGGTACGCGCCGTTCGGCGCTTCCATGGGGGCCGGACACCTCCGGCGCCGGTTGGCGCGCGCCCCTCTCGATGCTCTGCACCAGACCGTCGACACATGCGGGTCCACCGGTCCGGCAAGGGATCGAGGGGAGCCGTGTGCTCCTGGTCCCGTGATCGCGGACCCGCGGCGGACAGCGATCACGAGGACGGTGAGCGGCGGCCCGGTGCAGGCGGCCGCTCGGCCCCCTGCTCCCCGTCGGCGGACCGGCGCAGACGGGCGTTCTCCTCCTGCAGGACGAGGATCCGGGCGATGCCGGCGAGGTTCACCCCCTCGCCGCTGAGCTCGGCGATCCGCCGCAGGAGCGCGATGTCGTCGTCGCTGTACAGGCGGGGGGGCCCCCGGGGCCCCGCC